>JBFWMJ010000004.1:0-76813 GCA_050251675.1 Sphingobium sp.
CGGGCATCTTCGCCCAGTCGGTCGGCGGCGGCGGCGGCAGCGGCGGATCGGTCTTCTCCTTCACATCAGGCCTTGGCCTGTCGGTGGGCGGATCGGGCGATGGCGGCGGCAATGGCGGCCGCGTCGATGTCGTCAACGGCAAGAATATCGCGACCGGCGGCAGCTTTTCCTACGGCATCCTCGCGCAGTCGGTGGGCGGCGGCGGCGGCGCGGGCGGCAATGCCGGGTCCGTCGCGGCGACCCCGCTGGGCGGTGCGGTTGCCATCGGCGGCGGCGGCGGCGCGGGCGGATCGGGCGCGAATGTGAGCGTCGATCACAGCGGCGACATCCGCACGACCGGCGAATTTTCGCGCGGCATCCTCGCGCAATCGGTGGGCGGCGGCGGCGGTGCCGGCGGGGACGCGAACGCGATTTCAGCCAACGCCATCGTCTATTTCCCCTATCCGTCCGGCAGCTTTTCGGTCGGTGTCGGCGGCACCGGCGGCGGGGGCGGCGCGTCGGGCGCGGTCAGCGTCAAGGCGGCGGGCAATATCCTGGCGGAAGATGCCTTTCAGTCGGGCGGCATCGTCGCGCAATCGATCGGCGGCGGCGGCGGCGCGGGCGGCGCCAGCAAGGGCATTTCGGCCGGGTTCAACTCTGTCTTCAACATCGCCGTCAATGTCGGCGGCAGCGGCGGCGACGGCGGCGTGGGCAACACGGCCGAAGTGCTGACCAGCGCCGGGCGCATCGTGACACGGGGCGATTCTTCGGAAGGCATATTGGCGCAGTCGATCGGCGGCGGCGGCGGCAAGGGCGGTGCGGCGACCGCCTTCACCACCCAGGTCCCCAGCGTCAATTATCCGTCGGGCCAGCTTGCGGTCGCGGTCGGTGGCATGGGCGGCGATGGCGATCGTGGCGGCACGGTGCGGGTCGCCAACGTCATGACCATCGACACCCACGGGCATGACAGTGCGGGTATCGTGGCGCAGTCGATCGGCGGCGGCGGCGGCGCGGGCGGCCAGTCGCGGGCGGAAAACAACCAGCTTACTTCGCCCAGCAATTTTTCGATCACGGCGTCTGTCGGCGTCGGCGGCTTTGGCGGCACCGGCAATCGCGGCGGCACCGCGTCGGCGGATAACAAGGGGCAGATCACGACGCGCGGCGCGCTCTCGCACGGCATGCTGGTTCAGTCGATCGGCGGCGGCGGCGGTACGGGCGGCAATGTGTCCGCTTCGTCCGATCTGGCGGCGCATTCCTCCGCGACGCGTGTGGGCATCGCGGCGGGTGTCGGTGGCATGGCCGGCGGCGGCAATGATGGCGGTCAGGTGACCGTGACCAACAGCGCGCGGATCGAGGCACGCGGCTTTGGCGCGAACGGCATCATCGCTCAGTCGATCGGCGGATCGGGCGGGTCGGGCGGATCGGCGGTCGACCGGGTGCTGAACGAACCGACCGTGGGTATCGCCCTGTCGGTCGGTGGCTTTGGCGGATCGGGCGGACGCGGCGGTACGGTCGGCGTGACGAATAGCGGGGCCATCGTGACGCGCGGCGCCTATGGGCTGGGCATCAATGCCAGTTCCATCGGCGGTGGCGGCGGCAACGGCGCGAATGCGTCGTCCGAGGCGAAGGGCGAATATGCCATCGGCGCCACCGTGGCGGGCTTTGGCGGGGCCGGCGATCAGGGCGGCAATGTCAGCGTGCGCAATAATTCGGGCGGCAATATCGACACCAGCGGGCTGGGCGCGATCGCTATTCTGGCGCAGTCGGTCGGTGGCAGCGGCGGTAATGGCGGCGTCGGCCAAAGCGCGAGCGAGGGCAAGGAACTGTCGGTCGATCTGGCGCTGGGCGGCTTTGCGGGCGTCGGCGCGCTGGGTGGCGCGGTGACGGTGACGAACGGCGCCATCCTGAACACGCTGGGCGCGCAGGCCCATGGCGTTCTGGCGCAGTCCGTGGGCGGCAGCGGCGGCAATGGCGGCGCTGCTGCCGCGGCGCATGACGATGACGAAGCCGGGATTCAGGTGCGGCTGGCGGTCGGCGGCCTGGGCGGCAGCGGCGGCACGGGCGACACTGTGGATGTGACGAACAATCCGTCGATGATCTGGACAAAGGGTTATGGCGCGTTCGGCATCCTCGCCCAGTCGATCGGCGGCGGCGGCGGCTCCGGCGGCACGGCGGGCGCGACCACGGGCACTGGCGATGTGGGCGTCAATCTGGCGCTGGGCGGCTTTGGCGGCGCGGGCAATATCGGCGGCGCGGTAACCGTCAACAGTCTGGGCCTGATCATCACCGAAGGCGCGCTGGCGCATGGCGTGTTCGCGCAGTCGGTGGGCGGCGGCGGCGGTGTCGCCACCGGCACCGTCACGGCGTCGAAATCCGAAATCGCCATTGGCGGCGGTTTTGGCGGGCTGGGCGCGCCGGGTGGTGAGGGCGGCCGTGTCAGCCTGACCAACCGGGGCTTTGTGACCACGCTGGGCCATGGGTCGATCGGCGTGTTCGGACAATCGGTCGGCGGCGGCGGCGGTAACGGTGGCAGCGGCATGGGCACGTCGGCGGGCAAAGACGTGTCGGTCAACCTTGCCATCGGCGGCTTTGCCGGCAATGGCGGCCGGGCCGGCGCGGTCGATGTGGAAAATAGCGGCTCGATTTCGACCAGAGGCGCCAACGCCCATGGCGTGCTGGCGCAGTCCGTGGGTGGCAGCGGCGGCAATGGCGGCGCGGCGAACGCGGACGGCGCCGATGATGAGGCGGATGTTCAGGTTCAACTGGCGGTCGGCGGCCTGGGCGGCACGGGCGGCGCAGGCGGCGCGGTCGGCGTGGCGAACACCGCATCGGGCAGCATCCAGACGAGAGGATATGCCGCATTCGGCGTGTTGGCCCAGTCTGTGGGCGGCGGCGGCGGCACGGGCGCGGCGGCCGGCGCTTCGACCGGCAAGGGCGATACCGGCGTCAACCTGACGCTGGGCGGCTTTGGCGGCGCGGGCAATATCGGCGGCGCGGTACGGGTGACCAATGCCGGGCGGATCGGCACCTATGACGATCTGGCGCATGGCGTGTTCGCCCAGTCTGTGGGCGGCGGTGGCGGTGTCGCCACCGGTGCGTCCAGTGCGTCGGGCGCGGACATGTCGGTCGGCGGCGGTTATGGCGGCGGTGGTGCCGCCGGCGGCCATGGCGGATCGGTGACCGTCACCAACAGCGGCGAGATATTGACGCACGGCGCGGGCGCGCTGGGCGTATTCGCCCAGTCTGTGGGCGGCGGCGGCGGCTTTGGCGGCGTCACGTCCACCAGCGGTTCTGGCGACGAGAATTATATGGTCCAGCTTGGCGGTATGGGCGGCGCGGGCGGTAATGGCGGCAATGTGCGCGTCGAAACATCGGGCCTCATCCACACCATCGGCGAACGCGCGCATGGCGTGGTGGCGCAATCGGTGGGCGGCGGCGGCGGCTATGCCGGCGATGCGAAGGGCAGCAACGCCAACGGCATCGCCATCGGCGGCCTGGGCGGCGCGGGCGGTGATGGCGGTAATGTGACCGTGATCCGCACCGGTGACATCATCACAGAAGGGCGCGATTCGATCGCGATCATCGCCCAGTCCGTGGGCGGCGGCGGCGGGATTGGCGGCGCGGGCTTCGGCCGCTTCGCCACCGGCGACAACGGGGCCGGCCCCGATTCCATCGGCTTCAATTCGCCAGCGGGCGACCGGGGAACCGGCGGCATCGTGACGATCGTCCAGAATGGCGCGATCGGCACATCGGGCGACCGGTCGCACGGCATCGTCATCCAGTCGGTCGGCGGGTCCGGCGGGCTGGGCGGGCTGTCGTCGATGACGCTGGGCCGGTCTGGCGCCGGGTCGCAGGGCGGCGAAGGCAACGCCCGCGCGATCGAAGCGACCGCGCAGGGTGAAGTCGTCGTGACCGGCGCCAGTTCCTATGCGCTGTTCGGCCAGAGCGCGACCGGGCAAGGTAATGCCGGGGCGGTACGGCTCACCGCGCAGGAATCGCTGTTCGCGCGCGGGCAGGATTCGGTCGCGGTCTACGCCGAAAGCTCGGCGCGCGGTAACAAGGGCGATATCACGGTGGCCCTGAACGGCGATTACACCGTCGGCGGCGGTGGCACGGGCGCCGCGGTGATGCTGGTCGGCGGCACGAATAATCTCGTCCGTAACCGGGGGCTGACCTTTGCGCTGGCAAAGGATGTGGAGATCGGGACGATCGGCGAACTGGCGGACCGGTTCAGTGCGAGCACAATCACCGCGACGTCGGGCAATGACCGGATCGAAAATATCGGCGGCCGGATCATCGGCAATATGGATATGGGCACGGGCCTCAACCGCTTCGTCAACGACGCGCGGTCGAGCTATATCGGTTTGCGGACCGTCAATCTGGGCGCGGCCGGGCATTTTGCCGACGCCGGCCTGACCAGCAATCGCGGGATCGGCGAACTGGGCACGGTTGATGTGACGGGCAGCTACGCGCAGTCCGCGACCGGCCGCTATGTCGTCGATATCGATCTGGACAGCCAGTCGACCGACCGGCTCACCATATCGGGCACCGGCGCCTTTGCGGGTCGCGCGCCGCTCAACTTCCTGTCGATCGACAAGCTGTTCGACCGCTATGTCATCGCCAGCGCGGCGGACGGCATGACCAATGCGGGTTTTGAACCCAGCTTCCGTCCGACCGTCGGCTTCCATTTCCGCACGGCGGTGGAAAATGGGACCGATCTGGTGCTGCATGCCGACAAGCCGCTGTTCAGCGACCTTGCCCGCCTGCCGGGCGTAGGGATCATGAACGGGACCAGCCGGTCGATGGCCGGATATTTCGACGCTGTCGAAGGCGCGGCATCGCCCGCCAATCCCATGGCGCGGCTTATCAACATGATGCGGTTCCTGCCGGATGAGCGGACGTTCGGTGATACGCTGGTGCGGCTGACCCCGCATTATGCGGTCCATACGGCCGAAATCCTCAACCGCACGACCGACATCGGGCTGGATGCGGCGCGCGGCTGCGGCGCGGGCGCGCGGGTCGGCAATATGCTGGGCAATTGCATCTGGCTGGAGGCGGTGCCCAACACCGAATATCGCTATGATGCCGGGCCGGGCCATACGACGCGTCAGGATTCGTTCCAGACCTATAGCGGCGGTTTTCAGGTGCAGGTGGCGAACAACTGGGCGCTGGGCCTCAGCCTCGCGCGTAGTAATTTCTCATCCAGCATCGGCTGGCGCGACGAGCGGTTGTCGGCGCAGGCCGGGGATTCCTGGCACGGCTATGCGACCGTGAAATATGGGAAGGGCCGGTTGTTTGCCGATGCGGTGTTCAGTTTCGGCAACTCGCGGTTCAGCGGGGACCGCGACACGCGCGTCGATCGGGTCGCCAGCACGCCGGGCGAAACCCTGGAAGGGACGTATCTGCCCGACATCCTGTTGCCGGGCATCGGCGACCGTGTGACCTACACGCAGAAGGGACGCCAATATGGCATTTCGGCCCGTGTCGGATATATGTTCGAAGACGGCGCTTTCTATTATCAGCCGGCCATTCAGGTCGACGGCCGCTGGATCCGGATGGAAACGGAAGAAAGCGGATCGCTCGCGGCCATGCGTTTCCGCCCGCACACCAGCTTTGCGATATCGGCCACGCCGCAGTTCGAAGCGGGCGCCAAATTCCATATGGGTGGCGGCAACTGGCTGCGGCCCTATGTTTCGGGCGGCGTGACGTTCTCCAACGCCAACTGGACGATGAAGGGCGGCTTCGCGGCGGCCGAAGGGCTGGTCGACGCGCCTGTGCTCACGCTGCGGGAGCGCACCGCATTCCCGCTGACGCGCGTGAGCGCGGGTGTGGCGATCACGAGCACGACCGGGATCGACATCTCGGTCGGTTATAGCGGCTCCTTTGGCGGGGACAGCCGCCAGAACGGATGGGTCGGAAGGGCGTCCTTCCGCTTCTAGGGTGGATCGACGTTCAGAGGACTGTGTGACGAAAATGGCGGTTTTTCGTGGCCCGGCGCTCAGCCTGTTTGCAGCAGCTGAGCAGCAGCGGCACGAAAAGCCGCCATTTGCCGTCCGTCAAAGCACAATGTCGATCCGTCCTGCCCCCCCATTTGGTGGCGACCGAGGGGATGGGGGTTTCCGGTGGGGAGCCTGAACCGTGCGATGAGGACGAGTAAAGTGCGTGTTACCCGCCTTGTTCTTCGCCGGCAGGCCGTGTTCTTCCCCGCGAGGTGGTCGCGCGTGTTGCCGGCGGTATCATGCGGGCGCGGATCGTGCGGTGCAAAAGTCGACGGTCCATGCCGGGCGCTTTCAGGGACCGGCCACCATCTGCACGCGGGGCGGCAGTCGCCCCGTGCCACATTCCGCTAAGGCCGCTTCATCGACCGCTCCGCCGCCAGGCCGAAGGCGATGCCGATCGTTGCCCATAGCACCAGTTGCGTGGCGATCGATCCCATGCGGAAATTCCAGAGCAATGTCGCCGGGAAATCGGCGGGCACTTCGTCGATCGACGGGAGGAGGAACTGGCCGAGGATGACCATGACCCCATAAGCGCAGACGGACAGGAGCGTCGCGTCGATGGCCTGACGGTTTTGCAGCAGCCGCGCGCGCAGCATGCCGGCAATCACCGCCGCGCCCAGCGACAGCGCGATCATCGCGAAATAGGCGGCGGTGCGGATGCCGACGGTTTCATGCTGGCCGACGGCGGGCGGCGTCTGCGGATATTTCAGGCCCGGCACGACCGTCACCAGCAGGAACGCCAGCACGGCCAGCAGCAGCGCGAAGCTGCGAGGCCCCAGTTTCGCGATCCGGCCATAGCCATAAGCGAAGACGAGCGAAAAAAGGCCGCCAGCCGCGGCGCCATACAGGGCCAGCGCGGTCAGCAGCCCCGCGCCTTTCTGCGTCGCGCGGCTGACCAGTTCCTCCGCATGGTCGCCGCCCATGTCATGCGCCGCATGCGCGGCTTCAAAGGCGATGGCGAGGTCGATCTGCGGTTCGGCCAACGAACGCGCGCACAGTGTCGACAAAATGGCCGCGAGGATGCCGGCCAGCATCCCGCGCCACAATAAATCCCTGGTCATGCCTGTCCCGCTTTCCGCGCCGTCAGTGACAGGGGAAGCCGAGCAGATGCCGGCCGTCATGCACATATTCGTGCACGAACATGCCGTCGAACAGGGCGAAGGCACCCTGTTCGGTGCTGACGAAATAGAGGAAGATCACGGCGATCAGCGTGCCGAACACGGCCCAGGGCAGAATGTCTTCCAGCGGTATGGTGCTGGCCCCGCGAACCGGGATGAAGGCATCGTCGAAATAGGGGGCTGTCGTGGCCATGGCCGTCACTCCTTTGCGGGATTGCGCGTCCCGGTTAAGATATCATGTCGGGGGGAAGGTCTGGCTCTCGACGCTCCGCCGGGTGTCGATTACAGTGGCGCGACCGCGCCGGGTTTCCACCGGCTTCTTCCTCCTGAACGCGCGGGCGTTGTGAACGGCCCCGCCCGCAGTGTCAATCTGTCCGGGGTATCGTCTGTCCGCATCGCTCACCCTTGTTTGCGCCGGGCCCACGCGTTTCGCGCGTGTCGGTGGTTTTCCCGGCCCTGATGAACCGCTGGAACCGGCGGGGCGGGGCAAGGCCGGACGCCGCGCCGAACGGTTGGCGGCGGACCGCTATTGCGTAAGCCCGGCCCTCGCCGCGCGCCAGACGGCCGACGCGCTGGGCATGGCGGCTTCTGTCGATCCTGCGCTCGCGGACATCGACCATGGCCGATGGACGGGGTGCGGCTTCGCCGATATTCAGGCGGCGGAGCCGGGCGGGCTGGCGGCGTGGATCGCCGACCCGGCGGCGGGCGCGCCCGAGGGAGAAAGCCTGACCGCCGCCCGGTCCCGTATCGGCCCGTGGATTGACATGACGGCGTCCATCGGCGGCCGGACATTGGCTGTCACCCATCCGATGATGATCCGTGCCGCCTTGTCCCATGCCCTGGGCATGCCGCTTTCCGTGACCCTGTCGATCGACATCGCGCCATGGTCACGCGCGATGCTGTCGCATAATCGCTTGTGGCGGCTCCGGGCGCTTATCCCGTCGTCGGACGCGAGGGCGACGCATGTGTAACGTGGCGGCTGGCTGAGGACAGGCCTGGCCGCTTCGGGCATGGGCAGGCGCCTGTCCACCGTCTTGCGCCTGTGGGCGTGGATCGCGCCATGCTGTGGAACCGGCGGGCGGCCGGTGTCGCCTGCTGCCCGCCCCTGGGTGGGCGATCATGATCGTGATCGAGGCGGACGTTGGTGAGGGGCAGGACTGGTCCGGCATTGGCGGCACGGCGTGTGGGGCGGAGGGCGGATTATGGGCCGATCCTGAGCTGCGGGGCTGCCCGATCCCCACCCGCAGTCCCCCTGATCAAGCGGAGACCGGCGAGTCGCAATGCGTCAGCCGGCGCCTGCTTTTCCCAGGGGAATATGTCATGAATATCGCCCGCGAATATGGTAGGGGCGGTTCGCCGCCACCCGATTGGCGCGATTGTTTCAGCGATCGCGCATAGGGCAATGTGGCACATTGTCCGGTATGGACCGGCTGGGATAAGCACCCCGCTGGCCATGCCGTCATGCGTTGGCATGGGCGTGCGGGACGGGCGACGACCGCCTCCTCTCGGCCGGCCGGCGCGTTTGGTGTTTTTTGGCCTGACGGCCTGTTTGATGGACAACAATGATGCACAATGATCCGATAGTCATCGCCAGCTATGCCCGTACCCCGATGGGCGCGTTTCAGGGCGCTTTGTCCGGGCTGACGGCGCCGCAACTGGGCGCGCGCGCGATCGAGGCCGCGGTCGGGCGCGCAGGCGTGCCGGCGGACGCGATCGATCGCATTTATATGGGCTGCGTCCTGCCGGCGGGGCTGGGTCAGGCGCCCGCTCGTCAGGCGGCGCTGGGCGCCGGCCTGCCGCAATCGGTGGAGGCGACCACCGTGAACAAGATGTGCGGGTCTGGCATGCAGGCGGCGATCATGGCGCATGAGGCACTGGCGTCCGGCGCCGTCGACATCATCGTCGCCGGCGGCATGGAAAGCATGACCAATGCGCCCTATGCCCTGCCCAAGCATCGGTCGGGTGCGCGTATCGGCCATGACCGGATTGTCGACACGATGATGATGGACGGGCTGGAGGATGCCTATCAGCCCGGCACGGCCATGGGCGTGTTCGCGGACGAGGCGGCGCGCGCCTATCAGTTCACCCGTGCCGAACAGGATGAGTACGCCGTTCGTTCCCTGTCCCGCGCCAGCGAGGCGATCGCCAGCGGTGCTTTCGCGCGGGAAATCGTGCCGGTGACGGTTCCCGGCCGGGGCGGGGATGTGGTGGTCGACACCGATGAACAGCCGGGCAAGGCAAAGCCGGACAGGATACCCGCATTGAAGCCCGCCTTTACCAAGGATGGGACGGTCACCGCCGCCAACGCGTCGTCCATTTCCGACGGCGCGGCGGCATTGGTGATGACGCGCCGCAGCGTGGCGGAGCGGTTGGGCCTGCCCGTCGTCGCGACGGTGGCGGCCGCCGCGGCGCACGCGCAGGAACCCGCCCTGTTCACCACCGCGCCGGTCCCGGCGATACGCAAGGCGATGGAAAAGGCGGGCTGGACCGTCGCGGACGTCGATCTGTTCGAAGTGAACGAAGCCTTTGCCGTCGTCGCGATGATCGCCGCGCGCGATCTGGATATTCCGGCGGACAAGCTGAACGTCAACGGCGGCGCGACGGCGCTGGGCCACCCGATCGGCGCGTCGGGCGCGCGCATCATCGCGACGCTGATCGCCGCGCTTCAGGAACGCGGCCTGCGGCGCGGCGTCGCCAGCCTGTGCATCGGCGGCGGGGAAGCGACGGCGATGGCGGTGGAACTGGCATAACGCGCCGGCGCCGCGTTCCGGCGGGCGTGGATTCCGGCCCGTGTCCGCTTCCGCGCCCCGCCCGTTGCGTCCGCCGCGCCTTATACGCCTGGAGCCTTCCGCATGACCGCGCTTCCTCTCCATCGATCGTCCGCCGGGCGGCCCCGGCCGCTGGCTATCGCCCGCTGGCTGCTGATGGTGGCCATGCTTGTTTTCGTCATGGTCGTCGTCGGGGGTATCACCCGTCTGACCGAATCGGGCCTGTCCATCACCGAATGGAAGCCGATCACCGGCACCATACCGCCGCTTACCCATGACCAGTGGATGGCGGCGTTTCACGCCTATCAGCAAATCCCCGAATATCAGGAAATCAACCGGGGCATGAGCCTGGGGGATTTCCAGTTCATCTTCTTCTGGGAATGGGCGCATCGTCTGCTCGGCCGGCTGATCGGCATCGCCTTTGCCATGCCGCTTGTCTGGTTCGCATGGCGCCGCGCGATTCCCGCCGGCTATGGCTGGCGGCTCGTGGCGCTGCTGGCACTGGGCGGTTTTCAGGGTGCGATCGGCTGGTGGATGGTGCAGTCCGGCCTGTCCGTCCGCACCGATGTCAGCCATTATCGGCTGGCAGTGCATCTGCTGGCCGCGCTCTTCATCATCGGCGGGCTGGTCTGGACGGCGCTGGACCTGCGCGCGCTGGCGCGTGATCCGGCCGCCCGTCCGGCGACATTGCCGCCTTTCGTTCTCGTCGTGCTGCTGATCCTGCTCGTACAACTGATGTTCGGCGCCTTCACCGCCGGGCTGAATGCCGGTTATGTGTCGAACAGCTGGCCGCTGATGAACGATCATTTCGTGCCACAGGGGATCAACTGGCTCGGTTCATTGTGGGCGACCTTGTCCAGCGACCCCTATCTGGTTCATTTCATCCATCGCTGGTGGGCCTGGATCGCGGCGATCGCGCTGGCGCTGCTCGCGCGGCGGGCAAAGGCGATGGGCTTGCGCGGGCCGTCGATCGCCATCAACGCGTCCGTCGGCATACAGATCGTGCTGGGTATCGCGACGGTGATTGGCGGCATTCCGCTGTGGCTGGCCGTGCTGCATCAGGCGGTCGGCGCGATCGTCGTTGCCAGCGCCGCCTGGGGCGCGCATGTCGTTGGCATGCGCCGCGCATGACCGGGCAGGCCGTCGTCCTCGTCTACACGCTGTTCGGGGACGTGGACGTCGCCGAACGGATCGGCGGGCAGATGGTGGAGGAACGGCTCGCGGCCTGCGTCAACATCGGCGCGCCGTGCACGTCCCTTTATCGCTGGAACGGGACGATCGAACGGGCGGTGGAAATCCCCGTGCTGTTCAAGACTGCGCCCGATCGCCGCGACGCGCTGATGGCGCGGCTCGCCGCGCTGCATCCCTATGATGTGCCGGCGGTCCTCGCTCTGTCGGAAACGGACGCCGTCCATCCCCCTTTCGCCGCGTGGGTCGCCGCGCAGTAGACATTGCGCGAAGGCTGTCGGCTGGCTGGGGCGCCCAGGCATGGACCGCCCGGGCGTCTGTTGCACGCAAGCGGAGCCGCCGGGCGGACCGCGCGCGACGTATGACGCGGTGCGAAACCCTGTGGCCTGAGGCGGGGCAGGGGCGCACACACGGACGGCACGATGTTGCCGCTGTGGCGCCCGATGCCGCTGACCCGGCATCGCGGGTCGATTTTGGCGGGCAAATTGCCGGATGGCGACCACGATTCGGTGGGGCAGAATGCGACGCGTCCCGCGTGCATCTGCCCCGCAGGGTGATACGGCCGTCCGGGCGTGAGCGATGTCGCGCTTCCTTCCCGGCCCCGTTCCAGTTCAGGCGGCGCACGCCAGCTATTTGGCCGGCCCGCTGATCACCGGCGCGTGGCGGCGACGGCGCCCATGATGCTCACTTCCCTGTTCTCGCCGCCGGTTGCCGGGGTGTTCAGGTGGAAAGTACCCGCGATTTCCTGCGCATCGGCGCCGTAGAAGAAAGCATCGAGGGCGCCGAAACCGGTCCCTTCACGGGATATCGTACCCCTCATGGCGGAACCTTGTGCGGATAAGGTCCCCGCGACATCGTAGGCGCCAAAGTCCCTTTGCGCGCCCGAGGACGTATCGGCCCCCGCCAATGCCATTCCGCCGCCGAAAGTTTGCGCGCCGAAATCGACGTCGAATTGGGACGTTCCGTTTACGTCGTAATGCGCCAACCCGTCGCTGCTGATGCCCGAGCCATAGGCAATGCCCTCATAACGTGCGGTGCCGGTCCGGGCCGCCAGAAAAATTGCTGCCAGTCGTAAAGCCATAGGTGAAATAGGTGTGCTGGGTCGATCCTGCCCTTGTGCCTGCCCAATGACCGAAGGACGCATAGGTCAGCGCCAGTTCTGTGTTCGCCGAACCGGGTTTATACAGCTCCAGTACGACATCCTGCTGCCCATAGCCGTTGTCGCCACTTTTGGTGTAGGTGATGAAATTGGGATTTTTGCCTGGGATCTTGTCATTGCTTGTAAAGCGACCACCGACCATGTCGGACGAATATCCCGAATAATCGAAGGTTTCGGCGTTGAGCCAGTGAAGAGAGCCGAAGTTGTTAGTGTCATGGCGGGCGTAAAAAATATGCTCCGCGGTCATCCCGGTCAGGGTCTGCTGGTCCGGCGTCTGGCTGGCGTCGCGCGATCCGACAATCGCCCCCACCGCTGCCATGCCGGCGGCATTGGCCGTTTGAAAAGCACCGCCCAGTTCCTCGCCCGCGGGGCCGTGGAAACGCCCTGCGATCGTGCCTGCAGCCTGGCCGTAACTGCTGCCGTAAACGGCGGGCCCGGAGAACGTCCCGGTGGAGGATAGTTGTCCCCCGGCGCGCAGTTCGATCCCGCCGCCAGAGCGGCCCTTGTCGGTTACCAGCCCATATTCTGCCGAACTGGCCTGGGTCGTGAATATTCCCCGGGTGAAGTCCACGCTGAATTTCCCCTTGCCCTGAAAGGACATCGGTTCCTCTCCGGCCATGGTCACCAGCCCGAACATGTCAATGCCATAGGCGGCCGCGCCGGAACGGGGCATCTTTTCCGATGCGGTGGGCAGGCCATAGGTGAAGATCGAGAATTCATTGGATTGCCGGCCATCGGCGCTTGCATGGCTTTGCCAGAAGCCCATGGCGACGTATCGCAGGCCAGCCTGTGCCGTATAAGGTTGCTTGACCAGCGTGAGCATCTCGCTCTGCCCCGCATCCCCCCGGAGGTAGGCGGTGTCGTATATATCCTGCGCGGTGATATCTGACACGGCGAAGGTTTCGTTCCGCGCGTCGGTGTTGAACGCATAGGATTTCGTCGCCGCGTCATAGTGGATCGACAGGCTGGCTGGCTGACTGGTCCCATCGATTGCCGTCCCGGTCGTCAGGTCCCACACGCCCTTCAGCGTCGCGGCATCATTTATGAAGGATTGGCTGACCTTGAGGTCATTCATAGTGATGTTGCGCGGCGTGGAGGGGGGGGGCGCCGGGGTACTGTTCACGTCCCCCGATCCCCCACAGCCGGACAGGCATATTATTGCCGCGGCGCCCGCTGTCACATAGCCGATCTTCATTCCGTCCCCCCAACGATCCTGTTCTTTCATGGCGACAGCCAGTCGCTCCAGTCAAGCAAGGATCGGAGGAGAGTTTGCATTATTGCAATATGTCGCGTGTTGGCGCAGGCGAAATTGGGGGAACGGACACGGTAGCGGTGCCATCGCTATACGGAGCCGACTATGGGGGTGCGCCATTTTTATTAATCGACTACTTGCCGCGATAATGGTCGCAGGCCTCGCGCCCGGCGCGCACGCGCAGGACGAGAGCGGATCGGTGGCGCAGCCTTCCGCGCGGACCCACCTTTCCCAGACACAGGTTTTCATGCTGGCCGATCAGTCGCGCGCGCGACGTGATTTCGTGACAGCGCAAAGCGCCTATCGCGCGCTGATACAGGATCCCGACATCGAGGTTCGTACCGAGGCGCGCTTCAGACTGGGCATGATGTTAGCTGACGATCTGGGGCGCTATGCGGACGCCGCGCGCGAATTTCGACGGATCATCGATGACAAGCCCAACGCGGCCCGCGTTCGTCTGGAACTGGCGCGCATGCAGGCGCTGCTTGGCGACATGACCGGCGCGCGAAGGGAATTGCGCGCGGCGCAGGCGGCGGGCCTTCCCCCGGCGGTGGAGCAGCTCGTCCGGTTTTACGCGCATGCGCTCAACGCGCGCAAGCCGCTGGGCGGATCGATCGAGATTGCGATCGCGCCGGACAGCAATATCAACCGGGCTACGCGGTCGGACACGCTGGGCACCGTGATCGGTGATTTCCTGCTGGATGAGGATGCTCGCGCGCAATCCGGCATCGGCCTGGCCGTGCAGGGGCAAGGCTATTTTCGCACGGGTATCGACGCTGGCGCCGACCTGCTCGTGCGCCTGTCGACCAGCAGTACGCTGTACCGCGATTCCGATTTCAACGACGTCACCGTGGCGATCCAGGCCGGTCCCCAATATCGCTGGGCCGGCAATCAACTCACCTTCGCCGTTGGTCCTTCGCGGCGCTGGTATGGTGGCGACCTTTTCAGCACGTCGATCGGCGGCAGCGTCGGTTGGCAGCGGCCTGTGGGAAAGCGTGGACAGGTGCGGGTGGATGGCGCCATCGCTCATGTCGTCAACAAGCGCAATGCCCTCCAGACGGCGGATAATTTCACCCTGTCGGCCAGTATCGACAGGGCGTTCAGTGCACGCTTCGGGGGCGGCGTGCAGGCTTTCGGTTTCCGCGAGGCGGCGCGCGACTCCGGCTATTCGCTGGCCGCAGGCGGAACCTCTGCCTATCTGTTTCGCGAAATGGGTCGTACGACATTGGTGGGTACGTTGAGCTACAGCCATCTGGAAGCGGACGCGCGCCTGCTGCTTTACCCGCGCCGTCGCGTCGAGAACCGCTATAGTGCAAGCGTCGCTGCCACCTTGCGGGGGTTGAGTCTTGGCAGGTTTGCGCCCCTGGCTCGCCTGAAATGGGAACGGAACCGTTCGTCGATTGAAATTTACGACTATCGCCGCATTGTCGCGGAATTCGGCGTGACCTCGGCTTTTTAAGGCTGGGCGCGAATGCCTTGAGCAGATTGGTGAGAGGTGTCTTTCGGCTCTTCCCGGTCTGCGGGACCGATGGGAGGGGCGGGCGCGACTGGCCGTGCGTTACAGGCTGTCCGCAGCGGGACGACGGGCGTTCCTCAGGCGGTTTGCGCGGTAGCTTTCGGCGCTGTGCCCCGCGCGAACAGCAGCAGGACCCCGCCACAGGCCAGCAGCCCGACATCCACCGCCCATATGACCGGATCGTTCGGCATGAACCGCGCCAGATGGATCGCGCCAGCCGCGATGAGCGTGGCGGCGGAGGCATGTTTCAGCCACCGGGACAGATCGGCCGCCTCGACCCGCAACGCCGCGAACAGGGGGATCAGCGTGGCGATGCCCCATGTCCAGATCAGCGCGTCCTTGGTGACCACAGGGGCGAAAGCCGACGTGGCCAGCGCGGCAAGGCCCAGTGCCGCCGGCTGGCCCCAGATCGTTGCTGTCCAGAGCCTTTCCAGGCCGGGGGCCGGATCGCGTTTGTCCCGCCGTCGTGCCAGCCAGATCGTGACGCCGCCCGCCGCCAGATAGGTCAGCCCCAGGCCGAGCAGAGCGTAGGCGATCTTGAGCGCGCCGCCGCCGAACCAGCCGAAATGCAGCTTGCCTAGCGAACCCAGGATTCGCTGCCCCAGATTGCCCTCGGCTGCTCGCGCGGAATGATAGAGCGTGCCGTCGCGATCGAAGGCATAGCTATCATAGTTCGACAGGCGGCTGTCATCGCGCAGCGTGTTGAACAAGGCCGCGCCACCGCGTTCCGCGGGATGTTCCAGCATGATGAGATTGGTGCGCCCATCCGGCGCGAGGCGTTTGACCTGCGAGAACATGGGCCGCAGGTCGATGACCGGCGCGGGCCGCGGGTCGTCCTTCGGCGGCTGCGCGATGAACAGGCTGTACACCTTGTCGACATCGCCCTGAAACAGCGCCATGCCCAGCACGCCGACGATGATGGTTGTAAGCCCCAGTAACGCACCGGTCAGCGAGACGATCATATGGAATGGCAGGGCCCAGATGCCGATGCGGTTGTGAAGATCGGCTTCCTGCAGGCGGCGTGACCCGCCCAGCCGCAGGTGAAAGGCGTCGCGGAAGATGCGCGGGTGGGCGAGCAGCCCGGAGATCAGCGAGGAAAGCAAGGCGACCCCGGTCAGGCCGACGAGGAATATGCCCCAGCTGCCAGGCAAATGGAGATTGATGTGAAGCCGGGTCAGGAACTCCGTGAACGGCGCATCTCCACTGGCGATCAGCGTGCCATCGGCATCCATGATCCAGCTGCTGAAGACGCCATCCTTCTCGACCCTGATGCTGGCTTGCGGCTGGTCGTCCGTCGGGAGTTGAATGAACCCATGTTCGACGCCGCCACCGACGCGGGCGATGGCCGATTCCAGCCCGTGCTGAACGGCGGCGGGCGAGATTTGCGCCATGGGTGCGATATCGGCGGTTTCCCACCGCTGGAATTCATGCGCGAAGACGGCGATGCTGCCGGTCAGGCAGACGAGATAGATGGCCGCCGCAAAGGCCAGGCCGAGCGAACTATGCCCTTTTAGCACCGCGCGCACGAATTCGGCGGGGACACGGGACAGGAGGGGTTTGCGTTGCGGGGTGGCCATCAGCCGAAGCCCTTCAGAATCGCCAGGCCAAATCCGGCAAAGGTTGTTCCGACCAGCACGGCGGTCGCGCGAATGATGCGATTGTCCGCCAGCGTCCACGCCATTGCGCCCCCCCATGCCACCGGCACGATCAGCCCGCCGATCAGCAGGCGCGTCTGCGGTTCGCCCGGCACCCATACCGCATAGCAGATGCCCACCGCCATGGCAGCGATCATGCCGATCGGCCCGGCAAGAAGCCAGCGCAGCAGCGTGCGCCAGCCCGTCGTTGGCCGGTCGAGCGGTTCGGGCGCGAGGCCGTCCGACGATCGCCCGGTTCGCGCGCGCTTTGCCGCGCGGATGGTCGCCCCGTTCGCCACCACCGCCAGCGCGCCGGTCGACACCATGGCCAGCGCGATGAAGGGACCACGCGCCGGGCCGAGCAGAAAGGCGGGCCAGAGCAGGGACGCGATGATGGCGGTCCAGCCGCCCGCCCGATATCCCGCGCCATCGTCGCCTCGCGCGCGCCATGCCCGGCGCAAGGCCCATGCGCCGAGCGCGCCGCCGGCCAGTATCAGGAGGCAGGCGATCAGCGTTTTCATTACCAGCGCGTCTCCAGCGCAATGCCCAGCACGCGGGGATTGCCGAGCACGGCACGGCCAAGTCCCTTGGACGCATATTGATAATGATGCGTATCGAACAGGTTGGAGGCGAAGGCAGATACCGTCCAGTGCGGCAATTCATACGCGATGCGCGCATTGACCAATGTCCGTCCGCGCATATGGCCGTCGGATTGCGGAATGCTGATCTGAGAGAAAACGGCGCTGCGGTAGCTCGCATTGACGTTCAGTCGAAGCTGTTCGAGGGGACGGGCATTGATGCCGCCGGACAGCGTCCAGCGCGGCGCATATGTGAACTCCATACCCGAATAGTCGGTCACCGAACCGGTCGTGGTGGAAAATTCGTCGAACTTTGTCCTCGTGTATCCGGCCGACGCATACCAGTCGAAAGCCGGGCTGACGTGGTGCGCCGCTTCCAGCTCAAATCCATAGAGATGCGCCTTGCCCGCGTTCACGATGTGGGTGTCGTAGACGTTCAGGCCGAAATTGGCCGTGACCTGCTGGTCTTTCCAATCGACGTAGAAAGCGTTGGCGTTGATCGTCAGCGCGCCGTCAAGCCAGGCCGACCGGAAGGATAGTTCATAATTCCATGTGAATTCAGGATCATAGGCATAGGTTGCCGACCGCGCGAGGTTGCTGCTCGACCCGCCCGAGCGATAGCCGCGCTGGACGGTGAAGGCGGTTTTGATGTCGGGCGTCCACGCCATTTCGATCCCGGCCTTCGGCAGGAAGGCGTTGAAGGTGCGGTTGATCGCCACCGCGGAGCCGCTGGCTTCCGACACGATGCCCTCGACCCCGGCATTGATGCCCATCACCGCCATCCAGAGCGGCGAGCCGATTTCGCCGAACATGAGCGGATCGGGATAGGTGCCGGCGAATGCCGTCTGCTGTACGACCGCGACCTTGTTGGTTTCCCGGTCGTACCGGAAGCCGCCGAGCAGCGAGAGCCGGTCGGTCAGTTTGAACCGGGCGTCGCCGAAAATAGCATAGGTTTGCACCTTACCATTGCCGCTCGACGCGAAATCGACCGGAATGACGGGCAGGGCCGCCCCATAGAGACCCGCAACATAGTGCGCGGTCGCGGCATCGAGGCCGTTCGACTGAAGCAGCCCGGCGATGGTATCGAGCGGGGTCGGCACGCCGGTCTCGCTGGTCGTGTTGATGTCGTGGGTGCGGCGATAGTAGAAGGCGCCGAGCAGACCGCTCAGCCGATCGCTTTCATAGTTCAGCCGCACTTCCTGCGAGAAGGTCTCGAAATGGTTGCGCTGGACGTAAAGCCCGCCATCCGCGGCGGTCAGGTCATTGTCGTAATGGTTGATTTCGCGCACGTCGTTATAGGCGCTGATCGCCGTCAGGCTGAGACCCCCGCCAAGATCGTAACGCAGGTCCAGCGTCGCGATATCCGTGTCGACATCACTGTCATTGGGCTCGTTGGAATAATTGTAGCGGTCGTCGAAAAAGTCCGGCCTGGTGGTGTCGGTGTAGCTGAACGAATAACCGCCATAGCGTTCAAAATGCGTGTAGCCCAGCCGGGCCTCGAATCCGGGCAAGGCGGACGGCGTCCAGAGCAGTTTCGCGCGAATATTCGTCGAATCCACCGGATTTTCATGCGTGCCGCGTGTCGGGTTCCAGGTGAAACCGTCCGCATCACGCTTTTCCACCGAAGCACGGAACGCCAGTTCGCCAGGCACGATCGGCCCGCCGAACGCGGCCGCGAACTGGCGCTCGTCGCCGCTGGCGTACATGGAGCGCGCGCGCAGCGACCAGTCCATCGTCGGTTCCGCGGTGCGAAGGACGATGGCGCCGGCCAGCGCGTTCAGCCCCTGGAGCGTGGATTGCGGACCACGCAGGATCTCGATCTGTTCGACATCCCACATATCGGTCGGGGCCGCCTGGACGACGGCCGAAGGCAGCGCGGCGCCGTCGACGAAGATCGTGGCCAGCGCCGCGCCTTCGCCACCCATGACGCCGCGATTGGCGACGCCGCGAATGGTGAAACCGGCCACGCCATATGTTTCGGTGACGTTGGCGGTGCGCTGGAACACGTCCTGGATGGTGACCAGATTTTCCTGTTCCATCCGCCGCGCCGTCACCACGGCGACACTGCTCGTCGTATCCTGCAACGAACGATTTACCTTTTCGCCCGTCACGATGATCGTTTCAGGGGCTTGCGCGCCTTCGTCCGCGGCATGTGCGGATGCCGCGCCCGCGGAACAGACGGCAAGGATGCTGCATGTTGTGAAAGTCAGATGTCGCACGATATCCCCCTGGTTCAGTGGGATTGCGCTAGATAGATCATTATTGCGAGTCAATATCAACTATGGATGGTCGCGGCCTCGCGCCGCAGCGTGACGTGGCCAGTCCGTTGCGCTGCTACGCATGGCCGGGACAGCCCGTCGCCATCGCGGGCGAGGCGTTGCCAGGGGCGGCGGAACATCGTTCACCACGTTCACGGGGAAGGGCGATCGCTTTTCAGATGTCGGCGCTGAGCTTCCCATTCCATGGCGCGGTCATGTTTCCAGCATATCGACGCCGTTATTATAATGGTGCCAGGCCATGATCGCGGCGGCGCCGCGGTGGGGGCGCCAGGGTTCGGCACGGGCGCGGATCTGCTTCTCTCCAGGCCGGTCGGGCAGGCCCAATATGCGGCCGATCGCGATCTGAACGGCCAGATCGCCCGCCGGCCAGATGTCCGGCCGTCCTTCCGCGAACAGCAGATAGATTTCCGCCGACCAGCGGCCGATGCCCTTGATCCGCATCAGCGTGGTGATGGCGGTCTCGTCATCGTCGGGCAGCCGGTTGAGGTCGAGCGCGCCGCTGGACACCAGTTCGGCCAGACTGCGGGCGTAACCCTGCTTCTGCCGGGACAGGCCGCAGGCGCGCAGCGTGTCGGCATCGCGCGCCAGCAGCGCATCGGGCGCGCATCCGGCGCCCAGTTCCGTTTCCATCCTGCGCCAGACCGCCGCCGCCGCGGCCACGCTGACCTGCTGTCCCACGATCGTGCGCAGCAAGGTCGCATATCCGCGTTCGCGCACGCGCGGCGGAGGGTAGCCGATCCGTGCCAGCGCCGCCCTGAATCCCGGTTCAAGCGTGGCGAGGGTGTCCAGACTGTGCCGTATTTCCTGTTGGGTTGTGACCATCCGTTGATATCCAACCCTTGATTTCCCGGCGTCCGATCGTATGACGCGACGACGTTCGAGGGGATTGGGTACATGGTGAAACTGATCGTGGTCAACCGGCAGGGCGAGGAGCAGGCGCTCGACGCACAAAGCGGACTGTCGGTTATGGAAGCCGTTCGGGAGAACGGTGTTGACGAACTGCTGGCGCTGTGCGGCGGGTGCTGTTCCTGTGCGACCTGCCATGTCTATCTGGACCCGGCCTTCGCGGACAAGGTGCCGGCCATGACGGAGGATGAGAGCGACCTGCTCGACAGTTCCGATTACCGCACCGACGACAGCCGCCTGTCGTGCCAGTTGCACATCACGGATGAACTGGACGGACTGCGCATCACGATCGCGCCGGAAGACTGATCGCCCCGACCCTATTTACGGAGACGTAAGGTCGCGGCGGGCGCCTCGCTTGTAAGGGGGGTGACCGTCCAGACGATCTGGTGTCCGCGGTCGGTGGCCTGCACGCCGTCTTCCTGGTTCTGGCTGACGATTTCGGCGTCGGTGGTCAGCGTGAACGTGCCGTTCAGCGCCTTTGCGGCGTCGTCGCCGGGACCGCCCGTGGGTGGCCCCTGACTCTTGTCGAAACCGTTGGAGAAACCGGGCGCCTTCACCCGCACCCGATCGTTGCCGCGCAATTCCACCGCGACGAACGGCAGCACGATCTGCGCGTCGATGTTGAAGGGGAAGAGGAAGCTGTGGTCGAGCACCCCCTCGATCGCATAGTCTATCTCGAACCGGCGGTTGCCGACATAGCGCGCCGCCTTGAATCCTTTCTCCCTGGTTAGCGCGGCGGCCATCGCCCGCATGCGCTGGTCGTCATTACCCGCCTTCGTGTCGAACCGCTCTTCCCGGTTCCCGCGCGAATTTGGCCGGTTCCCGCCCGAATTCGATTGGGGACCGTCGCTGGTTTGCCAGAGCCGGACATCGCCATAGGCGCTGTCTTCCCCGTGCGGGTTCGCCTCGCCAGGCTCGTCCAGACCGCTGATGTTGCCGCCCATGTCCGATGCGATCACCTCACCTTGATAACGAAAAGTGAAGCTGCGATCGGCGCGAATATCCAACGCCGAATCGAACCGGCCCGGCGTGACCAGACAGGCGGAAAGCAGCAGGGCCGCAACCGCCGTGAAGGCGGCGCGCATGCAGGCAGCCATGAAGAACCCCCGTTCGTTTCGTGTCGCGCTGGCGGCCGTTACCGGCTGGCGGCGGCGTACAGGGCGACGGCCGCGGCGTTGGAGACGTTCAGGCTCTCCATCCGCGGGCTGATGGGCAGTTTAGCCAGAATATCGCAATGCGCCATGCTGTTGTGCCGCAACCCTTCGCCCTCCGCGCCCAGCACCAGCGCGACGCGCGACGTGCCGATGGCCTCGCTCAGCGCCATGTCCGCCCCGCCGTCCAGGCCGATCCGCCAGTAGCCGGCTTCCGCGATCTCATCGAGCGCGCGGGCGAGGTTCACCACCCGCACCCAGGGGACAATTTCCAGCGCGCCCGACGCCGCGCGCGCCACCACGCCCGATTCGGGCGGGGCGTGCCGGTCCTGCGTGACGATGCACAGCGCGTCGAACGCCGCCGCCGATCGCAGGATGGCGCCGACATTATGGGGGTCGGTCACCTGATCGAGCACCAGCACCGGGCGGCGGTCGTCCCGGCCTTCTTCCAGTGCGTCGCCCAGCCACACGTCGTCAAGCGGCTCCACCTCCGCCACTATGCCCTGATGCGGGGCGTCACTGGGCACCATCCGGCCCAGATCGGCCACGTCGGCGTACACGATGGGGAGCAGGGGCGGCAGGTCCAGCGCGTTCATCGCCTCCCGCGTGCCCCATATCTTGCGAACGATCCTGTCCGGGTTGGCGAGCGCCGCTGTCACGGCATGACGACCGTAAAAGCGTGGCAGATTGCCCTTTGGCCGGGGCGAGCGATGACCTTTTTTCATACCCCGCTCTTTTCACATCCGACCATTGACAGGCAAGCCCGCTTTCGCCATTGAGCGCCCTCCAGCGCGCCGGCCATGGCCGGGCGATCGCGTATTGGACAGGTGGCCGAGTGGTTAAAGGCAGCAGACTGTAAATCTGCCCGGGTTTCCCGTACGCTGGTTCGAATCCAGCCCTGTCCACCATCATGCATTCCCCCTACCGATAGTTGCAGGACGGTGCTGTCCGCGATGCCGTGCAATCGCGCTGGCGTGCGGGCCGATCGCTTCCTATAGCGATGGGGATGGCATCGACGCAGAAACGCAAAGCCGACAAGGTTCGGCCCGCCGGCTTGCCCACGCGGCAGCAGGTCATGGATTTCATTGCGGAGAGCGACCAGCCCGCCGGCAAGCGGGAGATTGCGCGCGCGTTCGGACTGAAGGGACAGGAAAAGATCCTTCTCAAGGCTTTGCTCAAGGACATGGCCGATGAGGGATTGATCGACATCGGTCCCGCGCGCGCCTTCCACAAAATGGGCGGTGTGCCCAAAGTGACGGTCCTTACTATCGTCGATATCGAAGACATGACGTTGATCGCCGTGCCGGATCGGTGGGAAGCGGAAGGCCGCCCGGCGCCGCGCATCCGCGTGAAGGAAGGGACGCGGCGTGGGACGTTGACGGTTGGCGACCGTATTCTGGCGCGCACGGAGGAGGCCGGGCGCGGCTGGATCGCCCATCCTATGAAGAAGTTGGCGCGGGCGGCCGAATTGCTGCTCGGCGTGGTGGAGGAGGATGAGGGCGGCAAATTGTGGCTGCGGCCGGTCGACAAGCGCATCCGCAAGGATACGCCGATCAGCGATGTGGGCGCTGCCGCGCGCGGTGATCTGGTGCTGGCCGAACCGACCGGGCGTCCGCCGCGCATTACTGCGCGTGTGACCGACATATTGGGCGATCCCTTCGCGCCGCGCAGTTTCAGCCTGATCGCCATCCACAAACATGGCATTCCCCATGTCTTCCCGGACCAGACCGAAGAGGAGGCGGTCGCCGCGTCCCGGCTGCTGCTGCATGAAGACAAGCGGGAGGATTTGCGCCACCTGCCGATCATCGCCATCGATCCGGCCGATGCGCGCGACCATGACGATGCGGTCTGGGCCGCGCCGGATGAGGACCCCGCCAATCCCGGCGGCTATCGCGCGATCGTCGCCATTGCCGACGTCAGTTTTTATGTGCGTCCCGGCGGGGCGCTGGACAAGGAAGCGCGCAAGCGCGGCAACAGCGTCTATTTTCCCGATCTGGTGGTGCCGATGCTCCCGCACCAGCTGTCCTCCGACATGTGTTCGCTGCGCGCGGGCGAGGACCGGGCGGCGATGGCCTGCCATCTGGTTATCGATGCACAGGGGAAGCTGCGGTCGTGGCGCTTTGCCCGTGCGGTTATCCGCGTTGCGGCGGTGCTGGCCTATGAAGATGCGCAGGCGGCGATCGACGGGACGGGCGATAATGCCGATGCCGGCGCGCTGCTCGACACGGCGCTCCGGCCGCTATGGGCCTGCTGGGCGCTGTTGCGCAAGGCGCGGGTGGCGCGCGATCCGCTTGACCTCGACCTGCCTGAGCGGCGGGTCGTGCTCGACGAAGCGGGCAGCATCGTCAGCGTCGCGGTGCGCGAGCGGCTCGACGCGCATATGCTGATCGAAGATTATATGATCGCGGCCAATGTCGCGGCGGCCAAGGCGCTGGAAGCGAAACAGGCGCCCGTCATGTACCGTATCCACGAGCCGCCCAGCCGGGAAAAGCTCGTCGCGCTCAAGGCCTATCTGGCCACGTTCGACATGGATTTCGCCTTGGGTCAGGTGATCCGCCCGGCGACCTTCAACCGGCTGATCGCGCGGATCGCCGACCGGGATGAAAAGCCGCAGATCATGGAACAGATCTTGCGCAGCCAGACCCAGGCCTATTACGGCCCGCAGAATATGGGGCATTTCGGGCTGGCGCTGGGGTCTTACGCCCATTTCACCTCGCCCATCCGCCGTTATGCGGATTTGCTGGTCCATCGCGCGCTGGTCGGTGCCTATGGGCTGGAGATGCCGGCGCCGGGCGGCGCGCTGCCGGACCGGACGGCGCTGTCGGGGGACGATCGCGACAATATGGACCGGGTGGGCGAACTGGTCAGCCGGCATGAGCGGCGCGCGATGGAAGCGGAACGGGAGACCATCGACCGCTATGTCGCCGCGTTTCTGGCCACGCGGGTCGGAGAGATCGTTCCGGCGCGCATCACCGGGGTCCAGAATTTCGGATTTTTCGCCACGGTGGAAGGGCTGGGGGGCGACGGGCTGGTGCCGGTGTCGATGCTGGGCGACGAGCGTTTCTTCCATGACGAGGCGGGGCGCGCCCTCGAAGGCGTGGAAAGCGGCGAGCGCTACACGATCGGTCAGAAACTGGACCTGCGGCTGGTGGAGGCGGACCCGATCAACGGCGCGCTGCGCTTTGCCCTGCCCGATATGCCGGGGGCAGGAGGTGTGCCT
Source organism: Sphingobium sp. (assembly GCA_050251675.1). Lineage (GTDB taxonomy): Bacteria > Pseudomonadota > Alphaproteobacteria > Sphingomonadales > Sphingomonadaceae > Sphingobium. The sequence continues at coordinate 24,748 of JBFWMJ010000004.1, forward strand.
CCGGCCAAGCGCGACCGCACACGTCCGGGCGTGAAGCGCGGCCGGCCGGCCAACATACGCCATATCGGGTCAAAACGGGGCAAGCACCGCACATAGCGACTCGACACCAGCCGGGACAGCCGGCGGCGCGCAATACCCCGCACCGCGCGATGTTCGGGCCGGCGCCTGCCGGCGCTTCAACTCAGCCGGTCGATCTCTTCGCTGGTCAGTCCGCCCGGGATGATCATGACCGGGCAGGGCATCTTGCCCGCATCCGCCCCGGTGAAATGGGATACCAGCGTTCCCGGCGGGCCGCTGGGCGCGGCGCCGAGCACGAGGGCGGCGACGTCGTCCATCTCCTCCAGCGTTTGCCTGACTACCGCGACAGCCTCCCCCTGACGCACGGTGATGCTGGGGCGGATGCCGGATTCGTCGGTCAATGTGCCCGCCGCGCTGGTGACCAGCGCTTCGGCCCGTTGCCGCGCCTCATCCTCCATCGTCGCCTGCACGCCGCCCCACTGGACGAATTCGGGCGGCGGGATCAGCGCCAGGATGCGGACTGTGCCGCCGGTCTTCGCGGCGCGCCGGGCGGCGAAGCGCAGGGCGGTTTCCGCTTCGGGCGATTCATCCACAATAACCAGATAGGTGCGCACCGTTTATCCCCCGTTTCAGCGGCGGCGGGCACCACGCCCGCACATCCGCGGGGCGGCCGTGCCGACCCGGAAAATGTGATCCATAATTGTCCGCCGCGCAAGGCACGGCTTGACCGGCCCGGGGCAAAGGGTGAAGACGGGGCTGATCCGGTGCCCATCCGCAGACCAGAAAAGGCCCCTTCATGAGCAAGACGATCCAGATGCCCGCTTTGTCCCCGACGATGGAAGAAGGGACGTTGGCGAAGTGGCTGGTGAAGGAAGGGGACAGCGTATCTTCCGGCGACCTGCTGGCGGAGATCGAAACCGACAAGGCGACGATGGAGTTCGAGGCGGTCGATGAAGGCACCATCGCCCGGATCATGGTCGCCGAGGGCGCGGAGGGTGTGAAGGTCGGCACCGTCATCGCGATCCTGGCGGAGGAAGGCGAGGATGTCGACGCCGCTGCGAAGGCCGATGGCGCCCCGGCGGCCGGCGCGGAGCCGGCCACGCCCGCAAGGGATGATCCGGCCCCCGCGGCCGAACCGGCCCCTGAAAAACCGGAAAGCCCCGCCGCCAAGGCTGCCCTCGCGCGCGCTGATACGGAAGGCGGCACGTCGCCCGAGGCAGGGCGCGTCAAGGCCAGTCCGCTCGCGCGTCGTCTGGCGCAGGCGCAGGGCATCGACCTGACCGCCATTTCGGGGTCCGGTCCCAACGGCCGCATCGTCAAGGCCGATCTGGCGGAGGTTCAGTCCGGCGATCAGGCCGCGCGCGCCTCTGCGCCGGCAACGCCCGCTGCCGCACCGGCGCCGGCGGCCGCGCAGGATTTCGGCATCCCGCATGAGGTGGTCAAGCTGTCGAGCATGCGCAAGACGATCGCCCGCCGCCTGACGGAGTCGAAGCAGCAGGTGCCCCATATCTACCTGACGGTGGACGTGCGGCTGGACAGGCTGCTCAAATTGCGGACGGAACTGAATGCGGGTCTGGCGGGGCGCGGCGTGAAGTTGTCGGTCAACGACTTGCTGATCAAGGCGCTGGCCGTTGCGCTGGTCGAGGTGCCCGAGTGCAATGTCCAGTTCGCCGGCGACCAGATGCTGAAATTCCAGCGCGCTGACATTTCGGTTGCGGTGTCGATTCCTGGCGGGCTGATCACGCCGATCGTGACGGCAGCCGACAGCAAGGGCGTCGCCGCCATTTCGACGGAGATGCGCGATTTCGCCACGCGGGCCAAGGACGGCAAGCTCAAGCCGGAGGAATATCAGGGCGGCACCGCGTCGCTGTCCAACATGGGCATGTTCGGCATCACGCAATTCGACGCGGTGATCAACCCGCCGCAGGGCATGATTCTGGCGATCGGCGCCGGGGAGAAGCGGCCGTTCGTGGTCGATGACGCCTTGCAGATCGCGACCGTCATGTCGGCGACCGGCAGTTTCGACCATCGCGCGATCGACGGCGCGGACGGCGCGCGGCTGATGAAGCTGTTCAGGGAACTGGTGGAAAGCCCGCTCAGCCTGCTGGCCTGATGTCCGGGTCCCCCGGCATGCGCACTGCCCGTGGCCGGACGCGTCCTGTCTGACCGACGGCCCTGGGCGGCGGGCGTCGTCGCCTTTGGAGCCGCGCTGTTGTGCATCATGCTGTTGGCGGCGGCGCAGCGATCGGGCTGGCTGGGCGGGCTGGACCGCAGCATCATGAGTTGGTTCGGGATGGTACGCGACAGTGACGCGGGCCGGCCTTTTACGGCGGTCATGCGTTTGGCGTCGGCGGGGGGCGGGGCTGTGCCACGCCTGACGCTGGTGGTGCTGGTGTGCGCCGTGCTGATGGCGGCGGGCCGGTCACGGGCAGGGGTCTGGCTCATGCTGACGGTGCTGGGCGGAACGCTGCTCAACCCGGCGCTCAAACAGATTTTCGCCGCGCCGCGCCCGGATCTGCTTGCGCATCTCGATATCGTCCACAGTTACAGCTTCCCCAGCGGACATGCAGCCGGAACGATGATCGCTTTGGGCGCCATCGCGATGGTCGCGGCGCGTCGGCACATATATTGGGCGGCAGCCCTCGCCATCCTGCTGGTCGGCGTCAGCCGGGTATGGCTGGGCGTCCATTGGCCCAGCGACGTGCTGGCCGGATGGGTCGAGGGGGTAGGCTGGCTGGCGCTGTGTGCCTGCCGCCTACCAGCGGGGCGAGGGTAGCAGCAGCGCGCGGAGCCGGTCGGTAAAGGGTGGCATGCCGTCAGCCGTGATGAATCCATGGACCCAGAAACTGTCGAACACGGTCCAGGCGGCAACCCCCAGCAACAGCAATGCGCTGCCTGCAAATACCCGGCGCGCGCCCCGGGCGGGTTGAGCCGACGACAGGGCGAGCAGCAGCAGGGGCAGCATCGGCAGGAAGTAGCGGCCCTGCGTCCCCTGGATGAAGTCGGCCGCAAGGGGCGTTCCGGTCAGGTACATGGCGATTTCGATGAGCAGGGCGACCCCGATCGCCACGGCCACCCACCACAGGCGCTGGGTCAGGGGGAAGCGGGCACCCGATCCGCTCATCATCCCCGCCAGCAGCATGATGGCGGCGAGCGGGTAGACGGCGAGCGGCAGCAATATGGCGTTCCAGCCAAAGCGGCCGACGATCTGCAAAAGATAGACCGGCAGCCGTTCGGTGACGCTGGTGACCAGAATGCGCACGAACGCGACCGGATCGTTCAGGATCACCGCCAGCTGATCGGCGAGCGGCGCCGTCATGACGCTTTCGCCCGTTTTGCGCGACATGATGTGATACAGCGCCTGTGAGCCGCCGGAGTAGATCGTCCAGCCGCAGAAAGCCGCAGCGCCGATGACCATGGCCGCCAGGATCAGCCAGCAGCGCCGGTCCCCCCAGCCGGACGGGGGACGCAGGCCGGCGGCCAGAAGGGGAAGATAGACGCCCTTGGCCAGCGCGAGCAGCGGCGCCGTGACCAGCAACCCGACGTCCGGTCGCTGCCGTGCCGGCATGAAACCGATATGCAGGGCAAGGGCGAGGCCAAGGAAACCGATGCTGTTGATGACGGCATCGGGCGACAGGGAGCCGTTCTGATAGGCGAAGGTCGGCAGCAGCGCGACCGCCAGCATCGCGGAGCGTCCGAAGGGCAACAGGCGCAGCGCGATCAGCAACAGACCGATCGCGAACGCCGCATTGACGATGCGCCCGGTGTAGAACGCCCCCAGCCGCGGCAGTCCCAGCGCGTCACCGATCATCAACCCCGCCGCCCCCGGCGCATAGAGCGTCGGCGCATAGCTGGCGACGTTGGGAAATTCGGCGAAACGCGTGCCGGGCCTTCCCGCGTCGGCCGCCCATGATTGCGCCAGCATGGCGGTGTCGAACCGGCGGGGCGCCGGCGTGGGTTCGGTCGGGAAATCGACAGCGTGCAACTCGACCGCCGCGCGCGGCAGGTCCGCCCCGATCAGCGCGCCGCGCTTTTCCGTCAGCACCCGGCCTTCGGACAGCAGCAGCGCCTTCATGTAATGCTGGTTCTCGTCCGGTGCCTGAAAGGGCGGGGTGATGCAGACGAAGAACATCGTCGCCAGGCATACCGCCAGCAGCAGCAGCTTTTCCAACGGGTCCCATGACGGGGCGGCAAGGACTTCGGTGTGGCCCCCGTTTGCTGTGGTAAAGCGCCGGATTCGCATGGTCGCTGATAATCCCTGATACGAAAGCGGCCCATTGCCCCGTGCGACGGACCGGACATCAGCCCTTGCCCCGGACTTCTTAATAATTCGCGTCGCTGCCCTGCTATTGCTCGTGGCGTCCGGGTGTCGCGATGGCCGCGGCGGTCATAACTGGGCTTCCCCCGCCGGGGCGGTGTCGACCGGCGGATGCAGCCGCAGGCGTGTGATGCGCCGCCCGTCGCTGCTCAGGATTTCCAGCGTCCAGCCGCTTTTGTCATGTGTCAGCATTTCGCCGGCCACCGGCACCCGGCCTGCAAGCACGAAGGCAAGGCCGCCCAGCGTGTCGACATCCTCCTCGACCTCGCCCAGCTTTTCGTCGATCTCCTCGGCCACGTCGTCCAGTTCGGCCCGGGCGTCCGCTTCCCATATGCCGTCGCCGATCGGGACGATCATCGCCTCGGGCGTGTCGTCATGCTCGTCCTCGACCTCGCCGACGATCTCCTCGACCAGATCCTCGAACGTCAGCAGCCCTTCGGTGCCCGAATATTCGTCCAGCACGATGGCCAGATGGGTGCGTTTCGCGCGCATTTCGGCCAGCAAGTCCAGCGCCCCCATGCTTTCAGGTACATAGAGCGGCTGGCGGATGAGCGGTTCGATCGTGGTGGGAACGGGCGTCTTGCCGGCCATTATGGCGAAGGCGTCGCGAATATGGATCATGCCGACGATGGTGTCGAGCGTGCCGCGATAGACGGGAATGCGGCTGTGTCCGGCCTCCGCGAACAGGTCGGCCAGTTCGGCGAAGCTGGCCTTTTCCTCGATGGCGATGATGTCCGAACGCGGCACGGCGACGTCATCGACGGTATGTTCCGAAAAATGCAGGAGATTGCGCACCATCTGGCGCTCTATGGGCGACAGGTCGCCCCGGCCGGACGGGCGGGCGGACGTGTCCTGTTCCCCCTCATCATATTCGTCCAGCGCCTCTTCCAGTTCCTTGCGGAGACTGGGGGCCTCTCCCTCCCCGAAAAAGAGCGACTTGATGCCGCTCCATAAACCGCCCTCCTGGCTGCTACTGTCGGGCTCCTTTGAACCGTTGCCATCCTTCGGGCTGTCGTCAGCCATATGTCGTCCTATTCCCCTGTGTCGCGATCCCCATAAGGATCAGATAGTCCAAGATCGGCCAGCGCCTGTATTTCCAGCGCCTCCATACCCTCCGCCTCGGTGTCGATCATATGATCATATCCGAGCAAATGAAAAGTGCCATGGATGATAAGATGCGTGGCGTGATCGGCGACGGATATGCCCTTGCCCGCCGCTTCGGCGGCGCACACCCCTTCTGCCAGCACGATGTCGCCCAGCAGCACCTCGCCATCGTCGGTGTTCGCGGTTGCCTGAAGCAGGTCGCTTTGCACCATCGGAAAGGACAGGACGTTGGTCGGCCTGTCCTTGTTCCGATAATCGCGATTGAGGGTCTGGACTTCCGCGTCGGACGTCAGCTTGACCGCGATTTCATAGCATGTCGGTCCGTTCAGGAACGCGGCGTAGGGACTGCGCGCGATGGCGGCGGATACCGCGCGTTCGGCCAGCGGTTCCCAGTCCGCGCCCGGCCAGCCTTCGTCGTGCAGGACGGCGACGTCGATCATGCGTCCGGCCCTTCATATGCCTGGACGATCCGTCCGACGACGGGATGACGCACCACGTCGCCGATGCTGAAGGGGACGATGGCGATACCTTCCACCCCATCCAGTCGGGCGACCGCGTCGGCGAGGCCCGATGTGCCGGGCTGTGGCAGGTCGACCTGCCTGGGGTCGCCGCAGATGACCATGCGGCTGCCCTCGCCGAAGCGCGTAAGGAACATCTTCATCTGCGCGACCGTGGTGTTCTGGGCCTCGTCCAGCACGATGAAGGCGTTGGCGAGCGTGCGGCCGCGCATGAAGGCGAGGGGCGCGATCTCTATTTCGCCGCTGGCGATGCGGCGTTCGACCTGCTCGGCAGGCAGGGTGTCGTACAGTGCGTCGTAGATCGGGCGAAGATAGGGGTCGACCTTGTCCTTCATGTCGCCGGGCAGGAAACCCAGCCGCTCGCCCGCCTCCACCGCCGGGCGGGACAGGATCAGGCGGTCGACCGATCCGGTGATCAGCTGGCTGACCGCCTGCGCCACCGCCAGATAGGTCTTACCGGTCCCCGCCGGCCCCAGCGCGAAGATCACGTCGCTGCGGGTCAACGCCTCCATATAGGTGACCTGTGTCGCGGACCGCGGCACGATGGTCTTCTTGCGCGTGCGGATCATGACCTTGGGCGGTTCGGCGACGTCGGGTCGGATGATGCCGTGCAGCGTGGGTTCGGACGACATGGCGATCACCGCCTCCACCGCGCCGCTGTCGATCTGTTGCCCGGCGGCGATGCGGTTGTAGAGGCCGGTCAGCACGTCGCGGGCGCGGGCCGCCGCCTCGGCCTCTCCCTCGATCTGCAACTTGTTGCCGCGCGCGGCGATATAGACGCCCAGACGGTTTTCGATGGCCACCAGATTCTGGTCATATTGCCCGAACAGGGTGTTGAGCAGATGCGGCCGTTCAAAAGAGACTTCAAGTCGGGCGCGCTCGCGCGCTTCGGCGCGACCGGGCGGGTGGGTTTTCTTCGGCATCGTCAGCGCCCTCCCCGGTCCATCGTCCATCCTCGTGCCGCTTTGCTCGCCCCATGGGGGGACAGGGGGATGCCCGCCTGCGCGGTGCGGATGGAGCGTGGGTTCAAGCGGCATTCCTCCTGCTGGGCGCGCCGGCCAGGCTGTTGGGGCCGGCGCTGATGATGTCGACCTCGACCATGTCGCCGATCGCCAGTGCGGGCGCGGTCACATGCACGGACTGGAGCCAGGGCGTCTTGCCGATCAGCTGATCGGCGTGCCGTCCCTTGCGTTCGAGCAATATGGTCGTGCGGCGACCAACGGTCGCATTGTTGAAATCCATCTGCTGGCGATTAATGGCGGCCTGAAGACGGGCCAGCCGATCGTCCATCACATCGGCCGGGACCTGACCGTCCATGGTGGCCGCGGGCGTGCCGGGGCGGGGGCTGTATTTGAAGGAATAGCATTGCGCATAGCGCACCTGTTCCACGATTTTCACGCTGTCTTCGAATGCGCGATCGGTTTCGCCCGGAAAGCCCACGATGAAATCGCCCGACAGGGCGATGTCCGGCCGCGCGGCGCGCACCCGCTCTATGATGCGCAGATAGCTGTCGGTCGTATGGCTGCGGTTCATCGCCTTGAGGATGGCGTCGTTGCCCGACTGTACCGGCAGATGGAGGAAGGGCATCAGCTTGTCCACTTCGCCATGGGCGGCGATCAGGCCGTCGCTCATGTCGTTGGGATGGCTGGTCGTATAGCGGATGCGTTCCAGCCCGCCGATCTTCGCCAGTTCGCGAACCAGCCCGTCCATGCCCTGCGCGCGGCCCCGGTCATCGTCCCCCGTCCAGGCGTTCACATTTTGGCCCAGCAGCGTGATTTCGCGGACGCCGCCGTCCACCAGCGCCTTCGCCTCGTCGACGATGGCGGACCAGGACCGGCTGATTTCCGCGCCGCGCGTATAGGGCACCACGCAATAGGTGCAGAATTTGTCGCACCCTTCCATGATCGTCAGGAAGGCGGTCGGGCGCGCCTGCTTCGCGCGGGCGGGCAGGGCGCTGAACTTCGACGCGCCGGGCATGTCGGTGTCCACCGCCGCTTCCCCGCGTCCGGCCCGTTCGATGAGGTCGGGCAGGCGGTGATAGGCCTGCGGACCGACGACGATGTCGACGCTGGGCGCGCGCCGGCCGATCTCCTCGCCTTCGGCCTGGGCGACGCAGCCGGCGACCGCGATCATCGGCCGACTGCCGTCGTCGCGGCGCAGGCGGCCGATATCGGAATAGACCTTGTCCACCGCCTTTTCACGAATATGGCAGGTGTTGAGGATCACCAGGTCGGCGTCCGTCCCGTCCGTCGCGGCGATCATGCCGCGCGTACCCAGCATTTCGGCGATCCGTTCGCCGTCATAGACGTTCATCTGGCAACCGAAGGATTTGACGTGGAAAGTCGCCGGGGCCTGAGTGTCGAGGAGGGGGGGAGCCGCGTGTTTATGAGTCATGCGGCTTAGCTATACAGGGCGGAACGGCGAAGCGGAAGGCGGCTGATGCGTGGCCATGCTGTCGGCGATCTGACCGCGCGTCCGCGCGGCAAGCGCCTTGCGATCGGCGCACAGCAGGGGGTCGAACGGTTCGAGAAAGCGTAACGTGATGTGCAGCGCGCCCTCGCGCCGCAACAGGCGCATCGCGTTCGCGCCGGCGGATTCGTCCCCATGCCAGGCGATGTCGGTGGCCGAGGCGCCATAATCGATATGGACCGGCTGGACCAGGCAGGGGCGCGGCGGCGGCAGCAGGGCGGCCAGCAGCGATGGTTTGAAAGGCAGGATGCCGGTGCCGTCGCCCGTCGTCCCTTCCGGGAAAAGGGCGACCGGCTGTCGCCCGTTCAGGGCCGCGCGCAGCGAATCGAGCTGGCCGGCGATGGCGCCGCGGCGCGCTCTGGCGACGAACAACGTGTTGTTCTGCGCGGCCAGCCAGCCGATCAGGGGCCAGCGCGCCACCCCGTCATGGGACACGAATGCCGTGCCGGTGGCGCCACCCAGCGCCAGAATGTCGATCCAGCTGACATGGTTGGCTAGAATGATGTGCGGCCCGGCGACCTGTTGCCCGTCGACACGGACCCGCGCGCCCACGGACCGGGCCGCCAACGCCAGGAACCGGCGGGGCCATGGCGACGGCCGGCCAGCCAGCCGCCAGGCGATATGCGGGGGAAGGCAGAGCAGCAGGCTGCCGGTCAGCGCGCCGATGCGCACCACGCGCCGCCAGCCGCCCTGCCGCCGGATTGCGGGCGGTTCGGTGGCGGGCCGTTCGTTCCCGGACGGCTCAGTTCTTGCGTTCGAGGGAGACGCCGTACAGCTCCATGCGATGGTCGACCAGGCGGAAGCCGAGCTTTTCGGCGATCTGCTTCTGCAACTGTTCCAGTTCCGGGTCGACAAATTCGATGACGTTGCCGGTTTCGACGTCGATCAGATGATCGTGATGTGATTCGGGCGCCGCCTCATACCGCGCGCGGCCGTCGCCAAAGTCGTGCCGATCCAATATGCCGGCTTCCTCGAACAGGCGCACGGTGCGATAGACCGTCGCGATCGAAATGCCCGGATCGATGGCGGCGGCGCGCGTATGCAGCTCCTCGACATCGGGATGATCGCTCGCTTCGCTCAATACCTGGGCGATGACGCGGCGTTGGTCGGTGATGCGCAGCCCCTTGTCCTGGCAAAGGGCTTCGATGTCGATTCTGCGGTTCATGCGGGCTCGCTCGCTAGGGCTTGTGTCGGGGGATTGTCCGCGCCGACCCTAGCGCCTTTTACAGGCGCGTAAAGGGGGGCGTCGATCCTGCGCCCCTTTACGGCCTGACGGGCGGCTTATTTCGCGCGGGTACGTTTGCGCTTCGTGCCCAGGCCGATCTTCTTGGCCAGAACGCGACGCTGTTCGGCATAGTTGGGGGCGACCATCGGATAGTCGGCGGGCAGGCCCCACTTCGCGCGATAGTCTTCCGGCGTCATCTGATAATGCGTCATCAGGTGCCGCTTGAGCATCTTGAGCTTCTTTCCGTCTTCCAGGCAGACGATATAGTCGGGCTTGATCGACGACCGGATGGAAACGGCCGGTTCGGGCCTCACTTCCGGTTCTGCCACAGGCGCCGACAGGTTTGACAAGGCGGCGTGGACACTCTGGATCAGCGAAGCGACATCCGACACCGACACGCTGTTGTTGGACACATGGGCGGCGACGATATCGGACGTCAAAGTAATGAGCAATTCGCTCTGCGCGGCTTTGTTTTCCATCGATTTTCCTGCGAAGTCTGATTGTGTTGCGACCCGCCCGCAGAAAATCATTTCAGGAGCGGCGGGTTCAACTAAACCTTATCCAACACTTGCGCAAGGATATTCTTCGATCACATCAACATGTCGATACGAAGACTGAGGGCGTCGTGAAGTCGCCCGTCATTGCCGCGATAGTAACCGGGGCGTCTGTGTACATATTCAAAGCCGGACTTTTCATACAAGGCCAGAGCGGAGTTGGATGCGCGGACTTCCAGGTTCATCGACCGGATTCCCTTGCGTCGCGCGGCGGTCAGGCTGTGTTGCAGCAGCGTGGCGCCTATCCCTTTTCCTCGCCAGCACGGATCAACGGCAAGCAACAGCAATTCGCATTCGTCGAGGACCGAGCGCACCAGCGCAAAGCCCAGCGGGGCGGCGTCCACCCGCGCGATCGTCAGCCATGTGCCGGGCATCGCCATGATGCCGGCCAACTGGGCGAGGGTCCATGCTTCGCCAAAGGCCGGGTCGAACGCGCGGTCCATGACCTGCATCGTATCGGCCAGGTCGTGGCGATGGCCATCCTCCACGGTGGTGAGGGCAAGGCCGGGGGTCATGGGCGTGCGTTTTTCTTCACGATGTCGGCCTTTACTGTGCTTGCGGCTGTGTTCTTCATGGGCGTGGCGTCTGCATCGCGGCCGTAAATAGGGGTCGGCGGCAGGGGAGGGATGTCCGCGATCAGCGTATGGCAGACGGCGTCGGGATACAGGTTGACGGCGGTGCCATGGCCGCGCGCGGTGACGAGCGCTTCGGCGCCGGTGCCGTAGATGGTGTCGATATCCAGCCGCTGGGCGAGCGTGGAGATGGGCGTCGAGGCCAGCGATGTCAGCGGTTCCAGACCGTCGGCGGTGAAGCATTGCCAGAACAGTTCGCCATGTCCGCCGGTGATGGTGACCGCGACCGGTCCGCCGTCATGATCGCGGGCCGCCATGGCGGCGATAAGGGACAGCGCGCCATAGCCGCGCACCGGAACGCGCCACGCCAGGGCCAGCGCGCGCGCCGCCGCGATGCCGATCCGCACGCCGGTGAAGCTGCCCGGCCCCGCGTCGACGGCGATGGCGTCGGCGCGTCCCCCGTCCGGCAGCGCCGCTATGGCGGGCAGCAAGGCTTCGGCATGGCCGCGTCCGACGATATCGTGGAAATGCCCGATCGGGACGCCGTCTTCCAGCAAGGCGACCGACAGGGCCTGTGTCGCGGTGTCGATGACCAGAATGCGCACAACGTCCCCCCGGGTAGGCGCCCGCACGACGCGGGCGCATCGGGCGCGGTTAATCGATCCGGTTGAATTTGCCAAATTCAGGACGCGGCAGGCGGTCGAAAATAGTGGAAGGGTCGCCATGCCCGATGGTGGAGATGAAGTTGGACTTTACCTGAGGCGTGTCGCCGAAGAACGCCGCATCGACCCCGGCATTGTCGAAGCCGGACATCGGCCCGGTGTCGAAGCCCAGCGCCCGCGCGGCGATGATGAAATAAGCACCCTGCAAAGAACTGTTGCGCAGTGCCATGGTTTCGCGTGCGGCCGGGTCGCCGAACCATTGCTTCGCATCGGGCTCATGCGGGAAGAGTTCGGGCAGCTGTTCGTGGAAGTCGATGTCCATGCCGATGATGACTGTGGCGGGCGCGGCCAGGATCTTGGCGGCATTGGTGCCGCTGGCATGCGCCGCCAGCTTTGCCCTGGCCGCGTCCGAAACACACCAGACCAGCCGGGCCGGCAGGGCATTGGCCGAGGTCGGCCCCATTTTCATGAGGTCCCATATGGCCCGCAGGTCGGCGTCCGTCAAAGGCGTGTCGGCATAGCCGTTATAGCTGCGGGCCGCGCGGAAAATCTGGTCGAGCGCCTGGGGCGGTAGGGCGGTGGCCATATCGGGCTGAACTCCTGCTGGCAGTGGAAGGGGACGGAAGGCCCGTTACGGCGAGGTTCTTTTACGACGGGGGTCTTTACGACGGGGGCCTTTCAGACCGCCCGTACCTCGGTCACTTCGGGAACATAATGTTTCAGCAGCTGCTCAATGCCGTTTTTGAGCGTCGCGGTGGACGAGGGGCAGCCCGAGCAGGCGCCCTGCATCTTCAGATACACCTTGCCGTTGTCGAACCCGCGATAGATGATGTCACCCCCGTCATTGGCGACGGCAGGGCGCACGCGGGTATCGATCAGTTCGCGGATCTGCGCGACGATTTCCGCGTCGGCCGGGTCATCGGCGAATGCGCCTGCATCGTCGGGGACATGGATGCCCGCGGCGGAACCCGGTGCGAACAGCGGCATATTGGCGGAAAAATGGTCGAGCAATATGCCCAATATGTCGGGTTTCACATCGGCCCACGGCACCCCGGGCGCAATGGTCACCGAAATGAAGTCGGCGCCGAAGAACACACCCGTCACGTCGCCCAGGCCGAACAGCGCCGCCGCCAACGGCGACGCCTCCGCTTCTTCGGGGCTTTCAAAATCGCGACCGCCGCTGCCCATGACCGATTGTCCGGGCAGGAATTTCATGGTCGCCGGGTTGGGCGTCGCTTCCGTCTCTATCAACATGGTCGTTATGTGGCGGCAAGCCGTGCGGAGATCAAGATGCAGGCGGAAGTGGCGGGGAACTTCGCCGCCATCCGTCCATTGACGAAATGTGCCGGCTACAGGCCGCTTTCGACAGGAGAAAGACGATGACCCTCCAATCCGATATCCGTGAGCGCTTCTGGACCGCGTTGTCGCAAAGCCCCGTCCTGATGGTCGGATTGCAGGGATCGCGTGACCATAGCCTGCCGATGACCGCGCAACTGGACCCCGATGCCAATCACGCTTTCTGGTTCTATACCCGCAAGGACAACCGTCTGGCCGCCGGCGGTCCGGCGATGGCGCAGTTCGCGGCCAGGGATCATGCCCTGTTCGCCTGTATCGGCGGGACACTGGCGCATGAGGCGGACCCTGCCGTCATCGACCGCTACTGGTCGAAGGATGTGGAGGCATGGTATCCGGGAGGCCGGGACGACCCCGACCTGCTGATGCTGCGTTTCGACTTGGGCATGGCGGAAATCTGGCACGCCGACCTGTCGCTCGGCGGCATGTTCAAACAATTGTTCGGTGGCGACGTCACCGGCGAAATGCAGGGGAAACATGCTCAGGTTCCCCTCTGATGCGTGCGGCGGCAATGTGCCGGCAGTTCGGATGAAAGGACGGATTTGGCGAACGGTCACGGCGAATGATCACAGGGGCCTTGCTTTTTCGCCGCATTTCCCGCATAGGCGCGCTGGTATAGCGGCGGCAGGATCTTGGAAGGTCCCCAAGCGATTGGCAGCGTGATCGTTCCCCGACATCCTGAAGGATGGGGGAGCCGGCCAATGACAGCCCCGCTCACGTCCTGAGGCTTCCCTTTTCACGCGGGTCGTTTCGTAACCCGCTTCGGCGCGCGTTTCGGAAACGAGCAGGCGCCGTGGCCGCCATGTGAGTCATTTATCCGTGCAATTCACCGACTTTGGCCTTGCCGAACCCATTTTGAAGGCGCTCGCCGCAAAGAAATACACCGATCCCACGCCGATCCAGCAACAGGCCATTCCGATGTTGCTGAAGGGCCATGACCTGTGCGGCGTTGCCCAGACCGGGACAGGAAAGACCGCCGCCTTCGCGCTGCCCAGCCTGGATTATTTCGCCCGCAATCCGAAAGCCACGCCGTTGCAGGGCTGCCGCATGCTGGTGCTGTCGCCCACGCGGGAACTGGCCGCGCAGATCGCGCAGAGCTTTCGCGACTATGGCCGTTTCCTCAAATTGTCGGTGGAGGTCGTGTTCGGCGGCGTGCCGATCAACCGGCAGATCCGCGCGCTGGGGCGGGGCGTCGATATCGTTGTCGCGACGCCTGGCCGTCTGATCGACCTTATCGAACAGCGCGCCTTCACGATCAAGGATACCGAGATCTTCGTGCTGGACGAAGCCGACCAGATGATGGACATGGGTTTCATCCATTCGTTGCGCCGGCTGGCCAAGATGCTGCCGGGCGAACGGCAGAATCTCTTCTTCTCCGCGACGATGCCCAAGGAAATCGAGGCGCTGGCCGCCCAGTTCCTGCGTGATCCCGTCAAGGTCAGCGTCGCGCCGCAGTCCACCACCGCCGAGCGGGTGCGCCAACAGGCGACCTTTGTCGATCAGGCGGAAAAGCAGGCGTTGTTGCAGATCGTACTGAAAACCGAGCCGATCGACCGGGCGCTGATCTTCACCCGCACCAAACATGGGGCGGACCGGGTTGTGCGTTTCCTGGAAGGGGCAGGGATCGCGGCGGTCGCCATCCACGGCAACAAGAGCCAGGGGCAGCGCACCGCCGCCCTGCAGGCGTTCCGCCATGGCCATGTGAAACTGCTGGTCGCGACCGACATCGCCGCGCGCGGCATCGACGTGTCGGGCGTCAGCCATGTCATCAATTTCGAATTGCCCAATGTCGCCGAACAATATGTCCACCGGATCGGCCGCACGGCCCGCGCCGGGGCGGAGGGGATCGCCATCAGCTTCGTCGCGGATGACGAGCGTCCCTATCTCAAGGCGATCGAGCGGACGACGCGGGTAAAGCTGGACATGGTGCCGCTTCCTGAAAATTTCGTGGAGGCTGTCCGGGCTTTGCCCAGGCCCGCGCCGCAGCGCAAGGGCAAGCCGCAGACCGCCGATCAGCAGGCGCGGCGCGTCGATGGGCAGCGGCGGTATCAGGACCAGCAGAAGCAGCAGCGCGGCACCACCGAACGCGCCCATCGGCCTGATGGCGAGGGCGGCGAAGCGAAGCCCTTCCGCCGTCGTCGGCGGAGCGGGGTCGGCGCGCATAAGGGCGCGGTCCAGCGCACTGCCGCGCCGCGTTGAGCTTGTGGGCGGGGGCCAGCGGGTCCCCGCCTGTCAGTCCGGCCCGGCGTTCACTATGCGCGCCTGGGTGAATTCCATGACGCCCTCAATACCCTGATGGCGGCCGAAGCCCGATTGTTTCGCGCCGCCCAGCGGCATGGCGAAGGGCAGGTCCATGTGGCGGTTCACCCAGACGGTGCCGCACTGGATGCGCGCGGCCAGCGCGAGCGCGTGATCGCGCGCGCCCCATAGCGAGGCGGACAGGCCGTAGGGGCTGTCGTTGATCCGCGCGATCGCCTCATCCTCCCGGTCATAGGCCAGCACGGGCAGCAGCGGCCCGAATTGCTCCTCCCGCACCAGCGCGGCATCGTCGGGCAGGTCGCGCACGATGGCGGGCGCGATGAAATAGCCCGATTGCGGAACCGGCGCGGGGGCATTCACGACCTGCCCGCGCCGCTTCGCCTCGTCCAGCATCGCATTCAGCCTGTCGCGCTGATCCGCGCGATGCACCGGGCCCATGGTCGTCGCCGGGTCGAGGCCGTCCCCCGGGACGACGCGTGCTGCTTCCCGCGCCATTGCGTCGCACAGATCATCCATCATCGCGCGGGGTGCATAGACGCGCTTGATCGCCAGGCAGGATTGGCCCGCATTCGCCATCGCGCCTGCGAACAGGCCGGGCGCAATGGCGCCCACATCGGCGCCGGGCAGCAGCAGGGCGGCGTCATTGCCGCCCAGTTCCAGCGTCAGACGCTTGATCGTGCCGGCGGCGGCGGCCATCACCTGACGTCCGCGTGCGGTGGTGCCGGTGAAGCTGATATGGGCGATGCCCGGATGCGCGGTCAGCAGCGGGCCGACATCGTCGGCATCGCTCACGATCTGGACGACGCCCGGCGGGAACAGGTCTGCGGCCAGTTCGCCCAGCATCAACGTGGTAAGCGGCGTGGTGGCGGCGGGCTTGGCGATGACGACATTGCCCGCGATCAGCGCCGGGGCGAGTTTGAGGGCGAGCAGCAGCAGCGGATAATTGGCGGGCACGATGGCGGCCACGACCCCCAGCGGATAGCGCTGTTCGACGATCATCGATCCGCCGTCGGCCGCCAATGTCCGTGGCGGCAGCCGCAGCGGCATATGATAGCGCAGGGCCTCGACCGTCAGCGCGATTTCGCCCCGCGCCTCGGCGATCGGCTTGCCCTGTTCCCGCGTCAGCAGCGGGGCGAGGGCGTCGGCCCGCGCCGCTACGGCGTCGGCCAGCGCGCCGATCGCGGCGGCGCGCTGTTCGACGGATGTGGCGGACCAGACGGGAAAAGCGCGGTTGGCGGCGGCGACCGCCTGCTCCACCTGATCCCGGCCGGCGCGGGGGGCGTCGGCGAATGGCTGGCCGGTGGCGGGGTTGACGACCGGGCCGGAGCGCTCGCCGTCCACCAACCGGCCGTCGATGAGGAGGCGGCAGGACATGGCCTGTTCCTTATCATCGGCGGCGCCGGTCGCACAGGGGCAGTTGCGTACGGGATCGCACGATCCCCGATCCCGCATTTTGTCAGTGGCCATTCAGGAAAATGCGATTAGGCTGCGTGCCCTATGACCTTGTCCTTCCGGCGTTCCGCCGTGTCCCTCTGCACCCTGGCTCTGTTGCTCGCCGGCGCGCCGCTCCCCCTTGCCGCCAAGGCGGATCGCCCGGTCGCCGCCGCGCCTGTCGTCCCCGGCGCGGGGCAGCCGCAGACGCGCCCATGGCTTTATGAAAACAGCGACGTCCCCATCGATGCCGCCTGGCGCTTTGGTGAACTCCCCAACGGTCTGCGCTACGCCGTCCGCCGCAACGGCGTGCCGCCGGGGCAGGTGTCGGTGCGGCTGCGTATCGACGCCGGATCGCTGATGGAGCGTTCCGATGAACAGGGCTATGCGCATTATATGGAGCATCTGACCTTTCGCGGGTCGCGCCATGTTCCCGATGGCGAATCCAGACGGATATGGCAGCGGCTGGGGGTCACCTTCGGCAGCGACAGCAATGCACAGACGACGCCCACCGGCACGACCTATGCGCTCGACCTGCCGCAGGCCGAACGGGCCACGCTGGGCGAAAGCCTCAAGATTCTGGCCGGTATGATGACCGACCCCAATATCGTCGACAGCGCGGTCGATGCGGAGCGCGCGGTCGTGCTCGCCGAACGCCGCGAATCCGACGGTCCGCAAATGCGCATCGCCGATGCCAGCCGCCTGCACTTCTTCGCCGGGCAACCGCTGGCCGACCGCAGCCCGATCGGCACGGTCGCGACGCTGAACGCCGCGACCGCCGCGCGGATGGAGGCGTTCCACCGGCGTTGGTACAGACCGGAAAACGCCGTGATCTCGATCGCGGGCGACATGGACCCGCTGGTGGCCGAACAGCTTATCAAGGAAAATTTTTCGTCCTGGTCGGTGCCGGGCAAGGGGGAAGCGGCGCCGGATTTCGGCGCGCCCGATCCCAAGGCGCCGGCCACGCGCGTGCTGGTCGAACCCGGCGTGCCGACGGGGCTAACCATGGCATGGTTGCGGCCGTGGAAACCGCGCGCCGATACGATCGTCTATAATCAGGGCAGGATGACCGACATGCTGGCGCTGCAGATTATCAGCCGCCGCCTGGAACAGGCCGCGCGCGCCGGCGGGAGCTTCCTGCAGGCCAGCGTCGAGCAGCAGGATGTGAGCCGGTCCGTCGACGGCACCTTCCTGAACATCCTGCCATCGGGCGACAATTGGGAAAAGGCGCTGGCCGACGTGCGCGCGATCGTCGAGGATGCGAAGGCAACGCCGCCCAGCATCCAGGAAATCGAGCGCGAATATGCGCAGATGGACACCGCGCTCGCGATCCAGGTTGAAAATGTCGATACCGAGGCGGGCGCCAAGCAGGCGAGCGATCTGGTCAGCGCGGTCGACATAAGGGAAACGACCGTCACGCCGCAGGCGGCGTTGGACATCTTCCGGGCCGGCAAGCCGATGATGACGCCGCAGCATGTGCTGGATTCGACGCGGCGCCTGTTTTCCGCCGGGGTGTTCCGCGCCCTGCTGGTGACGGGGACGGTAAGCGCCGGAACGGAGCAGCGACTGTCGGATGCGCTGGCCGCTCCCGTCAGGGCCGCGACCGGCGCCCGGCTGGCAGATCGGGTCGTGACGATGGACGACCTGCCCGTCATCGGCGCGCCTGGAACGGTGGTGTCGCGCGGGCCGGTGGGTCTTCCGGGTATGGAGGGCGTGACATTCTCCAACGGCGTCAAGCTGGTGCTGTTCGCCAATGACGCAGAAACAGAGAAGGTGCGCATCAACGTGCGGTTCGGCAAGGGGAGGCAGGCCTTTTCCCCGACGAAGCCGGTGGCGAGCTGGGCCGGTGAATATGCGCTGGTGGCCAGCGGCATCGGCACGCTGGGGCAGCGCGAACTGGACGACCTGACCAACGGCCGGCGCATGGGGATGGACTTTTCGATCGACGATGATGCGTTCGAACTTCAGGCGGTGACCCGGCCGGCCGATTATAAGGACCAGTTGCGCCTATTCGCGACCAAGCTGCATGCGCCCGGCTGGGACCCCGCGCCGGTCGCACGGGTGAAAACCGGCGCAGGTGTTGCGTACGACGCCATGTCGCGATCGCCCGATGCGGTGCTGGGCCGGGACCTCAACTGGCTGCTGCATGACAAGGACGTGCGTTTCCGCACGCCGTCACGCGCGGAGATCGAGGCGCTGACGCCGCAGGCGTTCCGCACGGCGTGGGAGCCGATGCTGGCGTCCGGGCCCATAGAGATCCAGATTTTCGGTCATGTGAAGGCGGAAGAGGCTGTTGCCGCGGTCGCCGCCACCTTCGGCGCACTGCCGCCGCGGACCGACAGACCCGTGCCGTCCGCGAACCGGGTCATGCGGTTCCCCGCCCATGTCGAGACTCCCGTGATCCTGCGTCATCGCGGCGATAAGGGGCAGGCCGCGGCTGTCATGGCGTGGCCGACGGCGGGTGGTTTCGAACTGGGCCGGGAGGGGCGGCAACTGGAGATATTGACGCAGATATTCAACGATCGGCTGTTCGACACGTTGCGGTCGACCGAAGGCGCCGCCTATTCCCCCAGCGTGCAGAACAACTGGCCGTTTTCCTATGAAAGCGGCGGATATGTTCTGGTCATGAGCCAGGTTCCCCCCGATCGGATCGGCTATTTCTACAAGGTGGTGAAGGACACGGCCGCCGATCTTGCCCGCACGCCGGTTAGCGCCGATGAATTGCAGCGCGCGGTGGCGCCCATGCAGCAATTGCTGATGCGCGCGGGCACCGGCAACGCGTTCTGGATGAACCAGATGGAAGGGGCGACCCACGACCTGCGCTATGTGCAGGCGATGCAGACCATGGGGCAGGATATGCTGACGGTCACGCCGCAGGATCTGCAGAAGCTGGCGGAGAAATATCTGGTGCCGGGCAAAAGCTGGTCCGCGATCGTCCTGCCGGACGGTGTCGCCGCCAAATAACACGTCGGCGTCGCCAGTCGGAGCGGGTGATGATCATCGCATCCGCGCCGCGCCATGTGGTGTCGGGGCTTGCGGTCGCCCGGTGTCGCGGGATACGGCGTCGTCGACCCGACCCTTTCCTTCCCAGGACCGCCGACTCCATGCGTTATTATCTGGATACCGAATTCAACGGCTTTGGCGGCGAGTTGATCAGCCTGGCGCTGGTGCCGGAGCATGACGACCAGGAATTCTACGTCACCTTGCCCCTGCCGGACAAGATCCACCCCTGGGTCGAGATGAACGTCATCCCTTATTTGCGGTTCGTGCCCCCCGGGCTCGACAATCATCTGACGCGCGAACATGCCGCGCAACATCTGGAAGCCTATCTGATCAACGATCCCGATCCGGTGATCATTGCCGACTGGCCTGACGATCTCAGCTATTTCTGCCAGTTGATGGTCACCGGGCCGGGGGAGATCATCAACATCCGCGCGTTGCGGCTGGAATTGATCAACGGGCTGGGGTTCAGCGCGGCCGCGCGCAGCCGCACGCCGCATAACGCCCTGCACGATGCGCGGGCGCTCAAGGATCATTGCCTTGGCTGACGCGGGTAAATTGGCGTGACGATCATGGGGCGCATGAGGGGCACGGCCCGTCCCGCGGTCAGGATGGCGCGGTCATGGCGCTGAAGCTGATCCTGTCGGTGGAGGCGCTGGAACCGCGCCTGTCGGGCATCGGCCGCTATAGCTGGGAACTGGCGACCCGGATCGGCGCGGCCCGCGATGTCGACGCCCTGCGTTTCTATCGCAACGGGAAATGGATCGACGATCCCGCCACGCTGCTGCTTCCCCCCGTCCCCATGGCGATGGACCGCTGGAGCATAGCGCAGCGCTGGATACGGCGCAAAAGCCGCCCGGCGGTGGCGCGCAACGCCTATAATCGCTGGATCGGTCGGTCGCATCTGTTCCACGGCCCCAATTATTTCCTGCCCGAATGGGCGGAAGGCGGGGTGATCACTGTCCACGACCTGTCGATATTCCGCTATCCCGAAACGCACCCGGAAGAGCGGCTGCGCTATTTCGAGCGGGAGTTCGCGCCGTCCGTGGCCCGCGCGGCCCATATCATCACCGACTGCGCGACCACGCGGAGCGAGGTGATCGATCATCTGTCCCTGCCACCCGACCGGGTGACCGCTATCCATCTGGGCGTCAGCCCGGCCTTCCGGCCGATGGCCCCGGCACAGGTCGCCCCCGCGCTGGCGCGATATGCCCTTGTGCCGGGCGGCTATGCGCTGTGCGTGTCGACGGTGGAGCCGCGCAAGCGGATCGCCGAATTGCTTCAGGCCTGGTCGCTGCTGCCGCCGGACGTTCGTCGCCGCTGGCCGCTGATGGTCACGGGCGGGGCCGGGTGGCTGAGCGATGCCGTCAAGGACATGATGGACAAGGGCGCGCGCGAAGGCTGGGTCCGCTATCTGGGCTTTGTGCCCGAAGCGGATTTGCCCGCGCTTTATGCCGGGACCGCGCTGTTCGTCTATCCATCCGTCTATGAAGGTTTTGGTCTTCCGCCCGCCGAAGCCATGGCGAGCGGCGTGCCGGTGGTGGTCGCGGACGCGTCCTGCCTGCCGGAAATCACCGGCGGCGCGGCGATGCTGGTCGAACCGCGCGACGGCGCCGGATTCGCGCTGCGTCTGGAACAGGCCCTGACGGACGAGGGGTGGCGGCGGCAGGCGCGGACACGGGGGCTGGCGATCGCCGGCGGTTATTCCTGGGAACGGTGCGCGCAGGAAACGCTCGCCCTCTATCGGCGCCTGCGCCCCTGACGGCGGATCAGGTCATGCAGCGTAACGCGCCCACGATCATGCGGGCAGCCTGTTTCGCCGCGCGCGCTTCGCTGAGGCTGGGGCGGGACATGCCGCGATGGCCGAGGCCGAACAGGCAGGCGAGGATCACCTCCTCGGCGGCGTCCAGTTCCTCACCCGACAGGTTTTGATTTGCTGCACATGCAAAATCGCGCAGGATCGTGCGAAAGCCCACGCACATATCGGCTATGGTTTCGCTGACCGTCTGGTTACGGGAACCTTCCGCCAGGATGTCGTAGGACAGCGCTTCGTCCTTCTTGTCCATCGACTTGAGGACGAGTTGCTCGAACGCCTGCTCTATGTCCAGCGCGCCCGTCACGAGCCGGTCGCGCAACATACGCATTTCCGTCGCGCGTTCTTCCGCGTCCACCCGCACGATGGCGTCGATCACATCCGCCTTGCTTTTGAACAGCCTGTAGATCTGGCCGACCGACACATGGGCCTCGGCCGCCAGTTCGGCAATCGACGTCTGGTGGAAGCCGTGTCTGGCGAACAGATCGCGCCCTGCCGCCAGGATGCGTTCTCTTGCCGTCGGCTCATGCTGCACCGCAACCATTTTTTTGGACTCGACCTTTTTCCCTCTTGAACTGATAGTCGCATGAACCTACCTCGCCATCAAGCGGAATGAACGTTCATTCCCGTCTTCGGACGGGCAGCTATCATATGGAAGCGGGCGTATGACAAAGGGGATTGGTTTCGGACTGCTGGCCTGTGTGTCGGCGCTGGCGCTGAGCGGGTGCGGGGACGGCGCGCCGCCCGCGCCGCCGCCGCCCGCCGTGGGCGTCGTTACCCTGCAAGTCGGGTCCGCGCCGCTGATTAACGAACTGCCCGGCCGTGTCACCGCCGCCGAAACCGCGGAGGTCCGGCCGCAGATCAGCGGTATCATCCGTCGCCGCCTGTTTCAGGAGGGCGCCGCCGTCCGTGCGGGGCAGCTCCTCTATGAAATCGACGATGCGCCTTATCGCGCCGCCCTGCAACAGGCGCAGGGCAATCTGGCGCGCGCGCAGGCGGCGATCAACGCGACCGCGCTTCAGGCCCAGCGCTATCGCGACCTGGTGGGAATCAACGCCGTCAGCCGGCAGGAAGCGGACAATGCCGATGCGTCCGCGCGGCAGGCGAAGGCGGATGTCGCCGCGCAGCGCGCGGCGGTGCAGGCGGCGCAGGTCAGCCAGAATTTCACGCGCATCCGTGCGCCTATCTCCGGCCGGATCGGCCGGTCGCTGTTCACGCCCGGTGCCCTGGTGCAGGCGGGGCAGCCCGACCCTCTGGCAACCATCCAGCGCACCGACACGGTCTATGTCGACATCGCCCAGTCGGCGGCCCAGATTCTCGACCTCAAGCAGGCCATGCGCGCCGGCGGCGTCAGCGAGGACAAGGGCGCGCGCATCCAGTTGATCCTGCCCAACGGCAGCACCTATCCGGTCGAGGGGCGGTTGCAGTTTTCGGAAGTCACGGTCGATCCCAGTTCGGGGGCGGTGACGTTGCGCGCGACCTTCCCCAATGCGGACGGGCTGTTGTTGCCGGGCATGTATGTGCGGGCGCGGCTGGTGGAAGGTACGCGCACGCAGGTCGTCCTGGCGCCGCAGCCGGGGATAAGCCGTGACGCGCGGGGGCGGGCGACCGCCCTTGTAGTCGGCGCCGAAAACAAGGTGGAGGTGCGCCAGGTGGAAGTAGACCGCGCCATCGGCGACAAATGGATGGTCACCAAGGGGCTGAAGGCCGGCGACAAGCTGATTGTCGAAGGGCTCGTCAACCTGCGGCCCGGAACGGTTGTGAAACCCGGTCCGACGGAACAGGTGGCGCGCGCGTCGAACGGGGCACGCTGATCCATGGCACGCTATTTTATCGACCGGCCCATTTTTGCATGGGTCATCGCGATCGTCATCATGCTTGCCGGTCTGCTGGCGCTCCGATCGCTGTCCGTCGAGCAGTTTCCGGCCATCGCGCCGCCTGCCGTCACGATCAACACCATGTATCCCGGCGCCGACGCCCAGACGCTGGAAAGTACGACGACCCAGGTTGTCGAGCAGCAGCTCAAGGGCATCGATAATCTGCGCTATTTCTCCTCGACCAGCGATTCGGCCGGCAATCTGGCGATCACACTGACGTTCGAGCAGGGCACGGACCCGGATATCGCGCAGGTCCAGGTGCAGAACAAGCTGTCGCAGGCGACGCCATTATTGCCGCAGGAAGTGCAGCAGCAGGGGATGCGTGTCAGCAAGTCGACCGCCAGTTTCCTCATGGTCCTGTCGGTCTATGCCGACGATGGCATTCATGATCAGGTCGACGCCGGCGATTTCATCGCCTCGACCTTGCAGGATCCGCTCAGCCGCGTGACCGGCGTGGGCGACACCCAGCTATTTGGTGCCGGCTATGCGATGCGCATCTGGCTCGACCCCTATAAGATGGCCAATTTGGGTGTCACGACGCTTGATGTCAAAGCCGCGATCCGGGCACAGAACGCCCAGGTTTCGGCCGGGCAGGTCGGCGGCGCGCCGTCGCCGGAGGGGCAGGCGCTGAACGCAACGGTGACGTCGCAGTCGCGTTTGAGGACGCCCGAACAGTTCCAGCAGATATTGCTGCGCAGCAACAGCGACGGGTCGGTGGTACGGATGGCCGATGTCGCCCGCGTCGAACTGGGCGCGGAAGCCTATAGTTTCAGCGGTCGATTCAATGGCCATCCCGCCACCGGCTTCGGGATCAAGCTGGCGCCCGGCGCGAACGCGCTGGACACGGTGGACGCGGTCAAAACGCGCCTCAAGGAACTGTCCAAGGATTTCCCGTCCTGGGTGAAATATGAATTCCCCGTCGACAATTCGACCTTTGTCCGGCTTTCCGTTGAACAGGTGGTCCACACCCTGTTTGAAGCGGTGCTGCTGGTCTTCGTCGTCATGTTCCTGTTCCTCCAGAACTGGCGGGCCACGCTCATTCCCACCATCGCCATTCCCGTCGTGCTGCTCGGCACGCTGGCGATCCTGCTGGCCGCCGGCTTCACCCTCAACACGCTGACGCTGTTCGGTATGGTGCTGGCGATCGGCCTGCTGGTCGACGACGCGATCGTGGTGGTGGAGAATGTCGAGCGGATCATCCAGGAGGAGGGCCTCTCCCCCAGGGAGGCGGCGAAAAAGTCCATGGACGAGATCAGCGGCGCGCTGATCGGCATCGGCCTGGTCCTGTCGGCCGTGTTCCTCCCCATGGCCTTTTTCGGCGGGTCGACCGGCGTCATCTTCCGGCAATTCTCCATCACGATCGTGTCGTCGATGGTGCTTTCCGTGGTCGTCGCGCTGATCCTGACGCCCGCCCTGTGCGCCACTATCCTGCGCCCGCACAGCAAAGCGGATGACGACAGGGACAAGAAGACGGGCCTCTTTGGCTGGGCCAGCGGCTTTTTCGACTGGTTCAACCGGACGTTCGACCGCGGCGTCACCCGCTATGGCGATGCGCTGGGCAAGGTCGAACGGCGTTGGGGGCGTATGATGCTGATGTACGGCCTGATCGTCGTCGGCATGGCGTTCCTCTTCCTGCGCCTGCCGGGCGGATTCCTGCCCGGCGAGGATCAGGGCGCGCTGATCAATCAGGTAACGCTGCCGGCCGGTTCCACCATCGAGGAAACCGAACGTACACTGGCCCGTGCCCGCGATTATTACCTCAAGGAAGAGAAGGACAATATCCAGTTCGTCTTCACGGTCGCCGGGTTCGGCTTTGTGGGACAGGGACAGAATGTCGGCATAATGTTCGTGCGCGCCCGCGACTGGTCGGAGCGCACGGGGAAGGATCGGACGGTCGAAGCCATTGCGCAGAGGGCCAATGCCGCCCTGCACAAGATCACGTCCGGCATGGTCATCGCCTTCGTACCGCCGGCGGTCATGGAACTGGGCAATGCGTCGGGGTTCGACCTGCAACTGACGGACAATGCCGGGCTGGGGCATGAAAAGCTGCTGGAAGCGCGTAACCAGTTGCTGGGCATGGCGATGGGCGACCAGCGGCTTGCGCAGGTCCGCCCCAACGGGCTGGAGGATACGGCGCAGATCAAGCTGAACGTGGACCAGGCGGCGGCCGGGGCGCTGGGCGTGGGCCAGAGCGACATCAACGACACGATCAGCACGGCGTTCGGCGGTTCCTATGTCAATGATTTCATCGACCGCAACCGTGTGAAGCGCGTGTTCGTGCAGGCCGATGCGCCGTTCCGCACGACGCCCGAATCGATCGGCGCCCTGCATGTGCGCGGCAGCACGGGCGTGATGGCGCCCCTGTCGTCCTTCTCTTCGACAGAGTGGACGCACGGGGCGGCGCGGCTGGAACGGTTCAACGGCGTACCGTCGATGCAGATCATGGGCGCGCCGGCGCCGGGCGTCAGCACCGGCGATGCCATGGCCGCCATGGAGGAGCATGCGGCCAAGCTGCCGCCGGGCATCGGGCTGTCGTGGAACGGCATTTCCTATGAGGAAAGGAGCGCGGGCGGACAGGCGCCGGCCCTTTATGCGCTGTCGATGCTGATCGTCTTCCTCTGTCTGGCGGCGCTGTATGAAAGCTGGTCGGTGCCTCTCGCGGTCATGCTGGTTGTGCCGCTGGGTGTCATCGGCGCGGTCATCGCCGCTATTCTCGCCGGCCTCAACAATGACATCTATCTTCAGGTCGGTTTGATCACCACCATCGGCGTGTCGGCGAAGAATGCGATCCTGATCGTGGAGTTCGCGGAGGAGAAGATGCGCGGCGGGATGCCGGCGGCGCAGGCAGCGCTGGAAGCGGGAAAATTGCGTCTGAGGCCGATCCTGATGACCAGTTTCGCCTTTATTTTCGGCGTGCTGCCCCTGGCCGTATCCACCGGCGCGGGCGCGGGCGGCCAGAATGCGATCGGCTGGGCCGTGGTCGGCGGCATGTTGTCGGCGACCGTGCTCGCGATCTTCTTCGTGCCGGTCTTCTTCACGGTCGTGAAGCGGCTGTTCCGCGAAACGCATCATCGCGGCGACGAGGACGCATCGCAGGTCGCCGTCGCACGGCCGCAGGAGGGCTAAGGGCCAATGTCTCGACTTTCATTTCCCCTGTTGCCTCTCAGCCTCGCGCTGACGCTGGGCGCGTGCAATCTGGCGCCCAAATATGTCGATCCAGCCTTGCCGGTTCCGCCCGCAAGCCCGGAAGGGCCCGCTTATGCCGGGGCGGCGGAGGGCGCCGCCATCATGCCGGCGGAGACGGGGTGGCGGGATTTCTTCGTCGATCCGCGACTGGCGCGGGTGATCGAAACGGCGCTGGCGAATAATCGCGACCTGCGTCTGGCGGTCGCCAATGTTGCGCAGGCACGCGCACAGTATCGCATACAGCGTGCCGACCTGCTGCCCACGGTCGGCGTGGGCGGCACCGCGACCTATCAGGACGCGCCCCTGGCTCAGGCCGGCACGGGCGCCGGGTCCGGCCGTACCGACACCTATCAGGCGCAGGTCGGCATATCGGCGTGGGAGATCGACCTGTTCGGCCGCGTCCGTAACCTCAGCCAGGCGGCGCAGGAAAACTACTTCGCATCGATCGAGAACCGGAATGCGGCGCAAACGGCGCTGATCGCGGAAACGGCCAGCGCCTGGCTGACCATGGCCGCCGATCAGGAACGGCTGCGCATCGCGCGCGATCTGGAACGTGCCTTTGGTCAGACGCTGGACATCACCAGGGCGCGCTTTGCCAAGGGTATCGCGTCGGAACTGGAGGTCCGTCAGGCGCAGACCAGCCGCGATCAGGCGCGCGCCGACATCGCGGAAGCGACCACGTTGGTGGCGCAGGGGCAAAATGCCCTGAACCTGCTGGCGGGCACGACGGTGCCTGCGGCCGACCTGCCGCCGGCCATGCCGGATGCCGACGTCACGCTGGCGAATCTGCCGGCGGATCTGCCCTCCGCCGTGCTGCTGCGCAGGCCCGACATCGCCGCGGCCGAGCATCAGCTGCGCGCGGCCAATGCGAATATCGGCGCGGCGCGCGCCGCCTTTTTCCCCAATATCTCGCTGACGGCCGCGTTCGGGACGCTTAGCATGGGGTTGTCCAATCTGTTCGGGTCGGGCAGCGATTTCTGGTCGGTCGCGCCTTCGGCCAGCGTGCCGATCTTCGATTTCGGTCGCAACAAGGGGAATTTGCGTCTGGCCCGCGCCACCTATGACGCGATGCTCGCCAGCTATGAAAAAAGCGTGCAGACCGGCTTTCGCGAAGTGGCCGACGCGCTTGCCCGGCGTGGAACCATGACGGAGCAGATGGATGCGCAGACATCGTTGCGGGATTCCGCGCGTGTCGCCTATCGGTTGTCGGATGCGCGGTTCCGGGCCGGCATCGACCCGTTCCTCGCGACGCTCGATTCCCAGCGGGCACTCTATGCTGCCGAACAGGGATTGTTGGCGACCCGGCTGGTCCGCGCGGTGAACATGGTGGAGCTATACCGGGCGATGGGCGGCGGGTTGACGGAAAGCACGCCGCCCGCGCCCTGATGGCATGCGGCGCGTTGGTCCGGCGGCGTGTCTGCTTCCTGAACGGATGGGGTGACGATCATGACTCTGGCCTCCATGCGCTGCCCTTCACCCGTGGGGGACCTGACGCTGATCGCGAGCATGCGCGGCCTGGTGGCCATATTATGGGAGGGGGATGACCCTGGCCGGGTGCGCATCGAATCGGCGGCGGAACGGGCGGGGCATGCCGTGCTGGACGACGCGGCCGGGGAGTTGCATGCCTATTTCGCCGGTCGGCGGCGGGTTTTCTCCGTGCCGCTGGACGTGCGCGGAACGGATTTTCAGAAACAGGTCTGGGCGGCGTTGCGCGCCATCCCGTTCGGTGAGACGCGCAGTTACGCGGACATCGCCCTGGCGATCGGACGGCCCACGGCCTGCCGCGCGGTCGGCGCCGCCAATGGTCGCAATCCCCTGTCCATCATCATGCCCTGTCACCGGGTGGTGGGCAGCAACGGTGCGCTGACCGGCTTTGCTGGCGGGCTGGCGGTGAAGGCACGGCTGCTGGCCATGGAGCAGCATATCCTGCGCACCGGCGCGGCAGATGGCGCCGCCGCCCTCCCGTCGGATGGGCGGCGGGCGATCGGAGCGCGGGAGGGTTAGAGCATCGTGCGCAAAAGTGGGCCCCGGTTTTGCGCAAAAAACGATGCGACAACAATGAATTAGAGCGCGCGTCTTGCGCCCGATTTAACGCAGCGCGCTCTAGTTTCCCTGGGGATATTGTCGACGGGGATGCATTCTTCTTTCGCCCGCCCGTTATGGTTCGGGGCATGTGATGGAACAAAGGCAGGCGGGCCGGGAAGGATGCCGGCCGGGGAAGCGGTGGTCGATCCGCGTGATGCACTGAACAACAGGCGCTTGCTTCAGGCGCCGGATATGGCGTCAGATGGGCAGCCGACTGCCTGTTCCTGTGTCAGCGCTTTTCGTGATTGGCGGCGACGGCCTGAGAGACCGCCTGCATCAGTTGCCAGCGCGCCGGTATGGGCTCTGTGGTGCTGGCGATCATGACCGCCACGGCATAGGCGGTTCCGTCCGGCGCGGTCATGATGCCGACGTCATTATAGCCGGTGGACCGCCCGGCCAGGTCCTGACCGGTCCCGGTCTTGTGCAGATAACGCCAGCCGGCCGGCACGCCGCCTTTGATCCGTTGCGGCCCGGTCCTCGCCTCCTCCATGATCGTCAGCAAGGTGCGGGTCGAACTGGCAGAGAGCATGTCGCCCTGCCTCAATTTCGCCAGAGCCGCAACGATGGCGGCGGGTGCGGCGCCGTCGGGTGGGTTGGACAGATAATTGTCCAGCGCCCGCTGGCGCGTCGCCATCGGCAATTTGGACCGGGCGGTATAGAAATTGCGCCCGACGGAATAATCCTGCCGCCATTCCAGCCCGGCGGTCGTCGCCTGTAACAGCCGCTCGCCCGGACCGAAACGGATGTCCTTTACAAAGCGCCGGGCGAGGAAGCCGCGCACCGCTTCGGGGCCGCCGACGGCGCGCAGCAACGTGTCGTTGGCGGTATTGTCGCTCTGTTTCATGGCCCGGTTCATCAGGTCGGCATAGCTGGTGCTCCAGCCAGCGCCGCTTACCATGGCGGCGGTCGGCTGATGGAACAGGGTCAAATCCGCGCGGGTGATGGTGGTCGTGTCGGACAGGCGCAGCTTGCCCCGGTCGACCGCGTCCAGAAAGGTCATCGCGACCCAGAGTTTCGACACGCTCTGCTGCGGGAACAGGCTCGTGCCGTTATAGGCGACCGTCCAGTCGCTGCCGATGCGCTTTACCGCGATGCCGACGCGGCCGTTGAAACTCTGCCCCAGGTTACGGATCACGCTCACCAGCGCGGGGGAAGGCGTGTTGCGCTGATCGACGTCGACGAACGGCCGGGGCGGGTTGGCGACCGGGCGGCTCGGCTGTGACGCGGTGCGCGGGGTGATGTCGGAACGGTGGGGCGCGGCGCTGCGGGCCTGGGCGTAGGGCGGCTCCGGCGCGCTCACGCACGCGGACAGCGCGCCCATCAGCACTATCAGGCGTGCACCGCCTCTTCCGGCAGGGCGCTGGCCGCGCCCGGATTTAGTCCCGCTCATCACCGTCCCCGCATTTCCCTGCTGCACTGAAGCCGCCGGTTCACGCCCGGCAAGGGTGATGCGACCAATGATTCCACAAATGCGGTGTAAGGAGGATTAACGCGGGTCGCCTGAGTGTCGATCAGTTGCGGTTAACCGGCATGCGCGCAACAGGGCAGGATGATGGGTCCCGATCGGCATAGACGAATCATGATCATGGGCGCTGCGGCGGCCGGCCTTGCCCTGTTGCTGCCGGCGGGTGCGCGGGCGGCCCCTCCCTTTGTGTCGCGCCGTGTGGCGGTGACGGTCCGGGGGCAGGGGCCAGACGTGCTGCTGATCCCCGGTCTGGCCAGCGGGCCTGCGATCTGGGACCGGCAGGTCGCGGGGCTGCCGGGCTATCGCTATCATCTGGTCCAGATACGCGGCTTTGCCGGCCTGTCCGCCGACCTCAATGCGGCCGGTCCGCTGCTGGGGCCGGTAACGGACGAAATCGCCCGCTATGTGCTTGAGTCAGGCCTGAAGCGCCCGGCGATCGTCGGCCATTCGATGGGCGGGACCCTGGCCATGATGCTGGGATTGAAGGGGGTGGCCGGCCGGGTGATGGTGGTCGATATGCTGCCGGCCGGCGCGGCGATGGTCGGCGGCACGGCCAGCGGCCTTGGCTATCTGGCCGACCAGCTGAGCCAGTATTTCACGGGGACGAAGGCGGGGCGCGCCTATCTGGCGCAGATGGTCGCGCAGGCGCCCGGCGCGAAGGGCAGCGACCCGGACGTCATCGCCAATGCGCTGCGCGATCTGGCGAATACCGATCTGGAACCGCAGCTGGCGCGCATCGCCGTGCCGCTGAGCGTGGTTTATGCGGTGGGCGCGGATCAGCGTCAGGCAGGCGAGATCAGTCGGCGTTTCCGGACCGCTTATGCGGGCAAGAGAGATGCGGCGCTGTTGTCCATCGGCCCCAGCGGTCATGTCGTCATGGCCGATCAGCCGGCACGTTTCACGACGGCGCTGCGTGATTTCCTGAAAAGGAACTGACCGCGCCGCAGCGCCCGGTCACGGCGCCAGGATTGTGTCGACCGCGTCCGGCAGCATGGCGGGATAGTCCAGCGTATAATGAAGCCCGCGGCTCTCCTGACGCTTCAGCGCCGACCGGACGACCAGACGCGCGACCTCCAGCAGGTTGCGCAGTTCGATGAGATCGGGCGTGACGCGGAAATTGCCGTAATAATCATCCACCTCCTGCGCGAGCAGGGCGACGCGATGCTGCGCGCGCTCCAGCCGCTTGGTGGTCCGCACGATGCCGACATAGTCCCACATGAACCGACGGATTTCCTTCCAGTTATGCTGGACGATCACTTCCTCGTCGCTGTCCGTCACGCGGCTTTCGTCCCAGGCGCGGATCGCCGGCGGCGTGGGCAGCGAGTCCCAATGGGCGCGGATATGGTTGGCCGCCGCCTCGCCAAAGACGAAACATTCCAGCAGCGAATTGGACGCCAGCCGATTGGCGCCATGCAGCCCGCTTTCGGTGACTTCGCCCGCAGCATAGAGGCCGGGCAGGTCGGTGCGGCCATGGAGGTCGATGACCACCCCGCCGCATGTATAATGCTGGGCAGGCACCACCGGTATGGGTTCGCGCGTGATGTCGATGTCGAGGTCCAGCAGCCGCGCATGGATGGTCGGGAAATGCTGCCTCACGAAATCGGGCGGCATGTGACTGATATCCAGATGGACATAGTCCAGACCCAGCCGCTTGATTTCATGGTCGATCGCGCGGGCGACGACGTCGCGCGGCGCCAGTTCGGCACGGGGGTCGAAATCGGGCATGAAGCGATAGCCGGTTCCGGGAATCTTCAGGTGTCCGCCCTCGCCGCGCACCGCTTCGGTGATCAGGAAATTCTTGACCTCCAGATTATAGAGGCAGGTCGGGTGGAACTGGTTCATTTCCATGTTCGACACGCGGCATCCCGCGCGCCACGCCATGGCGATGCCGTCCCCGGTCGCGCCGCGCGGCGCGGTGGAAAACAGATAGGTGCGGCCCGCCCCGCCCGTGCATAATATGGTCGCCTTGCCCAATATGGCGTCCACATGCCGGGTCTTCTTGTTGAAGGCGTAAACGCCCCAGACACGGCCGTCGCCCGAATATTTTTCCCCATGGCGGCTGGTGATGAGGTCGATCGCGATCCTGTCTTCCACCAGGGTGATGTTGGGATTGGCGCGCGCGGCCTTCAAAAGCGCGACCTGCACGGCATGGCCGGTCGCGTCGTCGACATGGACGATGCGACGATGGCTGTGTCCCCCTTCGCGGGTCAGGTGCCAGCGTTCGCCGAATGCCTCGCCTTCGTTGAACGGGACGCCCAGCGCCGCGAGCCGCTCGATCGCGGCGGGGGCGCCGGATACCACGAACTCCACTGTTTCGCGGTTGTTGAGCCCCGCGCCGGCGATCATCGTATCCTCGACATGCGCCTCGAAACTGTCGCCCGCGTCCAGCACGGCGGCGATCCCGCCCTGCGCCCAGTTGGTCGATCCGCCGTCCAGCGCGCCCTTGGCCAGCACAATGACCTTGCGATCCTGCGCCAGGTTGATCGCGGCGGTCAGTCCGGCCGCGCCGGAACCGATGATAACGACGTCATGGATAACAGGCATGCCACTCTCCCCGGCGCGCTTATGGCCCCGGCGCGCTTATGGGAGGAGTATGGCGGTCGCTCAAGCCCCTGTGCTGTTCGACCGCCTTCTGGCGAGACGGCGGCCGCCCACCAGTCCGACGATGCCGAGCAGGAACAGCAGCCATGCGGCCGCTTCCGGCACGGGGGTGCCCCCGGAACTGCTGCTGCCTCCGATGGGCGGGGGCGGCGTGTAATTGCCTTTATAGGTGCCCAGATGCATCTCGCCATTCTGGGTCAGGTTGCCGAACACCGCCGATCCCTGGATATAGTTGCCGGTGGTCGCCGACGCCCAGGGCGCCAGCACCGATCCACCCCAGGATGTGCTGAGGTCCAGCGTCTGCGCATCGCCGAAATTCCAGATGACATGTTCGCCAAGGCCGGCGGTACCGCCCAGGAAATTGTCATTCAGCCTGATGGCGTTTCCGCTGACGTTCACGACCGCCGTGTCGGCGCCGTTCAGCTTGAAGTCGATTTCGCCGATGCGATCCAGATCGGCGGCGCTCATGGAAAACACCGCCACGCCCTTGGCATCGGGGCTGGCGTTGAAGGTGGCGCGATTGTTGCTATACTGCACCTGGCTGTTGGTGGTGAGGCCGCCCAGGGTGTTGGACAAATCCTTCATGCTGCCCGCGAGCACGGTGCCCTGCGTCGTCAGGCTGTTCGTAAAATCGGGGTCGGATTTCCCCAGGCCGTGCTGGACCGTATTCTGGTTCACATTGGTGTTGCTGATGGTGCCGCCGACCTTCACCGTCTGGGCGGGGCCGTTCAGGTTGAAGCCGCTGGTGACGTTGCCGCCCACGATGGCGCCCGAACCATTGCTCAGATTCTTGATATGGCCGGTGACGTCGCCGACGACGGTCAGGCCGGGCTGGCCGGTGGGCGACGGCGCGGGCGTCCTGATCTGATAGTTTGACGATGTGCCGGACAGATTGCCGCCCACGAAGGTGCGCCCCTCCACCTCGGACGAGGATTTAAGATCGCCCAGGACGATCAGATTCCATTCCTTCAGGGCGTCCGTGCCGGTGACGGGGGATGCCATGAGCGGCGTAGCGAGGAGCGTGGTGGCGGCAAGGGCCAGGCCGAAGCGAATCTTGGTGCTGATCATGGCCCGCGAATAGCGTAAAATTCGCAATTAATAAAGTCTTCAGGCTTGACAATTTAATGGTTAATATGCCCACCTGTAAGATTCAGGAACACATCCTCCAGATCGGGGTCGCGGGTGACCACATCCACGATCGACAGGCCGCTGGCCTGAACCGCGTTCAGCACCTGGCCGGCATTCGCCTCGTTCCTTGAATAAGTGATGGTCAGCGTGCGTGCGTCGCTGAGTTCGATTTTCCCGAAACCGGGGTCGCGGGGCGGCGCCGTCATATCGCGGTCGACCGTGACCTGCACCACTTTTTCCTGTGTCATGGCAACCAGTTCGCGGGTCGGGGTGTCGGTGATCAGCCGCCCATGGTTGATGATGCCGATCCGGTCGCACAACTCCTCGGCTTCCTCCAGATAATGGGTGGTCAGCACGATCGTCACGCCCAGGGCATTGAGTTCGCGGACATAGGCCCATAGCTGCTGGCGCAGTTGCACGTCGACGCCCGCCGTCGGTTCGTCCAGCACCAGGATCGGCGGGGAATGCACCATCGCCTTAGCGACCAGCAGCCGCCGTTTCATGCCGCCCGACAGGGTGCGGGCATAGGCATGGGCCTTGTCCTCCAGATGGACGGCGCGCAGCAATTCCATCGTGCGGCGGCGCGATTTGGGCACGCCGTACAGGCCCGCCTGGTTTTCCAGCGTTTCGAACGGGCTGAAAAACGGGTCGAACACGATTTCCTGCGGCACGATGCCGATCGAATTTTTCGCGTTGCGCGGCTGCGCGTCGATGTCGAAACCCCAGACGCGCGCCGTCCCGCTCGTCTTGTTGACCATGCCGGCCAGGATGTTGATCGTCGTCGACTTGCCCGCGCCATTGGGGCCGAGCAGTCCATAGATCTGCCCGCGCGGGATGGAGAGTGAAAGGCCGTCGAGCGCGCGTTTGCCGCCGGCATAAACCTTTGTGAGGTCGGTGATCTCCAGGGCGGGGGCGGGGGTATTGGTCATGCTGCTTCTATGGGGTGGCGGTCCGCGGATTGAAAGGCGTCGCCGCGTCCGTTGCGGCAGGGATGGCGTCAGAAATCGTCCGCTACGTCCATCAGGCCAAGCAGTTTCCGGGGAGCGACCGTGCGCCAGCTTCGGCGCAGCCGTTCGGCAATATGGTCCCAGTCGGTATCGTCCAGGTCAAGCCTGATGCCGACCCAGCCGTCGCGGAAATAGGCGGGGCGGTAATAGCGCTCGGGGTCGTTTTCGATCAGCATCGACTGCTCTTCGGGGGCGGTGGTCTTGACCAGCAGGGAAACGGTGCTGTCGCCAAGGCGGTTGCGCGCGAAATAGGCGAATTTCCTGCCCTTCGCGATGCCGAAGCAGGGCATGCCGTGCGACGTCACCTCGTCCGTTTCTGGCAGGGCCATCGCATATTCGCGCACCTTGCCCAGCAGGAAGCCGGGCTGGCGGTGGCGGGTGACGAAATCGGCGAGCGTGCGGCTGTAGAGCTGATGTTCGGCGATCAGGATACGGTCGGCCAGGGTGTCCGGGGTGTCGCCGGGCAGGATGGTGACCGGCGTCTGCGCCAGCACCGGCCCGTCGTCCAGATCGGCGGTGACGATATGGACCGAGCAGCCGGCATGGCTGTCACCCGCGTCCAGCGCGCGCTGATGCGTGTCCAGCCCCTTATATTTGGGCAGCAGGCTGGGATGGATGTTGAGCATTCGCCCGTCCCACGCCGCGACGAATTCGGGCGACAGCAGCCGCATATAGCCCGCCAGCGCGACATGGGTCGCGCCAGCCCGGCGCAATTGCGCGTCGATGATCCGGTCGAACTCGGCGCGCTTCATGCCCTTGTGGCTGTGCGCGAACGTTGCCACGCCTTCGGCGGCGGCCAGCGTCAGCCCCGCCGCCTGCGGATCATTGGCCGCGACCAGCACGATTTCATAGGGGCAGTTTTCCGCCTTGGCGGCATAGAGCAGGGCAGCCATGTTCGACCCGCGCCCCGATATCAGGACGGCGACCTTCGCCTTCGTCATCAACGGTGCGTCGCCGTCCAGTCGGCCCGGGCGCTCCATGTCCCGGCCGATCCGCGTACCGTGCAGCCCTTGTCCCCGGCTTCGATCGTGCCAATGCGGAGCACGGTTTCGCCAGCCGCCTCCAGCGCGGTGGTGACGCCGGCGACATGTGCGTCATCCACGGACAGGACCATGCCGATGCCGCAATTGAAGGTACGCGCCATCTCCTCCGGCTCGATGATGCCCTGCGCCTGAAGGAAGGCCATGAGGCGCGGCTGAGCCCAGCCGTCGGCATCGACCCGTGCGTGGCAGCCGTCGGGCAGCACGCGTGGGATATTTTCCAGCAGGCCGCCCCCGGTGATGTGCGCCAGGGCGTGGATCATCCCGGCCCGCACCAGCGGCAGCAGCGCCTTTACATAGATGCGGGTCGGCGCCATCAGCGCATCGATCAGCAGCACTTCATTGTCGAACAGGGCGGGGCGGTCCAGCTTCCACCCCTTGTCCGCGGCCAGCCGGCGGACAAGCGAGAAGCCGTTGCTGTGCACGCCCGAAGAGGCAAGGCCGAGCAGCACGTCGCCCGCCTTCACCCGCGATCCGGTGAGCGCCCTGCCGCGTTCCACCGCACCGACGCAAAAGCCCGCCAGATCATAGTCGCCCGGCGCGTACATGCCAGGCATTTCCGCCGTTTCGCCGCCGATCAGCGCGCAGCCCGCCAGGCGGCACCCCTCGGCAATACCGGCGATGACGCGCTCGGCGACGCCGCTTTCCAGTTTGCCGGTGGCGTAATAGTCGAGGAAGAACAGCGGTTCGGCGCCCTGCACGATCAGGTCGTTGGCGCACATGGCCACCAGGTCGATGCCCACCCCGTCATGACGGTCATGGTCGATCGCCAGCTTCAGCTTGGTGCCCACGCCGTCATTGGCCGCGACCAGCAGCGGGTCGTCATAACCGGCCGCCTTCAGGTCGAAAAAGCCGCCGAAGCC
Organism: Sphingobium sp.; assembly: GCA_050251675.1. GTDB lineage: Bacteria > Pseudomonadota > Alphaproteobacteria > Sphingomonadales > Sphingomonadaceae > Sphingobium. The sequence goes on from JBFWMJ010000004.1 coordinate 61,296, forward strand.
GCCAAGGTCGGCATCCGCGCCCGGCCGCCGTGTCGCCTTGGCCAGGGGGGCGATGGCGCGCACCAGCGCGTTGCCCGCCGCGATATCGACGCCTGCCTTGGCGTAGCTGTAGGATTCGGTGTCGCTCATGCCCCAGCGCCCTAGAACAATGGAGCGGAAAGTGGAACGCTCAATTCGTTGCGGCTTGGCAGCGCCGGCAAATCCCGGCAAAAGGCCGCCCGTGACCCTGTCTTCGTCCCCATCCCTGTCGCGCCCATCGTTTCCGGCATCGGTCCTGCGCCGCCTGTCGGTCCGGCCAGTGTCGATCTGGCCAGTGTCGGTCCTGCGTGCACTGTCGCGTCCGTTGCAGGTCGCGGGGGCGATCGCCCTCGGCCTGCTTGCCGCCGCGCTGTTCGCCCAGATGGAAGGGGAGCGTGGTGTGCCCCCGATCGCCAGCGGCGGCGATTTCGAGGTGCGGGGGGTGAAGGTCGACGTCGTCGCCAAGGATGCCGACGCCGCCCGCTATGCGGGATGGCGGCTGGCGCAGCGACAGGCGTGGAAAATGCTGTGGAGCCGCACCCATGGCGGCGGCGCCGCGCCCGGCCTGTCCGATTCGCAACTGGAAGCGATGGTTTCGGGTATCGAGATCGATTATGAACAGGTTGGACCCAGCCGTTATGTCGCCACGCTGGGCGTGCTGTTCGACCGGGCGCGGACGGGCCAGTTGCTGGGGGTCAGGGGCAATGTGATGCGCTCGCCGCCGCTGCTCGTCATTCCCATATTGTGGGATGGCGGATCGGCCGTGTCCTATGAGCGGGTCAATGAATGGCAGAAGGCGTGGGCGCGCTATCGCACCGGTGACAGCGCCATCGATTATGTGCGCGTCAGCGGGTCGGTCGCCGATCCGGTCCTGCTGAACGCCGGCCAGACGGGGCGGCGCGGGCGGCTGTGGTGGCGGGTGTTGCTCGACCAATATGGCGCGGCCGATCTGGTCGTCCCGATCGCGCGGATCGAACGGCAATGGCCGGGCGGCCCGGTGACCGGCACCTTCACCGCGCGCTATGGTCCCGACAATATGCTGATCGGCAGCTTCGGCCTGCGCGCGTCGAGCGAGAGCGCCATCCCGGCGATGATGGACGAGGCGGCGCGCCGGCTGGACGAACTGTATATTCGCGCGCTGGGTGACGGCCGGCTGCGGCCCGACCCGTCGCTGGTGATCGAGGAGCCGGTCGATCCCACAGCGCTGGAGATCGAGAATGCGAGCGATCGGCCGACGGAGGTCGCAGACCTGCCCGTTGTGACGCGCGGCACGGTCTTCTCGATCCAGTTCGATACGCCCGATGTCGGGTCGGTCAGCCAGGGCGAAGCGACGGTGCGGACTGTGCCCGGCGTGGCGTCGGCCGTGACGCGCAGCCTGGCGTTGGGCGGCACATCGGTGATGCAGGTCAGTTTCGACGGCACGGCGGATATGCTGCGCGCCGGGCTGCAGGCGCGCGGCTATACCGTCACCGTATCCGGCACGACCCTGCGCATCGTCCGGCGACAGGCCCCCGCCGTCAGCGATCAATGACCCAGATCGGCCTGCCGTTCGACTGGCCCGGCCAGCGGGACGGCCGGGATTTCCTGGTGAGCGAAGCCAATCGGCTGGCGGTCGCGCATCTGGAGCGGTGGCGGGACTGGCCGGTGATGACCAGCGTGCTGTCCGGCCCGGCGCGTTCGGGGCGCAGCACGCTGGCGCGGCTGTTCGCCGACATGAGCGGCGGGCGCGTGATCGACGACGCGCAGGAAGAGGACGAACGCCTGCTGTTCCACGCCTGGAATGAAGCGCAGGGCGAGCGGCGCCCGCTGCTGCTGGTCGGGCAGGAACCGCCGCAGGACTGGGCCGTCGCGCTGCCCGATCTTCGCTCCCGGCTGACGGCCGCGCCGCACGTTGCCATTGCCGAACCGGACGAAGCGCTGGCCCGTGCCCTGATCGAACGGGCGCTGACCGCCGCCGGCGCGGGCTATGCCGCGGACCTGCCCGACTGGCTGGTGCGGCGGATGGAGCGCAGCTATGGCGCGATCGCGCGAGTCACACGGCTGCTGGATCGCGCGGCATTGTCATCGGGACGCAAGATTTCTGTCGCAATGGCGAAAGAGACCCTCCAATCTGCGGGCTTTTTCAATATAGTGCCGACCGATCCCGCCCCTTGACGCTGTGAGAAACAATAGTGGCCGAAGCCGATCCGTCCGTCAGTGTGATCCCGCCGTGCGAGCGCTATTTCAATCGGGAACTGTCCTGGCTGGCCTTCAATCAGCGCGTGCTGGAAGAGGCGATGAACCGCGCTCATCCGCTGCTCGAACGGCTGCGCTTCCTCTCCATTTCCGGCGCCAATCTGGATGAGTTCTTCTCGGTCCGGGTCGCGGGGCTGAAGGGGCAGCAGTTGCAGGATGTCGACCTGCGGTCGGCGGACGGGCTGACGCCCGCGCAGCAACTGGCGGCGATCGCGGAGGAAGCGTCCCGCCTGATGCATGCGCAGCAGAAGGTGTGGGCGACCCTTCACGGCGAACTGGCGCAGGCGGGCATAGATGTCGTCGGCCCGGCCAGCGACCTTGACGCGCATGCGGAAAGCTGGCTGCGCGATCATTTCCTGACCCAGATATTCCCGGTGCTCACGCCCCAGGCGCTCGATCCGGCGCATCCCTTTCCCTTCATTCCCAATCAGGGGCTGTCGATCATCTTCGACCTCGAACGGGTGTCGAACCGGGAGCCTATCCGCGAACTGGTGATGATCCCCGCGTCGCTGGCGCGATTCATCAGGATCGCCGGCGAACCGGCGCGCTACATGGCGCTGGAAGCGGTCATCCGCCGCTTTTCCGCGGACCTTTTTCCCGGCTACCGGGTGCGCAACAGCGGCGTTTTCCGCATCATCCGCGACAGCGACATCGAAATCGAGGAAGAGGCGGAAGATCTGGTCCGCTATTTTCGCAGCGCGATCAAGCGCCGTCGCCGTGGCCGCGTGATCCGCATGGAGATAGAGGAACGCATCCCCGGACCGGTCGAGGAGATGTTGCAGGACATGCTCCAGGGCCATGACGCCATCGTCGAGGAGGTGGAGGGGTTCATCGGCATCGGCGACATCGCCTGCATCGTCGAGGAGGACCGGCCCGACCTGAAGTTCGAGCCCTATGCGCCGCGTTTTCCCGAACGGATTCGCGAATATGGTGGGGATTGCTTCGCCGCCATCCGGGCCAAGGACATTGTGGTCCACCATCCCTATGAAGCCTTCGACGTCGTCATCGCCTTCCTGAAACAGGCGGCGTCCGACCCGGACGTGGTCGCGATCAAGCAGACGCTGTATCGCGCGGGCAAACAGTCCGCGGTTATTCGCGCGCTGATCGACGCGGCGGAAGCGGGCAAGTCGGTCACCGCCGTTGTCGAATTGAAGGCCCGGTTCGACGAGGAGCAGAATCTGCTCTGGGCCGCGCAACTCGAACGGGCGGGCGTGCAGGTCGTCTACGGTTTCGTAGACTGGAAGACGCATGCCAAGGTTTCGATGGTCGTGCGCCGGGAAGGGGACCATTTCCGCACCTATTGCCATTTCGGCACGGGCAATTACCATCCCGTCACCGCGCGCATCTATACCGACCTCAGCTTCTTCACGGCCAATGCCGCCTATTGCCGGGACGCCGCCGCGCTGTTCAATTACATCACCGGCTATGTCGAACCCAAAAAGCTGGAAAAGCTGGTCATGAGCCCGCGCAACCTGCGCGATACGCTGTGCGACCTGATCGAGGGGGAAATCGACCATGCGCGCGCCGGACGGCCCGGCGGCATATGGGCGAAGATGAACTCGCTGGTCGATCCGGCTATTATCGAGAAACTCTATGCCGCCAGCAATGCCGGCGTGCAGGTCGACCTTATCATCCGGGGTATTTGCTGCCTGCGGCCCGGCGTGCCCGGCATGTCCGACAATATCCGCGTCAAATCGGTCGTCGGGCGCTTTCTGGAACATAGCCGCATCGCCGTGTTCGGCAATGGCAACGCATTGCCCAATAACGGCGCGCGCGTCTTCATCAGTTCCGCCGACTGGATGCCGCGTAATTTCGACCGCCGCGTCGAATTCATGCTGCCGATCGAAAATCCTACCGTCCATGACCAGATACTGGACCAGGTGATGGTCGCGAACCTGATCGATACCGAACAGAGCTGGGAACTGGCAGCCGACGGCCAGTATCGCCGGGTCGATGCGGGGGACAGGCCGTTCAACCTGCACCGCTATTTCATGACCAATCCGTCCCTGTCGGGGCGTGGCGCGGCGCTGGACAGCGGCGCGGTGCCGACGCTCCGGCTGCGCGGGCGCGCCTGACGCGCATGGCATCGATGCTCAACACGCTGCGCGCCATGGCGGACAGCAATGCCACATCACCGGCCATGGCCACCGCGCGCGTCGCCATCATCGACATCGGATCGAACAGCATCCGTCTGGTCGTCTATGACGGGCCGCGCCGCCTGCCCTTCATCCTCTTCAACGAAAAGGTGATGGCGGGACTGGGCGCATCGCTTGCGAAGACCGGACGGATCGAGGATGCGGCCATGGACCGGGGGCTCGACGCCGTGGCGCGTTTCATCCGCCTGTGCCGGGAAATGGCGGTGGAGCAGGTCCGCTGTGTCGCGACCGCCGCCGTGCGGGAGGCAGTCAATGGCGACCGGCTCATCGCCCGCGTCAATGCCATGGGTCTGACCGTCGAACTGCTGTCCGGCGTGCAGGAAGCGATGGGGGCGGGCCATGGCGTGCTGTCGGGCATTCCCGGCGCGGACGGCATCGTCGGCGACCTTGGTGGCGGCAGCCTGGAACTGGCGCGTGTGCGCGACGGCGCGGTCCACCAGACCATGTCGCTGCCCCTGGGCGTGCTGCGCCTGCCCCAGATCAGGGCGAAGAACCCCGGTGCATTGGAACGTCAGGCGAAGAAGATGATGGCGAAGGCGGGCTGGACGCCGGAACCGGGCCTGCCCTTCTATCTGGTCGGCGGATCGTGGCGCGCGCTTGCGCGGTTCGACATGCAGCTTACGCATTTCCCGCTCCCGGTGGTCCACCAGTATGAAATGCCTGTCCAGCGCGCCGAACAGCTTGCGCGGATCGTGTCGCATGTCGGCCGCGCCCGGCTGAAACGTATTCCCGCGATCACCGGGTCGCGCGTACCGACCCTGCCGGACGCCGCCGCCCTGCTGTCCGTCATGGTGCGCCAGTTGCGTCCCGACCGCCTGATCGTATCGGCCTATGGCCTGCGCGAAGGGCTGTTGTACGAAGACCTGCCCGCCGCCGTCCGCGCTCACGATCCGCTGCTGGTCGCGGCGGAGGCGGAGGGCGAGGCGCAGGCTCGCTTTCCCGGCCATGGCGATATGATCGAACGGTGGATCGCGCCATTGTTCAGGGAAGATGGCGACGGCTGGCGCCGCATCCGGCGCGCCGCCTGTCTGCTGGCGGATGTGGGGTGGCGGGCCAACCCGGATTTCCGCGCCGAACGCGGTGTCGAAATCGCGCTGCACGGCAATTGGGTGGGCATCGACGCGGCCGACCGCGCCATGCTGGCGCAGGCGCTGCACAGCAATTTCGGCGGCGGCCAGACCTGCCCGGCGGCGGTGGAACAACTCGCCACGCCGGCGATGGTCCGGCGCGCGACGCAATGGGGTCTGGCGATCCGCCTGGGGCAGCGGCTGTCGGGCGGGGTGGAAGGGCCGCTCGCCGCGTCGCGCCTGGAATGGGAGGACGGCATGCTGGTGCTGCGGCTTGGCGGCGCGGATGCCGAGATGTTCGGCGAATCGGTGGAACGGCGGCTGCGCCATCTGGCGCAGGCGATGGGCGTCGGATACCGGCTGAGCGACCGGGGATGACGACTCGTACGGCGCCCTTGCGCATGTCCCCCGCTCCCGGTCCTTTCCCCGGCCCCATTGCCCCCCGGCCCCATTGCCCTTATGCGCCCGCGCATGACCAGTAAATACGCCCCCGATCCTGCCCTGCTCGCCAAGGCTGAGACCCTGGTGGAGGCGCTGCCCTATATGCAGCGCTACGCCGGTGAAACGTTCGTCGTGAAATATGGCGGGCACGCCATGGGCGACCCGGAAGCGGCGCGCGATTTCGCCGAGGACGTGGTCCTCATGAAGGCGGTCGGCATCAATGTCATCGTGGTTCATGGCGGCGGGCCGCAGATCGGCACGATGCTGAAGAAACTGGGCGTCGAATCGCAGTTCGTCGGCGGGCTGCGCGTGACCGACGCGGAAACCGCGAAGATCGCCGAAATGGTGCTGGCGGGGTCGATCAACAAGGAAATCGTCGGCTGGATCGCGGGGGCCGGCGGCCGGGCCGTCGGTATTTCCGGCAAGGACGGCGGGCTGGTCGTTTGCGAAAAGGTGCTGGGCAAGCGGGAAGCGGACCCCAATTCGGGGATCGAGCGCAACGTCGATCTGGGCTTTGTCGGCGATCCGGTGAAGGTCGACCGCCGTATCCTCGACACGCTGGCCCAGAACGGCATCATCCCGGTCGTCGCGCCGGTCGGCATCGGTGCGGACGGGCACACCTATAATGTCAACGCCGACACCATGGCCGGGGCGATCGCGGCGGAACTGGGCGCGTCGCGCTTTTTCCTGCTGACCGACGTGCCGGGCGTGCTCGACAAGCAGGGGGAATTGCTCACCGACCTCAGGCCCGCCTCGATCCTGGGGCTGCAGGCGGACGGGACGATCACCGGCGGCATGATCCCGAAGCTGGAAACCTGCCTCAAGGCGGTGGAGCGGGGGGTCGATGCGGCGGTCATACTGGACGGGCGCGTGCCGCACGCGATGCTGCTCGAAATCTTTACCCGCAGCGGTGCGGGCACGCTCATCCGCAAATAGGGCGCCATGCGTCAGGCGCGGATGCGCCGGACGGAGCGCCGCCGCGGCGAATATTGCGGGCAGGCGCTTGTGGCAGGACCGGGCACTGGGGTAGAGGGTGCCCAAGATATTCGGAGAAGGCATGGCCTACGCGCTCTATCAGATCATCGTCATCCTGCTCGACGTCCTGTGGTGGATCATCATCATCCAGGCGGTTCTCAGCTGGCTGATCGCTTTCAACGTCATCAACACCTATAGCGATTTCGTCCGCACCGTCATGGTCGCGCTGGACCGGATGACGGCGCCCATCTACGCGCCCATCCGCAGGGTGTTGCCGGATCTGGGCGCGCTGGACCTGTCGCCGATGGTGGTGCTGCTTGGCATATTGATCATCCGACAGGCCATATTGCCGCCACTCTTCGGCCTGGCGTGACCGCCTGGACGCGGCGGGACGACGACCTGCTGCTGTCGATCCGGCTGACGCCCGGTGCCGCGCGCGAATCGATCGGCGGGTTGTGGACCGATGAAAAAGGCGCCCGATGGCTGTGCGCCCGTGTCCGCGCGGTGCCGGAAAAGGGCAAGGCGAACAGCGCGCTGATCGCGCTGCTGGCGCGGGCGGTGGATATGCCGCGCAGCGCGATTTCGCTGGAATCCGGCGATACCAACCGGCTAAAGCGGTTGCGGATCAGGGGCGGCGGCGAGGCGTTGGCATGGGCCCGGCTTTCCGCCATTCTGACCGCCGCTCTGGAAGAATAGGTGCAGACAGGATGACCATCGGCAAGCTTATCGACGGCAAGGCGTTCGCGGCCGGCCTGCGCGCGCAGGTGGCGGACGGCGCGGCCGCCTTCACCGCGCGGGCGGGACGCAAGCCGGGACTGGCGGTCGTGCTGGTGGGGGAGGACCCCGCCAGCGCCGTCTATGTCCGCAACAAGGGCCGCATGACGGTCGAGGCGGGCATGGAAAGCTTCACCTTCCGGCGGCCGGCGGATATCGGGGTGGAGGATCTGCTCGACCTGATCGAGGAATTGAATGCCGACGAGCGTGTCGACGGCATATTGGTGCAACTGCCTCTGCCGGCCCATGTCGACGAAGCCGCCGTCCTCGCCGCGATCGACCCGGCCAAGGATGTCGATGGTTTCCATGTCGTCAATGTCGGACGGCTGGCGACCGGGCAGGACGCGCTGGTGCCCTGCACGCCGCTCGGCTGCATCATGCTGCTGAAGGACGAACTGGGCGACCTGTCGGGGCTGGAGGCGGTCGTGGTCGGCCGGTCCAATATCGTCGGCAAGCCGATGGCGCAGCTGCTGCTCGCCGAAAACTGCACCGTCACCCTCGCGCACAGCCGTACCCGCGACCTAGCGACGGTCGTGCATCGCGCCGACATCGTCATCGCCGCCGTCGGACGTGCTGAAATGGTGAAGGGCGAATGGATCAGGCCCGGCGCGACCGTGATTGACGTCGGCATCAACCGCATTGCCGATACCGAAGACGGCAAGAGCCGGCTGGTCGGCGATGTCGCCACCGCCGAGGCGCTGGCCCATGTGCGCGCCATCACCCCGGTGCCGGGCGGGGTCGGGCCGATGACGATCGCCGTGCTGCTACGCAACACGCTGGTCGCCGCGTGCGCGCGTGGCGGTCTGCCCCGGCCCGACGGGCTGTGAAGGCGCGGGCGCCGCTGCTTGCGCTCATTCTGTTCGCGCTGGTCGGCGCGCGGCCCCCGGTGCGCTATCAGCCCAATCCGAGCGCTGTCATCGCCGCCGAAATGGCCGCCAGCCGTCTGGCCCAGGAAAAGGGGCAGTGGACCGCGCTGCGCGAAACCGCGGCGAAGGATGCGGTGCTGTTCGTCCCGCAGAAGGTGACGGCGCCGCCATGGCTGAAGGCGCGGGCCAACCCGTCCCGGCCCGCCGCCTGGTCCCCGTCCGTCGTCTATGCGTCATGCGACGGCAGGCTGGCGGCCAGCACGGGCAACTGGACGCGGCCGGACGGGGCCGCCGGCTATTTCACGACCATATGGCGGCGGGACGACAAGGGGGCGTGGAAATGGGTCATGCGCCATGGCGACGCGCTGGCCGTGCCGCGGGATGCGCCTGACCATCTGACCGGCAAGGTGGCGACCTGCAAGCGCCGCGCCGACGCCGAGGGGGCGGCCGAACCCGCCAGCGGGGCGAAAGGGGTCGGGAAGAAGCGGGGCCGCGCTCCGGCGCCGGCCGACGACAGCCTGCTGTGGTCGGCCGATGTCATGCCCGATGGATCGCGCCGGATCACCGTGCGGATGTGGACGGGCGCCGCTTATGACGTTGTGATCGACGACAGGGTCGCGGCGCCCGCGTCATGAGCGAACTGTTCATCTCCGCCTTCGTCACGCTGTTCGTCGTCATCGACCCGCCGGGCTGCGCGCCGATCTATGCCAGCCTCACCACCGGGGCCAGCGCGGCGCAACGTCGTGCCATGGCCATCCGCGCCGTGGGCATCGCCACCGCCATCCTGCTGGTGTTTGCGCTGTGGGGCAAGCAGTTGCTGGGCGTGCTCGGCATCGCGCTCGACAGTTTCCGTATCGCCGGGGGCATCATGCTGTTCATGATCGCGATGGACATGGTGTTCGAAAAACGCACGCAAAGGCGTGAGGACCGCGCGCAGAAGATCGCCGATACGCCGCAGGTGGAGGATGTGTCGGTTTTTCCGATGGCGATGCCGATGATCGCCGGGCCCGGTTCGATCGCAACGGTCATGCTGCTGATCTCGCGCGCCGATGGCGTGGCCGACCGCCTGATGGTGATGGGCGCGATGGCGGCCGTTCTCGCGCTCATGCTCGGCTCCCTGCTGTCCGCCGGGCCGCTGATGGCGCTGCTGGGGCAAAAGATTGAGGCCGTGATAACCCGGCTGCTGGGCGTGCTGCTGTCCGCGCTTGCGGCGCAGTTCGTGATCGACGGGCTGAAAGGCAGTTTCTGACCTTTCCGTCATGCCGGCGCGTGCCGGCATGACGGATATGGGCCGTCAGCTCCTTACGTCGCTCTCCGTCACCGGCGCGACCTTGATCTCGACACGGCGGTTGGCCGCCTTGCCTTCTTCCGTCATGTTGGATGCGATCGGCTGTGTTTCGCCAAAGCCGCGCGTGGCGATGCGGGCCGATTGCACGCCATGGCCGACCAGATAGTCGGCGACCGCCCGTGAGCGTCGTTCGGACAGAGTCTGATTATAGGCGTCGGCCCCGTCGCTGTCGGTGTGGCCGTACACGTCGATATAGGTTTTGGGATATTGCGCCAGCACTGACGCCACCTCGTTCAGCGTGGGCTGGAACTGCGGTTGCACGTCCGACCGGTCATAGGCGAAGGTGATGCCCGACGGCATGCGGAGCACCAGATTGTCGCCGTCGCGGATGACGTCGACGCCGCTACCGGCGGTCTGTTCGCGCAGCTTGCGTTCCTGCGCGTCCATATAGGCGCCGATGCCCGCGCCGGCGACCGCGCCGATGCCCGCGCCCACGATCTTTTCGGTCCGGTCGTGCCGCCCGCCGACCAGGTCGCCCAGCAGATAGCCGCCCAGCGCACCGCCGATCCCGCCGATTGCCGCCTTCGATATGCGCTGCTGACCGGTGTCGGGGTCGGTGGTGCAGGCGGTGGTGGTCAGCAGGGCCGCGACGCCCGCCATGGCGATAAACCGGTACGATGTTTTCATGGGTCCTGTCCTTGTTTTTGCTGTCCCGCCGGGACGGATGAGCGACCAATGGCCGAGCCGGCGGCTTTGTTCCACAAGCGAACTGAATTGGATATGAGGGAATGGTTGTGAAACCGAAAGAAATTGGGCATGAGAGCGCAGACCGCCATGGCCACCCTCCCTTCCTCGCCGCTCACGCCCTTTCCCTGGGTCGATCTGATCATCATCCTGGCGCTGGTCGCGTTGAACGGCGTCTTCGCGATGTCCGAACTGGCGATCGTTTCGGCGCGCAGGCCGCGCCTTCAGGCAATGGAAAAGGCGGGTCGGCGGGGGGCGATGTCGGCTCTTGCGCTGGCGTCGGACCCCGGCCGTTTCCTTTCGACGGTGCAGATCGGGATTACCCTGATCGGCATCATCGCCGGTGCCTATTCCGGCGCCAGCCTGGGCGGGCCGGTGGGTGAACGGTTGCGGGCATTGGGCGTCGCGCCGGCGATCAGCGGCGAACTGGGGTTTGCGCTGGTCATCGGCCTTACCACCTATGCCTCGCTGATCATCGGCGAGCTGGTGCCCAAGCAGTTCGCGCTGCGCGCGCCTGAATCGATCGCGGTGCTCGTCGCGCCGCTGATGCTGTGGCTGGCGCGTGCCACCGCGCCGCTGGTCTGGGTGCTCGACGGGTCGAGCGCCCTCATTTTCCGCCTGTTGCGCCTTAACCGCGAATCCGAACATCATGTCACGGCAGAGGAACTGCACCTGATCGTGGCGGAAGCCAGCAGGTCCGGCGTTATCGAGGAAAGCGAGCGCGCGATTATTTCCGGCGTCGTGCGGCTGGCCGACCGGCCGGTGCGTGAGGTGATGACGCAGCGCATGGATGTCGACTGGATCGACATCGCCGCCGATGAGGAGACGATCCGCGCCCGCCTGCTGCAAACGCCGCATACCCGCCTGCCGGTAGGACGCGGGTCGGTGGAGGATATCGTCGGCATCGTTCAGGCGCGCGATATCATGACCGCGCTGTTCCGGGGCGAAACGCTCGATCTGGAAGCGTTGGTGCGCCGGGCCGAAATCGTGCCCGATCAGGTCGATGCCATGGATGTGCTGGAGGTGTTGCGGCGCGCGGAGGTGCCGATGGTCATGGTCCATGACGAATATGGCCATTTTGAAGGGATCGTCACGCCGGCCGACCTGCTGTCGGCGATCGCCGGCCATTTCGCGTCGGACCGCGACGCCTATGAGGAACCCGATATCGTCGAGCGGGAGGACGGCAGCCTGCTGGTGTCGGGCCAGATGCCGGTCGACCTGCTTGCCGAACGGATCGGCATCACCCTGTCGGAGGATCGCGACTATGCCACGGTCGCGGGACACGCGCTCTGGCTGCTCAAGCGCCTGCCGGAAGTGGGCGACCATATCGACGATCAGGGATGGCGCTTCGAGATCGTCGACATGGACGGGCGCAAGATCGACAAGCTGCTGATCGCAGAGCGTTGATTCTCAAGGGCCGGACACGGGTGGCGCGACCGGCCTGATCTTCACCGTTTCAATGCGCTGGTCCTTGCGCCTTACTCCGCCCAGCGTGACTATCCCCGGGGGCGATGGCGACGCGGTGCTGGCTGAAGCAGGCGCCGCGATGGCCGGGACGCGCCGGCGCATGCACTGCGCCTTGTCGGCGCGGGGGATCATGTCGCAATTCCACAACGATCGTTGCAGGCCGGTGGCGGCGTTGTGGATATAGGCGAACGCCATCGTCTCCAACTGCGGCGCACTTAACGGCAGCGCGGCCGGCGTCATGCCAGCGCGCCAGCCCATGACCCGGCATTCCCGGCGCCCGGCGCACAGGCTGTCGGCCAGTCCGGGCCAGTCGTCGGGCGGCGTTACCTGGCCCAGTTCGACCAGGAAACTGGCGCGCGGTCCCGGCGCGGCCGCGACCAGCCGCGCGCCGCCGAAACGCCTGCCGATCGACTCCGCGCCGATCGGTTGCGCGGGCCGGGCGGCGAGGGTGTCGAGCGGGATCGCCGCCGCGCCCTTTTCCTCCCCCGCCGCACCGTCATGCGCCGTCGACAGTCGGGCAATGCGGCCGATGACCGGCTCCTGCCCTTCGCCATGCCGGCGGAAGGCCGGCGGCGTGCCCCACCATCCGCGCCAGCGGAAGAACAAATGGGTGCCGACGGCCGTCACCTTGTCCAGGCTGCCGCTCCAATAGGGGACGACCCAGTCGGTATGGTAATGGGTGGCGTGGCCGACCGGCGCGAACACCGCCCCGGCCAGCGCCTCGCGCGCTATGGCGCGTGCCCGGTTCCAGGCCGATGCGGACGGTGTTCGCGCCAGCGCGCCGTCGCAGGTGAAGGTGAACTGACAGCCGGTGCTGCGTTCCTGCCCCTGGAACACAACGCCACATACCGTGCCGGGAAAGGCGGGGTGGCGCACGCGGTTGAGCACGACCTGCGCCACGGCGCGCTCCCCCACCGGATCGTCGCCTGCCTCATAAAGCTGGGCGGCGGCGAGGCAGTCGACCGCCCGGTCGCGATCGTCGCCCGGCCCAGCAAAGACGAACGGCCGGGCGGCCGGATTGGGCAGTGGGGAAAAAGGGATGGCGATATTGACCTGCCGGGCTTGTTCGCGATCCAATCCATGATTTTCGACCGGGTCGACGGCGGGCAGCGGCGGGACGGTTCGACCGGAAGGAGACGCCGTGTGGGGATAAGCGGCGGCGGCGGTGTAGGATGCCACGCGCCCCGCCGGCACGCTACCGCCCTGATGCCAGGCGATGAACGCAGGCAACCCGGCCAGCAGCCCCAGCCACAGCAGCATCGCCCCCCAATGCGGCGCGTCGCCGGGCGCATCGGGGGCCATGCCGTCCGTCGTCACGGTCGGGCGCCGCCGTTATTCGGGCAGGAAGTCGGGCACCGAGAGATAGCGTTCGCCGGTGTCATAGTTGAAGCCCAGGAAGCGGCTGCCCTCCGGCAGGTCGGGCAGCTTCATCGCGATCGCGGCAAGCGTGGCGCCCGACGATATGCCGATCAGCATGCCTTCTTCGGCGGCTGCGCGCCGGGCATAATCCTTGGCGGCGGCGGGATCGACCTGAATCACGCCGTCCAGCAACTGCGTATGCAGGTTGGCGGGGATGAAGCCTGCGCCAATGCCCTGAATGGGGTGCGGGCCGGGCTGGCCGCCGCTGATGACCGGTGAGAGTGTCGGTTCGACCGCGTAGACCTTCAACGCCGGCCACGCTTTTTTCAGTTCCTGCGCCGTGCCGGTGATATGCCCGCCCGTGCCCACGCCGGTGATCAGCGCGTCGATCGGCGCGTCGGCGAAATCGGCCAGTATCTCCCGCGCCGTGGTGCGCGTGTGTACGTCGATATTGGCCTGATTCTCGAATTGCTGCGGCATCCAGGCGTCCGGTGTCTGCGCGACCAGTTCCAGCGCGCGTTCGATCGCGCCCTTCATCCCCTTTTCACGCGGTGTCAGATCGAAGCTCGCGCCATAGGCGAGCATCAGCCGCCGCCGTTCCACCGACATGCTTTCGGGCATGACGAGCACCAGCCTGTACCCCTTGACGGCGGCGACCATGGCCAGACCGACGCCGGTATTGCCCGACGTCGGTTCGATGATGGTGCCGCCGGGCTTGAGGGCACCGCTCGCCTCCGCCGCCTCTACCATGGCGAGCGCGATGCGGTCCTTGATCGATCCGCCCGGATTGGCGCGTTCGGATTTGATCCAGACCTCGGCGCCCGCGCCGAACAGCCGGTTGACGCGGATATGCGGGGTATTGCCGATGGTTTCGAGAATCGTTGCAGCTTTCATGGGGACTTCTCCTGGCTGGTGTCCGGCTGCCCGATGTCGGGTGGGCCAAAGGTTCGTGCAAGGCGCAGTTCGGGAAACAGCCGCGCCCAGATGAGGGTGATGATGATAGCACCGATTCCCCCGCCGATCACGGCCGCAATCGGGCCGACCAGCGCGGCGAGGAAACCGGATTCCGCTTCGCCCAGTTCGTTCGATGCGGAAATGGTGAGTTGCGACAGGCTCGATACCCGTCCGCGCATGGCGTCGGGCGTGTGCAACTGGATCAGCGACTGGCGGACATAGACCGATACCATGTCGGCCGATCCCAGGACGACAAGGCACGCGATTCCCATCTCCATCGCGATGGAGCGCGGCACGAACGCTGTCATCCCGAAAGCAATGGTGGCGAGGCCGAAGATGATGACCGCCACCAGCATCTTGACGCCGACATTCTTCTTCATCGGCCGGAAGGAGAAGAGCAGGGCGGTCAGCCCGGCGCCGATGCCGGGCGCCGCGGCCAGATGGCCCAGCCCCGCAGAACCCACATGCAATATGTCGCGGGCATAGACCGGCAGCAGTGCCGTCGCCCCCGCCAGCAGCACCGCGAACAGGTCCAGCGTGATGGTCGCCAGCACCAGCCGGTTGCCACGCACATAGGTGAAACCGTCGATCATCTGCCTGATCGGATGGCGGGCGGTGTCGCGCGGCGGTTGCGGCACCGGCCCGATCATCATCATGCCGACCAGCGCGACGGTGAACAGCACGGACGCCAGGGCATAGGCGCCCCAGGGCGTCGCCGCATAAGCATAGCCGCCGATCGCCGGCCCGACGATCATCCCGGTCTGCCAGGCGACGCTGGATATGGCGATGGCATTGGGCAGCACGTCGCGCGGCACCAGATTGGGCGCCAGCGCGCCATAGGCCGGGCCGTTGAAGGCGCGGGCGATGCCCACGACCACGGCGATCGCGAAGATCAGCCACAGGCTGACCCAGCCTTCATAGGTGGCGAGCGCCAGCAGGGCCGATGAAACGACCAGCGCCGCCAGCGTGATCCGGGTGATCTTGCGCCGATCGAAATGGTCCGCAACCCAGCCGGTGAGGGGGGTCAGCAGGAAAAGCGGCAGGAATTGTGCGAGGCCGATCAGGCCAAGCTGCGCGGCGGCGCCCGATGTGGTCAGCGTTTCGCGCGCGATGTTATAGGCCTGCCAGCCGAGCACGATCATCATGCTGTACTGCGCCAGCACCGCCGCCATCC
>JBFWMJ010000005.1:0-72698 GCA_050251675.1 Sphingobium sp.
CCCTCGGTCGACCAGAAGATCTCCGTCCCCGACTAGCCCTTGCCCAAGGCGTCAAGGACCTCGAACAGCTCTGCCTGCAGCGTCAGGCGTTTTAACCACTCGCGGTCCAGCTGGGCGTCGGCCTGCTCATCGGCGCTTTCGCCCGCCGCTTCCACCCGGATCGGCAGCTGCGCCACCGCGCGTTTCCGCACGCCCAGCAGGCCGTTATAATGGGGATATTTCTCCTCCATCTCCTCGGCCAGCTCCAGATAGGCGATGGCGTCGCCCGTTTCGGCATCGCGCATGATGCGCGCGAGACGGGCGGGGTTAAGGCCCTGGGCAGGATGATCCGACCAGATGTTGCGCACGCCCGACACGGTCGGTCCGGCGATCTCGCGGGTCAGCTTCTCGGCCGCCGCGCGCAGCGGCCGGCCCCGCGCGTCGACCAGGGCCGGCGCCGACGGCGCCTGAAACGGGGAAATGTCATTTGCCATGCGCGGATCTCCAATCATTACCAACCGCCCCGGCCGAAGCGCCCGTGCGCCTGTCGACGCGCCCGATCCGCCAGCCCGCGCGGCGTATCGTCACCGCCGCCATGCGCCGCGTCCCAGCTTTGCTTGGGCACCGACTGATAGGCGATCATCTGCGCTTCCACGCCGACCGCGCGCATCATCAGCGCCGCCGCCCAGAACCGGTCCGCATGGATCGTGCCGTCGTTGACGATGCGGACCGATCCGCTCTCCTCGCTGCCGACCCGCTTGATCGCCATGAGGTCGGCGCGAAGCACGGGATCGCGCGCGGGGATGCGGATGCGGCCAAGCTGAAAAGCGCTCGCCAGCCCAAGCGCCAGATCAAGCCGGTTAGGCCCGGTCAGCAGCACGCCTTCCACGCGGTATGTGCCCCACAGGCGTTGCAGGTCCTCGACCACCTTCTCGCCCATGCCGGTCTGGTCGATGCAGGATCGCAACACCCGGCGCTTGACGAACAGGCCGTTGAAGAACGCATCCTGGTGCGCGAAGGTCTGGCCGACCTCATCATAGACGTCGCGCACCCATGTCACGTCGCCGACGATCTCGCCGCCCCAGATGATCTGTCCATCCTTGCGACGCGCCACGTCGCGGCCGATGCCCATCAGCCCGCCCATATAAAATTGGCCGTCGCCCGCCTCGGCATGTTCGGCGCGGATGATGTCCTCGATCGAGATCAGCGACCCCGAACCGACCTTCGGGATGCAGTCCAGTTCCTCGGCCGCGTCATCGCCGTAAGATGCGCGGATGTTGGCTTCCCATTCCGCCTTCGCCGCGATCTGGGCACCCTTCGCTGCAGCGACCAGGGCAACGCGTTCATGCAGCCCGTCCGCCATGGCGTCGGCGAAGGTGATGGTCATCACCTCGCCGCGCCGCGTCCCGGCGCGCACATCGGCGATCAGCTTGTTAAACGGGTTGCCGATACCGTCATGCGTGCTGACGACGATGACCTGGCCGCCCCAGATCAGCAGCGCCATCGCCGATTTCAGGACCTCGTCCACATTCTTGTGGAACGCCGCCTCGTCTATGATGACGATCCCCTGCTTGCCGCGCAGGGCGCGCGGGACGCTCGGCAGGGCGGTGATACGAAACCCGCTGGCGAAGCGGATGGAAAATGCCTTGATCCCTTCGTTCGGTCCATCGTCCAGGACGATTTCGCCCTGATCCACGACCGCACAGTTGAAGGCGCGCGCCCACATGGCGCACACCTCGATAAACTCCAGGGTCATGTCCTTGTCATAACCCATGTACCAGACGTTCTGGCCGCCGGCCGCCATCGATGCCGCAGCGCGCAGGACGGCGTGGGACGCCAGCCCCCAGGTCAGTCCGATACGCCGGCTCTTCTCGATGACGAGCAGGGAAACGCCGGTCATCAGCAGTGCGTCAGTGCGCGCCTGATAGCCCAGCAGCACGCCGCCCTTGGGCAGGCGCACGATCACGGACTCTGCTGCGGCCCGATCGGCGGCACGTTCGCGGCGCGCGATCTCTTCCGGCGGCAGTTTCACGCCCCCAGCACCGCCGTCGTGATCGCCTGCCGGATCGCCGAGACGCCATCCTTCGAAAGACCTTGGGCGCGGGCGGCGGTGACAGCCCGATCGGCCGCCTCCTGGGTGGCTTTCGCGGCCGCGCGCTTCTCGGCCTTCTCGAGGCGGTCGTCGGTCGATTTCGCCGCGCTGGACAGGGACGAAAGGGCGGATGCCAGAAACATTGCTTCCTTGGGGTCCAGCATCAGCGGCTTGATATTGCCGTCATCATCCTCCTCGACATGGGTCAGGGTCTGCATGACAACGCTGTGCATCAGCTCGATGTTCGCCTGGGCCAGCTTGTTATCAGGCTGGTCGCCGAACTGGCTCACCAGCGCGTTCGCGATCTCCCGCGAATCGCGCATCCGACGCTGCACATCGGCCAGGCTCTTGACGTGTCGGCCCAGCGCGGACCGCGAAACGTCGACGTCCAGCTCCATAAGCTTCGACCGAATTTCGTCGATGGTGCGGCCCTCGCGACGCAAGCGGCCAATCAGTTCCTGCAGACTGGGCAGCAGCCGGTCTATCGACGAGGGCCTCTCGCGTTTGCGCGGCATGTCTCAACCCCGAGGACTGGGGCGCTGGATGCCGGGCACCGTTGCGCGGCCGTGCGCCACATCGGCGCCACGTTCGCTGAGCGTGGCGACGATCACGCCATCGATCGGCCGCGTCAGCGCAACGAGCCGCATCTCTTCGAGCCAGGTCAGCTGACCGCGCATCTGGTCGCGGGTGCAGATCAGGCCGATCGCGCCGATCGCGGTCGTCAGCACGCTGTCGTTCGCGGAATATGTGGGCAGGTCCAGAAGCAGTTTCAGCACCGCCAGGCGGACATGCTCCATCATGTAATCTCCATAGTCCTGGGTCACCGCGCGATCCCCTTTTGGATAAAGAAGCCCTCGATCCGCTTGATGCCTTCCTCCGTGCGGTCGGTCGCCTTCTCGACCGCATCGATCTTTGAGAGCGCGACGTTGATCTTGCCTTCCAGCGCGGTCAGTTCGCCGGAGCTTGCGGCATGCTCCTCCAGCGCATCGATCTTCCCGCTGAGCGCGGCCACATCGGATTTGGTGGCGCACCCTTTAAGGTCCGCCTCGACGGCCGATAATCGGCTTTTAAGACGCGCATGTTCCCTGATGAGCGCGTGGCTCGAATGCGGCTGACGGTTGTTGCGCCAGCCGAGGAAAATCACGACCGCCATCAGGCCGAGCGCGAGGATGGAGGGTAAGTCGATATGCATCACTGGTCGCCCTCCTCGGGGCCTTTGCTCTGGATTTTCGCGGAAACGCCGCGAGAGAAGATATCGACGGCCCAGCCCGCGCCGCGCACGACGGCCGCAGCCAGCAGCTCAAAAAGCGCAACGCCGGAATAGCCGATGCCGCCGGCCAGCCCGACGATGACGAGCGGGCGGCGCTCACCGCTGATGACCAGGCAAAGCATTGCCAGCACCATCATCGCGGTCAGGGCATAGCGCGCGCGCGCGGACAGCCGCATCTCCACCGCCGCGATCGGCGCGAATTCGCGCGTGGCCACGATCCCCACAACGCCGATCAGGGCAGGCAGGATCGGCAGGTCATAGCCCAGCACGACGATCAGCGCCGGACCGAAGCTGGGCGCATCCGGCATGACGGCACCGGCCGAGGCCAGCAACATACCGGCCACGCCGCCCGCAAAAGGTCGAACCGCGTCGATCACGCCCCGGCCCTCATCATCAGCCGAACAACCCACGCGCGGCCTGAAAATCCCAATCGGCATCGAGCGCCGCCGTGGGATTGCGGCCCGACCGTGCGAGGTTTTCGATCCAGCCGCGATAAATGCGCAAGCCGTTTACGCCTGAAACAACGCCGGTCCCCTGGCCCACGAAAGCAGTGCTGCGCCCGAAATAATAATCGTTGCCGCCGAAATTCTCGGTATTGTCGGCCCCGACCGCAGTGGATTGCAGGATCGTGCCGTTAGCGGAGCGCAGGCGGAATCCCTGTCCGGCATCATTGCGCCATGCCGCGATCTGCACGACTGATCCATAATCATCAGCGTCGGGCGTGATGATCACCTGCCCGTCGATCACACCGGCCGCGTTCTGGCGGCGCGCGTCGATCAGGCCGCCCTGCCGGAAATTGATCAGCAACAGCGACTGGCCACTCACATAGGTACGGTCGCCGATCACGGTCATAATGGCGACGGCATCGTTCCAGTTGCTCAAGGCCGGCAGCTTAAGCCAGGCGGTGATGAGGAAGCGCTGCGCCTTGCCGCCGAAAGGTGTCCAGATGTCCGCCAACGCGGATGCGGGGGCGACGACACCGGCGGACAAGCCCCCGACTATCTGCGAGGCGCTGAGGTCAAATCCGCCGCCCGCATAGGTGATGAGGGAATCGCCCGAGCCGCGCCGGTAGACGCCATTGGCATGCTCGGACATGTCGTAAATGGGGAGGTCGGGCGCAGGATCGCCAGGCGCCGGGCGCCCGGCCGGCGGCCCGCCCGGATAGCACCACGGAAATGCCAGATCGAACATGAAGCGCACGCCGTCGTTCGCCACGCCTTTGAGCAGGGGGTCGCGCACCGGGAACGGGCGGGAGGGATCGGTTGCAACGCCGGGAGCCGAGAAGGACGGAACGCCGATAACGGTCATGGATACACTCCTTAAAAGGGCAGGATCATGTCGAGGAAGCCGGCCAGCAGCAGGCGCCCGTCGGTCGGCGGCTTGGGGTGTTTGAGGTCACCCTCGAAGAGGTCGGCGTATTGGGCGGGGTTTGCCGGATCGCCAAATTTCCACTGCAAATCACGAAACGCGGTGTGGAGCGTCATCGCCCGCTTGCGCCCCTCGATCGCATAGGCGGTCATGGGCACCGGGTTGTCGGGCCGCAGATTTTCCGGCGGCGCCGCGATCAGGACATCGATGCCCGGCGTCGCCGCGCGGACACGGTTGACGATGATCTCCTGCCGATTGCCCCAGAGCGCGGGCGCCATGGCCATGGACTGGCTGTTGGTGCCGTCCATGTAGATCCAGCCGGTCGCGCCCAGCGCGGCAAGACCTGTCTCCCAGCCAGCCGGCGCATTGGCCCACTGCGCGATATTGGAGCCGGTCGCCGCCAGCTTGTTGATCCGCACGCCCGGCGCGTCCGACTTGAGATTGACGCCACAGAGCTTGGTGGACCCGGCGCTCCGCACGATCCTGAGCATGCCCGCGCCTGACGGCATCACCACGGCCGTTGTTTCGGCATCGTCCGATACGCCGCTGCTGATGTCCACGATATGCAGCTGGCCGACGCCTCCCTGGACATTGAGGGGGACCTCCAGCCCGAATGTATAGTTTGACGGGTCGGACACGCTGCCCGATCCGTTGTAAGTGCCCCAGGACCATCGGACGGCACCATCCGCCGTGCCCACAAAAAACAGGTCGCAGCCATTATGGATCGGGAGGCTGGGGAACCCCTGATAGATGGCGTTCCCAGCCTGCGACATGGTGACCAACGCCAGATCGGGCGATGCGGCGGTGTAGTAGGTGCCGACGCCAGCGCCGACATGGATGGTCGGATAGCTGTCGGGCCGGACATTGCCCTGACGAAAGGTCGGCTGGTTCGCCAGCGTCCATGGCGCCACATTGCCGCTCGGCAGATAACCAAAGCCGCACCAGCCGCCGCCGGCGTCACCGTAAATGTCGGTGAGCATCGCCGCCAAAGGCCCCGTCCACCGCTCCGGCAGGTGGCTAAAACTGTCGCCGCCAATGTTGAGTATCGCCTGGCAGGCCTCCGGCGTCGGCATAGACAGCTTGGTGAGCATCATATGCGTCATCCGCAGCGTGTCACGGCCATAGCGATCGACGATCGGCGCGCCATCGGCCGTGACGATCGCGGCGACGCGCGCCGACAGGCTGTCCGTATTGCCGCGCGCCGCCTCGACTTCCTGCACCGTCGCCGGCCGCGACGCATCGAGCGCCAGCTGAGACGGAACCTCGGACACGACGCGGCCGGTGGGATCGCGCACAAGTGCGGCGGTGTAGACGTCCGTAGTCTCGTATAACGAGGCAACCGCCGCGCTATGCTCCAGTGCGACCAGCGCGGGATCCGGGAATGAGGCCACCTGGCGGCCGTCGTCGTCAATGATGACGAGGTCAGCGCGATCGGTTGTCTCAAAAATGCCGGCGAGAGGCGCACGCGCCAGGGCGGCAAGCTGGGCCGCCGCCTCCCGCACATCCTCCGCCCGCGCCAGTTCCGCCGCCACGCGGCCGCCCTCATCGATCATGGTAGCCGCAATAGCAATGTCGGTCGTTTCATAGGTGGCCGCCCGAGCCATGTCCGGGTCGGGGATCAGCGCGAATATCCGGCCTTCGTCGTCGCGGATCATCGCCGCTGCGTCGGGATCGGTCGTCTCGTAGGTCGAGGGGGAATAGGCGATCGCTTCGTCGCGGGCGCTTTCCGCATATTCCTTGATCTCGGTCACATCCGCGATCGCCCGCTCGCGCACGGCTTCCGTTTCGTCCCTGATCGCCGCGACATCGGCCATTTCGAGGTTGCCGAGCCGCACCCAGCCAGTGCCCGTCACAGCATAATAAATGCCCTCGTTGTCGACGGTTTCGCCGCTTTGAGGATCAACATGGGTGCCGGGATCGGGACCGTAGACCTTTGCCGCTTTACCCAGAGGGACGCGGTCGGCGTCGGTCGCCGCGAGCATCGCCCAGCTCGGCATGCTCATGGCCTCGCCCAGCGCCTGACGCAGTTGCAGGGCGATGAGGTCGAGCGTTTCGCGGTTCAGCTGGTCGCCATCTTCCATCCGTGCGACCAGATCACCGACGGCATCGTTGACCATCTGGACACTGGCCTCGCGGCCGCTGCTCTCTTCGACCAACGCGGCGGATACGGCATCGTCCCCCTGCGCGCGCTCAGTCCGTGCGGAGTTGAGCGCGGCGCCGGCCACCGCCTTGTTCGCTTCGACCACATTGGCAAGCGCGGCAATCTGCTCCTCCAGTTCAGCGATGCGCTGGGCGAGGACGGGATCGGCGGGATAGCTGCCGTTGAACATGCTCATGGGCAGGTCACCTCCATGCCGCGCGCGCGGTGCCAGGCGCAGACGCGGGCAAGCGCGTCGCGACAGCTGCGACCCGCAAGCAGCGCGTCACGATCGAAACCAAGGGCCGCCGCATCGAATGCAGCCCAGTCGATGGCGCCGTCGACCGTGGGCAGCAGCGGCGCGGCGGGCTCTGGAGCGCAGGACAGGTCATCGACAGGCGGGTGTGATATGGCCGGCGGCGCGGGCCTGCTGCTGCATGCGGATACAGGCATAATAAGCGCTGCGAGCAGCCAGCGGATCGGCAAGTGCATTGTCGGTAACCTTTTCCAGGGCGTCCGCCTCGGCCTGAAGCCGGGCATCATCGGAGCGGCGCGTCGCGGCGGCGGCGGCATCGGCCGCGCGATCGGCGCGAGCGCCCGCGACGGCCGCATCGGCGTCGTGCCGCGCGATCACACGGCGATCGTGGAGCGTCAGGGCGACCCATAAGGCGACGATCGCGATCGCGATGATCACGCCGACCGCCAGCCAGCGGGATCGCTGCCCGGTCAGGCCGCCGGCGGCCAGCAACTGGGCAAGCGCGCCGATCATGGCTCACGCCCCAACTGGTCGGCGCGGTTGAGCCAGCCGGCCAGGAACCGGCGCTGCGATTGGTCGGCGGCGACGATCGCGCGGTAGCGCGCCTTCGCCGCATCACGATACGCCAGGATGATCGCGGGCATGCGCGCGGCGGGCGTGCGGATCACCGCGTCCAGTGCCGCGCGCGTCTTGTCGCCGATCGCGCCGTCGATCTTGAGCGCGGGCAGATTGAGCCGATATTGGAGGAGACAGGCGTTGATCGCCCGCTGCAACATCTTGCGCGCGGCGGCCAGGCCACCGTTGACGGCCTGGTCGAACAGCATTTCACCAACAGGCCGGCCGAAGCTGTCGGCGTCCAGGCGCAGCCAGAAACAGCGGTGATACAGATATTTCGCGTCGCCCCATGTCAGCAGGCGGATGTCGGCGCCGTCGATGTCACCGTCCATGTCCAGGTCGAAATCGGCCAGGCCATCATCGTCCAGGTCGATCGCGCCCTCCGCGACCAGGAAGCGCAGCGAGATGCCATATTTCGTCGCGCCGCCGCGATCGGCCGCGTCGTCGACATAACCGCCCTCGCGCACGCGCAGCCGGGCGACCTCGGCAGCATAGCGCCCGCTCCACCCTTCAACGATGATGTCTGGATTTTCCCCGCTCATGGGGGAAGCTATGACCGGAGGCAGCGCAATCGCTGACCTCAACTGGTTGACTGGACGGCGGCTACTTTATGCGGGTGTTGAACAGGTCCAGCTGGCCGCCCCGCTCCTCGGCGAGGATTTTATAGACGCCCGCCTCGGTATAGTCGGTGGCCAGAGCGATCTGTTGCACCGTCATATTCGTTTCGCGGCGATATTCTAGCACGCGTTGGCGCCGCGTCAGGCCCTTCGGTAGCGCAAGGACGGTGCGATGGAAATGGTCGGCGATTTTCGCGGCGTCGTCCAGCCCGATGGCCACCGCTATGGGATGGTGCTCGCCGATCGTCGCCGGCACATAAATGCGCGTGCCGCCCAGCGCGCGACAAAGAGTTTCCGTCGCCGTGACACCGATGATGTCGGCGACGGACTGAAAAATCTCCGATCCGCGATAGGAGCCGGGGCCGCGCATGTCAGAGGATCAGCCCCAGCACCACACCGAACACGAAAACAGCGGCCATCGCCAAGGCGGGAAACGGACGATTGCGACGGCGCGGCACCGGGCCGACCAACGGCTGCGACTCCCAGGCAAGATGGCGATGGCCGCCCGAAGCGCAACGAAAGCGGCTCATTGCACGACCTCCGCGAAAACGCCCTGACCGCCATGCTGGCGCAGATGCCGGCCGAGCGCGACGGCGATGTGCTCCAGTTCCTGCGTGGCCCAGACGCACTGGTCGCTGGCGCCCAGCCCACACAGCCGAAACGCGGCCTGACCCAGCGTCCAGTTTTCGTCCGCCAGACCGGCGCGCTTGAGCTTCGCGAGGATCGCAAAACACAGACGGACCTTGAGCGCGTGGACATAATGGACCTTTGGCAGCTTGCCCTGGCTCTGGTCCCAGCCATGCCGCTCGGCCCATTTCTTCAGTGCCTCGACCAGCTTTTCGCCCTTGTTCTGGTCGGCCCACTGGAAACGCGTGCATTGCAGCTGGCGCCGGGCAAACGCCTCCAGCCCCTTGTCGGCGCGGATCGCAGCGTCGGGCTCTTCGCGGACGGCGCACAGATGCGCCAGGCTGATCCACATGACGCGGGCCTTGCGCGCAAGCGGGTGATCGGCGCGCCGGGCGCCGCCCGCCTTTCGCGGCGCAGCGCTGAAGCCCAGCCGCCGGAACTCTGCAACCAGCCGCTCCAATTCGGCTTCGGTACAATCCTTTGCGGACAGCCGACCCGTCACGCGCAGCATGACGGCACGATAATCATCATCGTCCATATTCAGCTGCTTCGGCGCGATATGGACCATGCCGATCAGTGTCCGGCGGCGCGGTGCGGGTGCAAAGGCGGCGGGCTTGGCGGCGGTGTAGGCCATGGTCAATCCTCCTCAAGGTCGCGGAAATGGTCGAGCAGGCGCACGGTCAGCGCCCGGAACGCGGGGTCCGTGACCCGCAGGGCGACCGCCTTGCGCTCGGCTGCGATGATCGTGCTGTGGTCCCGACCGCCCAGCACCATGCCGATTGCGGGATAGGATCGGGACGTCAGCCGCCGCGCGAGCCACGCCACGGCGGCGCGGGCGCGCACATGCTCCAGTTCCCGGCGCGGCCCGCAGATCGCCGCCTGACTGACGCCGGTTTCTCGGGCAACGGCGGCGATGATCGTCGCAATGCGCAGCGGCCCCGGTTCCCATTCGGGCATCGCCACCAGCTGCTGGGGATGCGTCGCTTCCCAGCGGTCGATCCGCGCAAATAGGGCGCGCAGGGCCTCGCGCACGGACGATACGTCGATCTCCGCGCTCATCGTCCGCCTCCCAGTCCGAGCGCGAGCGCAATCATGACGATGATCATCGGCACCGCCATGACCATACCGATCGCGAGCGAAACGCGATCAGCGCGAGACAGCGGCGCGCCCGTGACCGGATCGTTCAGCAACGCGCGCAGCGCCTTTTCCCTGACGCCGCTCATCCGTGCACCGGCCGGCTGGCGCGCTGCGCGAAAGCCTCCGCGATATGCTTGCGCGTCAGTTCCTGCCCCTGCGACCGGGCAATGGTGATCGCCAGCTCCAGCGTAAATGTGCACTCACGCAGGCCGCCCGGCCGCGAAGCGATATCTTTGATAAGACCGACGGCCTTATCATCATGCACGCCCCAGGCCGCCGCCAGCGCCTCGGCATCCTCGGGATAGGCCTGCGGGATGACGATCGTCTGGGCCACGCGGCTGAAAAGCTGCGCAAGATAGGGAGCGGTCCTCGACGTCCCTTCCATCTGGGACGATACATGCTCGTTCCCGACCAGCGCGACGCCCAGCACGATGCCGGGTTCGTCCCACCAGCCGCGAATTTCCTCCAGCATGTCGAGCAACAGGTGCTGCGCGTCGTCGAACATCAGCAGCGCATTCTTGTACCGCAATTCGGCGACCACCCAGCGCGACAGATCGTCGGCGGTCCCGCGCACATTGCGGTTGCCCATCGCCAGCAGCACCGCCTTGCACAGCGCGGCGGGCGTCCTCATCGTCTTGCGGCACCGGATGTAATAGGCGTTCGCGGCCCGGTCGGCATATTCGAGCAGGCCGCGCGTCTTCCCGACGCCGGGCGACCCCGCGCACACGGTGATGCGCCCGCGATGCGCCCACGTCATCAGACTGATGACCGTGGTCGCCGCGCGCGTGTCGAAAAAGTCGGGGATGTCCGGCGCGTCGATCCGCAGTTGCGCCTGCGCCGCCAGCGTCTGGCGATAACGATAGACCTCCAGCGCGATCTTGTCGTTGCCGCCGTCATATTGCGACTTGTTGTAATTGCCGCCGCAAAAAGCGGAGAGCGTGCTGCCAGACCGATTGACCGGCCCCTCCAGCTTCGACCAGCTGAAACCCGTCTCGGCCTTGTGCGCGATCAGCCATTCGCGCTGGTCGTCGATGAACTCGTGCGTGGTCTCTATGTCGTAAACATTGTTCATGATACTCGCATCCTCGTGCTTAAGGGCACGGGCCGCGCCACCCGGCGTAGGAACTGATTGGCGCGGCCCATCTTCATTCGACCACGCGCAGCTTCGCGACGGCCGACACGAACTGGTCGACCTGCTCGTTGCGGACGGGCCTTTGAACGGCGTTTGAAATGGTTTTGAGCGCGGCGGCTGTCTGACCGCGATGGCGTGTGGGCCGGATGACCGCCGGCTCGGGCATGGCGTCAGGCTCGCCGATCATGCGCATCTGCGCGGCAACCTGCTCGATCGGGATCAGGCGTTCCAGCTCGGCCGCCTTGCGCAGATGCTTACGCATGTCGCCGCGCAGCTTCGCGGTGCGCTTCGCCGCGTGCATGTCGTCGAACCGCGATGCTTCCCAGCGCTCCGCCTTGCACAGATAATTGCCGGCATTGTCGTGGACGTAGACGGGGAGGCTGAGGTCGTCGGGGTCGAACCGGACGGTGAGAAGCTGCCCGGCATGGCGGCTGAGTTCCGGCGTCCAGTAGCGGTTTTCGGCGATCCGCACGAAGCCGGACTTGCGATCGGCCTTGATCTGCTCGCCGGTCAACAGCGCCAGACGCAGATGATCCTCGGTCGCGCGGCCGATCGGCGATACGGCATAGCTGTCGGCAAATGTCTGGGCAAAGCTGCCGCCGCGCGTCGTCTCGGTGCGCCGCCCCGTGCGCTCATTATGGATGCGCATGCCCTCTTCGACGACAACTAGGAACTGGTCGAGTGGCACCGCCGTTTCACGATAATTTTCCGGTTTGTTGTCGACATGATTGCCTGACCAGGCGCCCGCGCAGCGCGGGTCTTTGGCGATAAAATCAGCGAGGTCGCGCCAGGCGCGTTCGATCGGCTTGGACTGCCCTGAATAGGGCAGCGTCCATGTGATGCCGATGTTCAGCGCGGGCAGCAGGCCCAGCGGCTCTTCCTCGCGGACCTTGAAGCGGAACCGGTTCTCTATGCCGCCGCTGATCCATTTGGAGGCAAAGGCCCGGCCGTTATCCATGACGCAATGGCCGGGAATCCCGTGCCGCTTGAACAGATCGGCGAACGCCAGCCGGGTCAGCAGCGCACTCTCGGTGTCGCCCACGCGCCAGGCCAGCATCATGCGGCTGTAGACGTCCTGGATACCGACCAATATCGGCCGTTCGATCTTGCCGTCCGGAAAGCGGACGAACACGTCGAACTTGTGACCGTCGATATTGACCATCGCCATGGCGTGGAGATGCGCGACACTGCGCTGTTGCGCGGGCACCATGGCCTTCACGGCCTCCATGCCCTTGCGCTTCGCGATGATGAACCGGGGATCGACCTCGCGCTCCAGCTTGCGCAGCAGCGTTTTTTCGCTGGGAAGCAGGATGCCGCGCGGCGTCGCGTACAGATGGACCGTGCGCCAGTAGCAGCTGGAGAAGGTAGGCGCTTCCGGGCGCAGATAGTCGGATTTCAGGGTCAGCCACGCCCCCTCATCGACCTCGGCCTCTTTGCCTCCGCCCTTGCGGCGCGGCGCCAGCGCGACCAGGCGGTCCGCGCCGGGCACGCCCTTGATGAGCTTCAACCAGCCCCAGATCGTGGCCGTGCTGACATTGTGCGCGGCCACCGCCGCGCCGATCGCGGCCGACCGCGACATGCCGGCCTGCTCGAAACCCTCGACCATGGCGATGATGCCGGCCCGGCGCTGCGCCTCGGCCTTCACCTTGTCTGATTGCGCTTCGTACCACGCCCA
Organism: Sphingobium sp.; assembly: GCA_050251675.1. GTDB lineage: Bacteria > Pseudomonadota > Alphaproteobacteria > Sphingomonadales > Sphingomonadaceae > Sphingobium. Next base: position 12,906 of record JBFWMJ010000005.1, read on the forward strand.
ACCATGCGCCTGCGCGGCGATGGATACGGCGTCCTCGTCATTGGCCGGTGCCCAGGCGATCCCGCGCTTGACCAGATCGCCGCGCGCGGCGGTCGGGAGGAGGGAGAGATGATATTCCAGACCGCCGCCGCGCCCCTTGCGCGGCCGCGCACGGGGCACGCCATTTTCATGGACGCTCAGCGCCCAATTCTCGGCGTTGGCACGCTCATTGACCTTGCGCTTGGTGCGCGGCATCCCCGGCAACGCCAGATCGGCGATCTCGGCCGCCGTGAACCACGTCTTTCCTCCCCCCAATGCGGTCATTTCCTGCGATTCCTCGTGATGGTGGGGGACATCCGCTGCAGAGTCTTCAGTTGACCCTGCAGGCGCGCAATCTCGCTGCTGATGTGACCGACCTGGGCGGTGTAGATTTCGTCGCCGACCAGCACGGCCGCGCCGATTGCGCGCAATTCGCGGTCCAGCAGGTCGAAGCGATTGGTCACCGCAACCAGCGCGCACATGCGCGCAAAGCTGATATTGTGGCCGTCGCGCGCCGGACTGGCATAGGCGTCCAGCATCAGCTTGGTCACATCCTCGCCCAGCAGCACGCTCATCTGCGCGGCGATGACCGTCCGGTCCCGATCGTCATGCTTCAGCGCTTCCGCCACGGTGCGTGCGACACGCGCGTCCATCCCCGCGAGCGCAGCCGGCAGCGTCGCCGGCTGCGGCGCGTCGAAGGTGAAGGCGAACTGCTGGGAGGATGCCGGCCTAGCCATGACGCCCGTCCGCGCGCCGGAATGGGAATCCCGCTGGATCGTTCTCGTAAAAACAGTTGACGATGGCGCGATCGTCCTCGAACCCACCGCCTATCACGATCGTGGCGGCCCATCCCGGCACCGGCAGCAGCTTTTCAAGCAGCCAGAAGGTAGCCTCGGTGCCCGGCGCATAGACCCGCTCAATGCCGTCAGCGCCTTCGCCCATGGTTGCTTCCAGCATGACTAGGCGATCGCCGCGCCGAAGCGCGCCCACCTCTTCGCGCGTCATGGGCCGCAGCATGTCGGCGGGACGTTGGTCGTTCAGCCAGTCCATGATCCGACTGGCCATGTCAGGTGAGATACCCGGCGCGGCCTTGATGTTCGCCCCATCAGCCATTGCGCCGTGCCTTGTGCGCCGCATGTTTCAGCCGGGCGCTCGCCAACACCAGCGGCCTGACCTCGGGCGAAGCCTCATCATAGGCCAGCGTCTGGCCACAGCGTCCCCCGTTGAGGCGGGCGAGGACCGCGCGGGGCAACGGCTCCCAGTTCGACGGGTCTGTATTGAGGCGGTTGCCGTCCAGGCATTTGAGCGCGCACCCTTCGGGCACGGATCCGTTCGCCTGCCCCCATAGCCATTTATGCTTCAGCACATAACGCCGCTCGAATCCCGTATGCGGGTTACGTTCCTCTACGCTGATCTCGATATAGCCGTCCTTCGACACCCGCTCATGACCGGCATAGCGCGTGTTGTGCGGCTGGTTGCCCTTGCGAAATTGGGTCCGGCGCGCATTGGGATGCCGGCCGCCCTGGCCGGGTTCGCACGGCTTGCCTTTGTTGTACGCCGCCTGGCCTTTCTCGAAGCATCCGGTGCGCCCGGTGCGCCAGCCCATGCGCTTGCGCAGCGCGTGCAGATGCCGTGCCTCCACGTCATCTCGGCCGAAGGTGGCACGGAAAGCGCGGGCATAATCGCTGACGACCATGAACCGGTTGGCTTCCAGCCAGGCCATTTCGGCCGCGCTATAGGGGATCGCGCGCCCTTTCATTCCGACTTGTTCTCGATCATGGGCAGCATCGGCTTGAACCGGTCGCCATGCGTCGCGAGCAGGTGCGCGGCCTTGAGTTGCAGGTCGGCGTTGCGGATGATCTGGTCGGCCACGTCGGTGATGGCGTCGGCCCGCTTCACCTCGTCCACGATCTGCTCGCTCGAAAGCCCTTCCTCTCCCAGCCGTTCCAGCTGCGCAAAAAGGTGATTGTTGAGGTCGGAAAGTTTGTTTTTCACGCCAAGTTCTCCTGAAAAATGGTGGAGCCGCCGGGAGTTGAACCCGCGTGACCGAAACCCAGCTGTCTCGATCTGCACACCGGTGCGGCGACCCCATGAAACCGATTGGCCACCGTCAATCCCTCATCATCCAGCGCGAGTCCCAGCGGCCGAAATCAGCCGCTTCGTCGATGACGACGAACCCTTGTTTGCCCTGCAGATCGGCGGTGCGACCGGCGACCTCGGCATGCGCGCGCTGGCGCAGGCGGGCGCGGGCATCGGCATGGCGGCGCCGCAGCTCCAGAATGGAACAACCAGCGGTCATCGCCTCGACGAACTCGCGCCGTGCACGCGCCATTTCCTCGGCCCGGTCCATCATGCGGCCTCCTCCAGTTGGGGAATCGCGCCGACGCGGCGCAGGTCGAATGCCCGATCGAGACGCTTCTGCGCGGCTGTCCGTGGCGGGATGATGCGGGTAATGGTGTCAGGGCTCGGACAACGCCGGTCCCACACGTACCAGGCGTAGTCGGTCTTTCCCCGGCGCCACGCGCTAAGCCCGCCCGTCTTTTCGTCACGATCGAATAGCGCTGTGCCTGGGGGCATCGACGGCCTGTCGCAGAACTCGAAAATGTAGCGTGGCCGGTACTCCCAGCCCAGGAAGCGAAACCGCTTTTCGCTCGCGCGCCAGCGGATCGGCAACAACGCGCAGACAAGGCCGCTCGCCATCGACAGCGCCCGCCTTACACAATGCTCGGCGATATCGTCGGCGCAGCCATAGGGAGGGTTGAACACCACCGATAACAGCGGCTCGGCCTCCAGATGGTGATACTGCGCGCCCAGCAGGTCATGCGTGCCCATGAACCACAGTGTGGGGGCGAGGCATGCAGCGGTCCGATCGACCAGATCGGTTCCGAAGGCCATGAACCCATGAGCCGCAAACGCGCCTGGGATAGTCCCCAGCCCACAGCACGGGTCCCAGATCGTGTAGTCGAGGTCGAACATGACCATCTGCATCAGCGCGTGCACGGTCCATGTCTGCTCGACATACCAGTCCTGCGGATGCCGATCGGGGCGCGGAGATGGCGTCAACGCTCCTCTCCCCGCATATCGCGCAGCTGGAGGGCGGGCGCGGGCAGCGCCAGCGCGTCGGCCTTTTTGACCTTGGGCTCCGCCTTCGGCTTGGGCGGATGCTTGGCCTCGTGCAGATCATGCAGAAGCGTTGCCAGTTCATACGGATCGGTGACGTCGATCTCGATCGTCACGACCGTGGATTTCGCGCGCGAGGCCGTCTTGTACGACTTTACGGTCGTACCGCGCTCGCGGCGGACCGTGATAAAGTCATAGCCGCTCATAGCCTCCGGCCCTCCGCATATGCGACGGGCGCGCCATCGGCGTACGCGATCGTTGTCATCGCTTCGGCCGACGTGGCGGGAACGCGGCGCAGATGTTCGCAGCAATGCTGAAAAGCCTGCTGATAGGCGCGATTGATCCGCCCCTGTTCGATGGTGGACGTTTCCCCGCGCCGGGCGTTCATCGCCGCCCGCCATGCCGACCACAGCGCATCGCGCAGGCCCTTAGGCAGACTGAAATAATGGCCCCTGCAGAACATCTGCCCCCGGCCCACGATCATGTCGCAACCCTCGGCAGCGCAATGAACGTCCTGCTTGTGATAGCTGCGGCGGATCACAGCTGCGCCTCCCGCAGGCTTTCGAGGATGCCGTCGAAGTCGATCGACTCCAGTTCGTCCTGGGCGCTGGACAGCGCCTGCGCCGCCGCATCGGCGGCTTCATACCGGGCGCTGCCCTGCATGCTTTCGGGGATGGCGTCGCGATAGACCTCTTCGTCCGAACAAATGTCCGCAACGATCTGCGCCTGATTGTCGATCTCCGATTTCAGGCTTTCGAGCATGGCGATAACGCCGTCGATCTCCTTGCGGCGAACCCGGTTCATGCCGCACCTCCGTTCTGCGAGTTGCTGATCAAGCCCCGTGCTATCCGCTCGAGTTCGGTTGGCTGGCCGGGCAAATAATATCGGTGGCCCGCGCCGATCGCATCGGCGACGCCAAACCATTGGCGTGCATTATCGGTCACGATCGCATCAGGCCGGCGGACAGTGCGCATCATGATAGTGCGCAAGGCATCCAGCACGTCGATCCGGGTGAAATAGGCGATTTCTTCCCGCTCAACCATCATCGAACATTGGTCGATCACGACGAGCAGCGGCGGTGCGTTGCCGTCCTGGACAACGTCCAGATGCCATTCGACGCGGCTCATATCGCGCCTCCATGCTTCCAGATCAGATCTTCCAGATCGGCCAGCATCTTCCGATGCTGCCGCAGTTCCGACGGCCCGAAGGCGTGGGTGCTGTCGTTGCTGATCCACCGATGCGCCCGCGCAAGCATGGCGACCAGCTCCTTGACCTCCGCTGTCATTGATCCATCTCCTCGATCCGCGCCGCGATGGCGTCGCGCATGGCGATCAGGGCGCTGGGCTTGATCTGCGCGGCAAAGGCCGGCGCCCAGCTGCGCTGCTGTTCAGGGGATAGCCGGGCGATATTCGCGGCGGCATTGTTCATGAACTTGGTCGCGCCCGTGGCCGGGACCGCCTTCGGCGCCGACAGGCCAAGCCCGTCCATCGCCTGGGCCAGCGTCATGTCCGGCGTTTCGACCAGGCTTTCGACCAGCGCGCGCCGCGCCTCGACATCCTTGACCGCCGCGATCTCGCGCAACGCAGATGCGTTTTCGCCAATGACCGGATGCGTCGCCAGTTCGCGCCAAAGGGCCGGAAAAGGCGCGATCAGTGCACGATAAAGGGCAAGGTCGCGGCGCACCGAACGGCTGGTCATGCCGAGCGTTTCAGCAACACTTTCCTGCCAGCCATATACGCCGGACAAGATGTCCGCCGTATATTGTGCTTCGGCATCATTGAGGTCATCGTCGCGCTCTACACCCGGCGCTTTGGCCTTCATCCTGTCCCAGCGAGCACGGATCGCGACCTGCTCTGGCGTCAGGTCGCCATGCAGGTCCTTGATCCGCTTTTCGGCCGCATCGGCGATCGCGCGCACGAAACTGGCCCGTTCCAGCGGGCCGCGCGATCCGCGCTCCACATTCTCCGATGCCTCGATCTTGCGGAGTGTGGCGTCATCGCCGGCCACTGCGATCGCGTCGACGAACGCTAACCGTTCCAGCCGCGCTCCCTCCAACCGATGCAGTCCAGCTACCAGCGTCCACGGCTTCGCAGCGTTCGGCCCGTTCCTGCGGACCTTGATCGGCTCATTCTGGCCGTCCTCGGCCATCAACCGGCCGATCGCGGCCGCCTTGTCCGGCCAGAACGCGCCCAGCCGCTCGCCGATGGCGATGTCGTCAGGCGACAGTTGGAGGACCACAGTTCCCTGCGTCTCGATCTTCGGGGCGGTGGCCATCAAAGCGCCTCCATGCCGACGACGATCGGCCCACCGTAGACGCGAGCTTCGCTCGCTCCGCGCCCCCATCGCGGATGATCCCTGTCGCGATGCTTCCAGCCATTGCGGCCGGCGTCGTGATCCCGAATGAATTTCTCGGAACGCAGGGCACGCGAGATATCCGCGCGTTCGACGACTTGACCCATGATCGGGAAGGAGCCGCGGATATGCGACAGGACGTCGGCGGCATCGACATCCCACTTGCCGCTGCAGAAAACGGAGACCGCCGCACGCAGCGCGATCTGGGAGCTAGGCGAGAGGGCGGTGGCCATGTCTATTTGGCCTCCGCATTTTGACGGTGCGTGCGCTTCGAGCGTTTGCTACCTACTTCCACATCGGTGGAATCTTCGGAGATTTCGAATTGATCGGGCTGACAGCCAAATTCCTCGGCAACGGCAGGTTTCGCGGTGGACGAAGTGCGCCGCAGAAAGTCGCTAAGCTGCTGACGTTTCAGTCCCTTTTGGTCGGCAAAATGTCGCATCGTGCCGTAGCGCATGCGCAGCACCATGCGCACGCGCTCAGGATGGACGGATATGACTGACATTCGCGAAAACCCCTTGCCGTTTTCCAATTTCGTGGATCGTAAATCCACAAACGTGGAAGATCAAGACGATTTCGTGGAATTGATGGCGCAACGCGTCCGCGATCGTGCGGTTGGCATGGGCTACAGCGCCAAAAGCTTCGGCACAGCCATAGGGGTAAAGCCTTCCACTGCGGCAAATTACTGGATCGGCAAACGTCCTTACCCTACGGAGACGGTCCCACGAATCGTCGAAAAGCTAGACACAAATGTGGAGTGGCTTTTCACGGGCGTGGATCGTCGCCTTTCAGCGTCTCCGGTTGTCGACGCACTCGACGCGGAGTGGGAACAGGTGCCATTCTATGACCTGCGTAATGTGACCGACACAGGCAAGGGCGAGGCCCAATCCTGGACACCCTTTCGCAAAGACTGGCTCCATCGGACCTTGGGGACGTCGTTCGACCTGTATCTGGTGTGCCTGCTATCCGATTATCACAGCCGCCACGGGGACAAGGACCTGGCTGAGGGAGACCTTGTCTTCTGCCGCGAATGCGAGCCGTCCGATCTGGTGGACGGCTATATCGTTATCTGGCGCCGGGATCAGGGCCTGAAGGTTGCCCGCTATTCCCTGCGCCCTCGGGAGCGCGTGGAAGAAGATGTCATTACGCCAGACGAGGTCAGCGACGACCAGTTCGTTCCGGTCGCGCGAATCCTGGGCAAGTTCCTGCAGAGGGTATGACGATGCGCTATCTCTCCCTGATCGCCCTCATGCTGTCGGCCTGCACCCAGGCGCCGGTCGACAACGCGGCGGCAGCCCCGGCGGGCGATAGCGCCCCTACGACGGATATGATCGAGCGCGCCAAGGCAAAGATCGCCGGGGAGCCACGCGTTCGTGACCTCGTGCTCGATCCTGCGGCCGCCGTGATGCTGCACGTTGCCGTCGATAACAGCGGCGGCCGCGAATATGGCTATGCCGAATATCTTTGCTTGGAGTTGAGCGACCTCGGATTTGACAAGAGCAAGGCCGTGGTCCGCGTCATCGACGCCGCGCGGATCGAGCAGTCCCAGGGCGATTTCCGGTCCATCAGTCTGGGCACGGTGCAATGTGCCGATCAGGCCCGCTGGGATTGATAGGCAAGCAAGGCCATAGCGTGTGCAGGCTGCATGGGAGAACCCTGACAGCCCTATCGATTGACTTTTTTGTTCCTATTATGTTCTCATCCGTTCGCCGACATCGAGTCGGTGAGAGGAGAAACATCATGGAACGTCCAAATCCGGCTCAGTTCCAAGGGAAGAAACCCTTTGGCACCTGGCTGATCGCCCAGTTCAAGCGAGATGACGCTATCGGTCAGCTCGCAAAGGTAGCCTTCCAGGACCCGCGCTTCCCGCGCGACGGCGACTATAAGACCGTCTCTAAATATCTGAACGGCGTCGGCGCCGCGATCGAGATGCACGAGGCGCTTGACGAAGCTGAAACCGACTGGCTCGCACTGTGATGGCACGGCGGCGCGATCCAGCCTTTTGCTTCGGGGTCGGCGGCATCGCCAAAGCGCCCTGGCGACCTACACTCAGACAGGCGCATGCTGATGCACTCGACGCGGGCTTCGCCAGCTTGGATGAGCATGACGTGGTCTCGGGGGCGTCGCCCCAGTTCTACCTGCACCCTCTCGCGGAAATTTGGACGACCCATGAACTGGTCCCGGTCCTGCCCCGTGAAGGGTATGGGACAACCCGCCGTCTGAAACCGGAATTGTCCCGCATTGACCGCATCATTGCGCGTCGCGAAGGACAGCGGCTCTGATGGCGAGGTCGCGACACAAGGGCGCTAAACCCGTGGACATGCGCGCCCTCTATTTCCCGTATGATCATGCCCACCCCGTCGCCCATGCAATCCGCACGGGCTCGGGGTGGTTCGACGCTTGGCAATTCCAGCATGGCTATGGTGATGCAGCGCTCGCCAAGGCCACGGGACTGGCGCCGGCACGTATTCGATTGCTATCTTTGGGAGACCGCGTTCGCATGAGCGAGATCGACCTCTTGGCGGTCGCCTATGGCGTTCAACCCTCCGATATCATAGCATCGCTTCCCGATCCCGATCTGTTGCAGCAGGACGAATGACGATGGACGGCCCGCGCTGGAAACGCATGCTGCTATTGGCTGAGGCCGTCTTCATCCTGGTGCTGACGATCTGCGCCTTGCTCGCCGCGCCACTCAACGCGCTGTATCAGGCGCTCTGAAAATCCGCCCACTTCGGTACGCCCTGGCAACATGGATATCGACGGCAGTGCCATGATAGGGCCGACTTTTCCGCGCTTTTTCGAAAGTGGGACCTCATTTGACAACTGGGACGCGATGGGTCCCACTTCTATTTTAGATTTTGGCTGGGCTTGGCTCGGCACCGTCCCCGCAAAATGAAGCCTAAAAGGTTTTAAAGCGCCGTTTCCGGGGCTCTAAGAAGGATCGCGCGATCCACCTTCTTAAACCCTTTTAACCCGGTCACACTCTAAACGCTCTGGTCCCAGCGCTGTCTAAATCGCCCCTCACTCTAGACACAGCCCCGACGCCCATTTTTTGGGGCGCCACGTCACGAAACCCACGAAAATCCCCGATTTTTGTCCCATATTGGCCCGGCCAATCCTACATAATCCCGGCAATCTTCCCCTCTAGTTCCTCATGTCCCCCTTCATTCAGGCCAGAAATTACGATGAGAAAGAGCAGTTCAGGGTAGTTGCACAGGCGCTTCAGGCGCCTTTTTTAATGCCCTGGGGTTAGCCTCGTCGCCTGCCTCGGGAGCATCGCCCAACTTGCGCTCCAGGCGTCGCCGTGCGGCCGCGATCACGACGCCGCCTAGATCGGCGATGAGGCTGGCCAGCAAGGCCCTGGCGAGGCGGCCGAACATCACGCCACCCCCTTCATGCAGACCTTATATTCCCACTGCCGCCGATTCGCGAGACCCTGGACTGTCTGCAGCTTGCCGCCCACGCGGGCCTTGTCCCAGAGCAGCAGAGCGCTGCAACCGCCCCCCCAGTTGCCTGCCTGGAACCGCTTGGCGGCGGTCGATCCACAATAGGCGCCGACACCGATATTATAAGCGAGCGACCCTGCCGCCTGCAGTTGGTAAGGGCGCCCTTTCAGACGCGGCGTGCATTTCAGCACACCCTCAAGATGCGTCAGCGCTTGCCGCTCCAGCCGCGCCTCGCATTCTGCGTCGCTGTAATATTTGCCGACGACCACATTCTGCGTGTCGCCCATGCAGGCGGTGGGCACTTTGGCAATGTCGAGATAGCCGACATTACGCTTGCCCTCCCACAGGGTAAGGCCGCCCAGCAAAGCGGATGCTGCGGCGGCCGACCCCATCAGCGCGGCGATTTTGGTTCGGATGGATGATGCCTGGGTCATGAACGGCGGCATCGCAGCGACGCCCGCGCTACGCGGATATACGGCGGCGGACATCATGCCCAGTCCGTCACCACACCGGCCCAGCGCGTGTTGGCCGGGTCCACCCGCTCATATGGCTGGAAGCGCTCAAACACGCCATAGTGGATCGCTTCGTTTAAATCGGCGGCTGCATCTGCATCTTCCACGACCAGCACCGGGCGGGTCAGGCCCCGATCCTTCTTCAGCGCCCAGAGGGTGGCCGTTTCGGCGTCGGTCAGGTCGACGAAGGAGAAATTGAACTGCGCCTTGGTAACCCCCTCGCCGATACCGAACCCGCCGCCCGGCAAATCCTGCCTGGCGCCCGTATCGACGACGGTGCGCCCGGCGCCGAACTCGCGGTGCTTCTCGAACGCGTGGCCGATCACGAGCGCCCCGATGAACAGAGGCGCGTCGCCGGCCTGCGGGATGGTGATGCGGAAATAGCGCGACTCCACCGGCGCGGCGAGACGGACGAAGGCATGATGGCGCGGGCCGGCGCTGTCGGCCGGGCGCATCGGCCCGGATGGCTTGATGGTCGTCAGGCCCGTGCCCAGCCCCGTGCCGCGCTGGATGCTCCAGGTCGCGGCCGCATCGGCATTTGTGTAGCCGAGATAGAAACTGTCGACCGTGACGATCGCGCCCATGTCCACCTCGAACGCGACGGCCCAGAGGCCGCCCGCGATCCATGCCTCGTTCGGATCGGCGGTAAGGATGTTCGTGACGGCGGCCCCGGACAGGGTGGTCACTGCAGCAATCGGCAGGGGCTTGATGATCAGCACGCCGCTCATGCGAGCCTCCGCAAAACCGTCAAATTGGTGCGCTCGACGCCGTCGACCTCGCGCGCGCCCAGCACGAAGACGGTCAGGCTGCCCGCATAGCCGGCCCGGCTGGCGGTGAGCGTGACGGGCCTGCCGACGAGGTCGACGCGCAGCCCGGCGACCTGCAATATTTCGATAACCATCGGCACGCCGAAGAGGGTGATCTGGCGCGCGGCCTCGGCCTGCGCATCCGCCTTGTTGGCGAGCGGAGACACCAGATCGCCAACCGCAGCCAGGTCACCCCATGCCGCCTCCAGCGCCGAAGAACTGGAGACGGCAATCAGGCATGCCGAGCGGAGCCAGGCTCCAAATTCGGCGTCGACGTTCATGGCGCCGGCTGCGCGTCGACGATCGCCTGGACGCGGGCGACCTCGCCATCGATCAGCCCGGTGACCGAGCGGATGATGTTGATGACATTGCCGATTTGCTGCGCCGCCATCTCGCCGGCGGGAAGCGCCGATTGCAGCGCTTCGAGGTCATCGGCGACCTTGCCCGTCGATGTGCGGTGGAGGACGGTGGACGCGGCCAGCAAGCCAGCGAGCGAGGCGGCCGCGATCTGCGCGTCTATGGCGGCTTTTTGGGCCTGCAAGTCGGGGATGCTGGGGGTTTCGATGGTCATGGTCATTCTCCTTGGTTTTTAGGGGTGAGGCGCCGCTTGCTCTTCCGCACGGCAGGGCTTTCGACGCCGTCCAGCTGGTCGAGCGTGTCTGCGACATCGATGCGGAAGCTGCCCTCGCCGCTTGCGACATGGAGGCGGACGTTGACGCCGGTCGGGCTGTCCCGGACTTCCAGACGCGCGATGATCCGATCGCGGGAGAAGGTGACCAGATTGGTGCCGCCCTCCTGGTCGACGCGGGTGACCTCGATCGGGTTGACGATGCCCCGCACGTCGAGGACTGCCTTCCTGACGAAGCCATATTGGTCCGACAGCGCGGCATCCGTCACACCTTCGCCTATGTCATAGGCAATGATGCAGCCCTTCTGATCGCCAGGGGCTTCCTCGACGATGTTGATGGCAGAGGCGGCGATCTCGAAGCGTTCGCCGGTCGCAAGTTTCAGTTTAAGCACGGGTCTTCCTTCCTTCCTTCAGGTGTAGATGGTCGTGTGGGTGAAGTTGCGGCCCTGGACGGTTACATTGCTTGGCCCCGCAAAAACCAGTTCGATCGTGTAGGTGCCGGCGGCCAGCCCCTCGCGCGATCCCGCCAGGGTCAGGCCCAGCGCCACGGCCGCGCCGCCGACCGAAAACACGTTGACCCCGCCGATCCGCAGCCAGAACGAATAGTTGGATGGCGACGCAGTCCCGAAGCTGAGGGCGACCGGCGCCAGCACCGTCAACGTGCCAGTGGCGAGCAGGGTGACATCCTTGGTGAGCACCACGATCTCATTGGCGATGCCTGTGCCTGCAACAGCCCCGCTGGAGTTGATCGTGCCGGTCTGCGCCGACTTGCCCGCGCCCGCCTTGATCGTGTCGACCTCGACGCCGCGCAGATAGGCGACACCGTTCTCGACCAGGAAATGCGCCACGCCGCTCGAGGGGTTGACGATCCTGAACCCGTTGGCGCTGACGGTGAAATCGCCATATGAGCCGTTATTGTTGGTCGCCCATCCGGTGACCAGACCATTGACGTCCACGGTCACCCCCGCGCGTCCGAACAACGTGGTCACATTGTTCTGGACGGTGGTGATCGCGTCCGCCTGCGACGTGATGGTCACGCCCTGGATCGCGACGGTGGTGGAAATTCCGGCATATTGGCTGTTCAGGGTGGCTAGCGCCGTGGTCTGCGTGTCGACGGTTGCCGACACGGTGGCGATATCGGCGGTTGCCTTGTTGGCGGCGATCTCCTGGTCGGACGCGGGGCGGAAGGCGACCTTATGCAGGGTGAAAGCATTGGCCGTCGCCGACGCGACATAGCCAGGCATATTGTTATAGCGGGTGAGCGCCCACAACCCCCAGCCCCTGACGTTGGAATTGGTCACCTGCACCAGCTTGCGCCAGCGTCGCGTGATGCCGGCCGTACCGTTGCCGGTCGCGCCGGTTATGTCCGCGTCTGTAAAGAAGGACACGAAATCCTGCCCGACCCCCGTGCCGGCCGCATTGAGCCAGCGCCACCGGACACCCGCGCCGCGCAGATCGCCGCTCACATATTCGGCGTCGACCTCCAGCACATACCAGCCGCCGGTCTGCACGCTGCCGTCCGCGAACGACGCCGTCTGCACGCCGACGATCGTCGCCGTGCTGGACGCCTGCGTCAGTCCCAGCGCCCAGGGGCTCTGGGCGCCCGCGACCCGCGTGGCGGTATAGCCGGCTCCCACGCTGCTCCAGCCAATCGGCAGGGCCTGCCCCGTCGTCCAGTCGGCGAACACCGGGTTGCCGTTGATCGACCCCGCGCCGATCTGGGCCGCGACGCTGGCCGATGTCTGCGCGGCCGCCGCTGCGTTGGTGGCGACCGTGGCCTGCGTGCCGGCGGTCGTAGCCGCTGTATTGGCCTGCCCCGCAAAGGTGGCGGCATTGCTGGCATGGGTCGATGCGGCGGACGCGCTGCCGCTGGCCGATGTGGCGCTGCCGGACGCGGAGGTGGCCGACGTGGCGGCTTCGGCGGCCTTGGTCGACGCGGTGTTGGCAAAGCCGCTCGCAGAAGTGGCCGAATTGCCCGCATTGGTCGCCGACGTGTTGGCGCTGGCGGCGCTGGTGCCGGCCGAAGAGGCCGAGGCCGACGCCTCTCCGGCCTTGGTGGTTGCCGTGTTGGCCGCTCCGGTGGCGGATGTGGCCGAGTTGCCGGCGATGGTGGCGCTGCCCGCGCTGGTCGCGCTGGTCGCGGCATTGGTGGCGCTGCTGGCGGCGTTGGAGGCATGGCCGCTGGCGGTGGTCGCGCTGGTGGACGCCTGCGTCGCGGAGGTCGATGCCTCGCCCGCCTTGGTGGTCGCCGTCGTCGCGCTGATCGCCGCCGCGCTGGCGGAGGTCGCCGCCTCGCTCGCCTTCGTCGATGCGGTGCCGGCGCTGGTCGATGCCGCCCCGGCGCTGGCGCCTGCATTGGTCGCACTGTTGGCGGCGGCCCCGGCGCTGATCGATGCGGCGCTGGCGGAACCGGCGGCGTTGGTCGCCGAAGTGGATGCATTGTTTGCATGTGTCTGGGCACTGCCGGCCTGCGTGGCCGCGTTGGTGGCGCTGGTCTGCGCGGCGGTCGCGCTGGTCCCGGCGTTGGTCGCGCTGGTGGCGGCCGCGCTGGCGCTGTTGGCGGCGGCGCTGGCCGATGTGGTGGCTGCCTCGCGCGCGGTGACGTCCCGCACGGTGATGCGGCGCATCTGTGCCGTGATCGATCCGCCAGCAGCGTCCAGCCGGATATAGGCGCGCAGATGCACCGTGCTGGCGTTCCAGGCCTGGACTCCGGGCGCCGCGACATCACTGATCTTGAGCGTGTGGACGTGGACGCCGACGCTGGAAGGGCCGGTCACGCTGTGGAAGCCGATGGTCGCATAGGCGGCGTCGAGGGTGCGGACGCGCACGCGGACGACGCCGCCGTTGACCGACCTTACCTCATACTCATACTCGACCTCATAGATGCGGCCCGGAACCGGCGCGAACACCCCGCGCTGCGCCCAGTCGCTGGTGCCGCTGCTGATGGTGATGGACCGAACCGGATAGCCGTCATCCGACGTAAAGTTGGCGATCAGAGGCGCGTTCGTTGCGGGCGCGCCGGTGACCGAGGCGCTGAAGTACGGATCACTGGCAGCGGCATAGCGCTCCGGCAGCGCGGCGATGACGACGCCGACCGCCGACGAATAATTGCTGGCAGCCGACACCGCCGACGCGGCGGCCGCGGTCGCGCTGTTGCCGGCCTCCGTCGCCTTGGTGGATGCGGTGTTCGCAAACCCGCTCGCAGCAGTGGCGCTGTTGCCGGCGTTGGTCGCGGACGCCTGCGCATTGTCGCGCGCAAGTTCGGATGCGGTTTTAGCCGCAAGCGCAGCATCCCTGGCAGTGGTGCTGTTCGCGAAGGCCGTCTGCGCATCGGTCTTGGCCGTGACGGCAAGGTCGCGCGCCGTTTCAGCCGCCGTCCTGGCGGCGATGGCTGCATCCCTGGCGGTGGTGCTGTTCGCAAAGGCTGTCTGCGCATCGGTCTTGGCCGTGACGGCCAGATCGCGCGCCGTTTCGGCCGCCGTCCTGGCGGCAACCGCCGCGTCCCTGGCGGTGGTGCTGTTCGCAAAGGCCGCCTCTGCATCAGCCTTTGCCGTGACGGCCAGGTCGCGCGCCGTTTCGGCCGCCGTCCTGGCAGCGAGCGCGGCAGCGCTCGCCGTGACACTGCCCGCGAAGGCCGCCTCCGCATCATCCATGGCGCTTTGCGCGTTGGCGGCGGCCTGTTCGGCGATCGTGGCTGCGGTCTGCGCGGCCGAGGCGGACGCGGCGGCGGTCGTGCCATAGGTCTCGATCAGTTCCGCGACCTGTTCCTGCGCCGCCGCGATATCGATCTGCGCCTGGGCGGTGTCCGCCACCAGCTGCTCGGCAGGGGTGCCGGCAACGGTGGTGCCCTCCGGCGCGCCGTTGGTCGCGTCCTTTTCGGCCGGCTTCAGGTCTTCGGCGGTCGTGCCGTCTTCGTAAACGACATCCTCCGCCTGGAGCGCGATGGAGATTTCGCTTTCGCCATGCTGGCGCTCGTTCTTCCTGTACCCGACCTGCCGGCTCTTGACCGGTTGCATCGTGCTTTCACGGCCGATGTAAACGGCGTTCAGGGCCTCGACAGGCCCGCTGAACGTCCATTGCCGCACTTCGATCGACCCGGCCGGCGTCACCGTCCACAGCAGGGTGACGCGCTGGAGCAGGCGGTCGAGCGCGCTGGCCGTCGTCTCGCTCGTGTCGCCGATGTGCAGCCCGCTGACACCGGGCCGCAGCGCCACGGCGGCGGCAAGGTTGGAGATGGCCGGGCCGCCCGCCGCCACGAGCAGCTGCGCCGCGATCCCGGCTGGCGTCTCCGCATAGCCCGCCGCCTCGCCCTGGAGGTCGGCGGTCAGCGGCCCGGCCGGCTGGGTCCACCATTTGGCGCAGGCGATCGACGGCGCGAACACACCGCCGCCGCGCACCGGCACCGCCGCCTTCAGGGCGGCCAGCGTCGCGGCGATGCTGCCCTGCCAGGCGACGATCCCCAGCGCGCCGGCCCGCCCCTTGTCGCGCAGCGCCGTGCAAGCCAGCAGGGGCCGGGACGGATCGCCAAACTCATAAATATTGTTCGCCTGGTCGAGCAGCCGCCCCTCGACATTCCACACTCGGCCGAAGCTGCGGCGCTTGGGCCTCCCGGTCGCGAAATCGCCGCCCTCGATGCCGCCCGTGCCGTCGAAGGTCGCGGGCGCGAAGGGTTTGTCGAGCCGCTGCGCCAGATCTGCGCAAGTGATGCGCAGCATGCCGCCGTCGATCGCCGCTTCGGCGACCGTGCCGGTCAGGCGGCGGGTGACAACGCCGTTGGCGACGCGGTCGACCTCTATCGTGGCATCGCGCCAATAGAGCGCTGCCATCCCGTCGAGCCGCGCAGGCTCGGCCGGCATCCAGCCGATCGCGGCGGCCGTGGGCACCGCCCGCGCGCCCCAGCCGTCATCGTCAAAGCTGATCGACGCCTCGAAACGCGGATGGGCGACGATGCCGGCCTGATAATGGGCGGCGCCGTCATGATAGGGCCGATGATCGGAGCCGCCGGCCAGAAACACCGCGACGGCAGCGCCGGACGCCGCCACGCGCGGCCAGATACGGATGCGCGTGAGGACGCTCATCGCGCCACCAGCGACGTGTCGACCGGGATCGATATGGTGCGGCCGAACACCGTGATCAAAGTCTGGATGCCCTGGTCGATCCGCACCAGCGCGTCGGCCTGCTCGTTCGCCAGCTGGTTGGCCGTATCAAGCTTGGCGTTCTGCGCCGCGACCGCATCCTGCGCCGCCTTGACCCGGTCATTCTCGATCTTGATGACCGCCTCGGCCGCGCTGATCGCATTGTCACGATCGGCCGCATATTCCGCGCCGGCCGTGCCATAGGCATCGCGCGAGAGGTCGATCAGGCGGCGGGACAGGTTGGCGAGCGTGTCGGCCGCGCCATCATCGCCCGCTTCGGCCGCCGACCGCGCCTTTGCGATCTCGACCAGCAGCGCCTCGCGCTGGTCAACCAGCGATCCTTCAAACAGATCGCCGAACCGGAAATCGTCGAGCATGTCCTGCAACGAGCCGATCCGGGTCGCCAATATGTCGTTGACCAGCTTCGCGCGATCTTCCGCGTTGCGCTTCTCGATTTCAAGTATGTCGAAGCCATAATCCGCCGCGATCCGCAGCCGTTCCTTGGCCTGATTTTCGAGTTCCTTGAACGCGCGCTCCAGTTCGCCGGTCAGGCCGCCCAGCAGCTGCTCGACCTCCCGAACCTTGAGCGCCTCGGCAATTGCAGCGTCCAGATCAGGACTCGATCGCAACGCCTTCGCGACCTTGTCGCTAATCCCCTCAATCGCGCCATCTGCGATGGCGTCGATCGTCGCGAAGGCGATGGCGCCGGCCTCATCGTCGCCGAAGTCGCGGACGTCGCCATATTTATTCTTCAGCTTGCCCGTCCGGCCGCTGGTGGAGACGCGATAATCCTTCTTGTACACGCCGATCGACGTGTTGAAGCTGCCGACCTCGCCGCCGAACTCCTCCGCGATTCGCGCCAACGTGTCCTGCACCGAACTGGCAAGACCGACCGACGCCTTTTCGCGGCTGGAACTATTGCCCCGCGTGGAAACGTCGGCATCGTCGCCGCCCGACAGGGCCGCCGTGCCATATTTGGTTTTCTTGAGCAGGCCGCCCGTGAGCGACCCTAGCACGCCGCCCACGATCGATCCTACCGGGCCGAGAGCAGAGCCGAAGGCCTTCCCGACGGCGCCGCCGATCGCGCCGCCGATCATCCCGCCCGTGGCGCTGCCCTTCACCCCCAACAGGCCGGTTACGAGGCTCCCGGCCGTCCCGCCCAGCTGTGCATGGCCGAACGTCTGACCGAGCGTCTTGCCCAGCGACGCGCTGAAAAGCCCCTTGTCGCCGAATACGTCCCTGAAGATGCGGTCGAGGCCCTTCTCCAGATCGTCGAAGACACTTTCAAACCCTTCGCGGAACCCTGATTTCAGTTCACTGGCGAGGTTCGGCCTCTTGCCCGTCACCTCGATGGGCGCGTCGGGATCGAACACCCGGCCGTCATCGCCCTTGATCCAGCCCGGCGGCACGAACCATTCGGGAACGATCACGTCTGTCGCTGCGCCGCTTGCGCCGCCCCTGATACCCGCAGCCGCGCCCGATGCGGCTTTGCCCAGATCGGCGATCGCGCTGCCCGCGCGGCCGATATCATCGCGGACGCGATCGACCGCATTCGCCATTTTATCGCCGGCCTTGCTGACCTTGTCGGCGCCGGTCAGCTGATCTTCCCAATCACGGAACAGCCCGCCGAACAGCTTTTCGGTGATGACATCCGCGAACAGCCGATCGCCCACGTCCATTGAGCGTTTGAAGAAATCGCCGACCGCCTTGGGTCCGTCGCGCCGCAACCCCTCGAACGTCTGGCGGACATTTTCCTTCATGTCGCCGGTCGCGGTCAGGAAGGCCTGCAACAACTCCTGCTGGCCGCGCATCTCGCGCGTCTGCTGCCGCAGCACGTCCAGATTGTCGTACAGCATCTGGACCTGGTCGGCGGTGACGCCGCGCTTCGCCAGTTCGGTCGCCAGCTGCTCTTCGCTTTCGACGCCCAGCTTGTCCATGAGCGTCCAGGTCAATTGCAGCGCCGCCGCCTCATTCTGACGCCCGGCCAATTGCAGCCGGCCCAATTCAACCTGCCGCGCCTGATCGGTCAGCATGTCGCGGATAGGCCGCTGCAGACTGTCCTGGATCAGCGGCTTGACCGCCTGCGCCTGCGCGATCAGCACCTCGAAATTCTGGGGCTTGCGCTTCTCCAGGTCGGCGATGATGTCGTCGAGCGACGCCGTCGCCTGCCGGGCGCGATCAATGTCGCGCGGCGCCAGATTGAACTGGTCGTTCAGCCGCGCAATCGCCTCTTCCGCGCGCTCCCCGAACAGGGCTAGGCGCTCGGCTTCGCGCGCCGCCTTCGCCGCGCTGTTGTCCTTTTTCGGTTTTTGGCGGTTTTTCAGCGCATTTTCGCGTCGCGTGAGTTCCGCCATCTGCCGATCGAAATCAGCCGCGCTGATCTGTTCGAGGGACGGGGTGTCCGCTAGCGGTACATCTCCACGCTGAAGGTTCACCGTGAACTGCCGACGCTCGCGCAGCCGGGCGCGCTCTCGCTCTATCTCACCCCGGCGCGCCTGATCGGGGTCGGCACGCTCCACCGCAGCCCGCTCTTCCAGGGCAACCTGCGAACGGGTACGCGACAAGCGCGCACTTTCAAGGGCGCGCGCTATGGTCGTCCGCTTCTGGTTCAGATCCTCGATCTGCGCGGAAGCCGTGCGGCCATCACCCTCACCGTACCAGGCTGCCAGTTTTGTCCATAGCCATTCGGCAGTGGGATTGAGGCCGGAGGGCGGCCGTCCCTTGGACAATCCGGCAATCTTGCCGTCTAGGTCCACCAACTGCCCTTCCAGTTCGCCGACGCTCGCCCGCGATACGGCCTGCAGATTGTCGAGCAGGATCGCCTGTGTGTTGATCAGGCTGCGCGTCGCCTCCTCCAACTGACGTATGCCGTCGGTCGAACTATCGACGATGCTCTGCTGGGCGGTCAGGCTGGAACTGAAATTGATGGTGGATTTCGCCGCATCCTCGCTGGCATCGTCCACCTTCGACAGGGTCGACCACAGGGCCGAGCCCAGAGAGATCGCAACCGTCGCGGCTATACCCCACGGCCCGCCCATGATGGACGCGAACTTTCCCAGCTTGCCGCCCGCATTCTCGCTGCTCTGGGCGATCATATTGATCGCGCCGAACAACTGTCCCGACTGCATCGCCATGATCTGGCTGAGCCGGGTATTCATCGAATACTGGATACCAATGTCCTGCATCTGGTAACCCAGCTGCGTCCATCCGGCCCGCTGCAATCCTATATTGCCGGTCAGCTTGCCCGACGCGTCCGCCAGGCGCCGCTGCGCGCGAACCTGGGCTTCGGACTTGGAGGACAGGTCGCTCAACTGGAAGCCGGCCGACCGTGCGCCGGTCGCCGCGCGCTCCATCGCCGCGCCACTGCCGAGCGTCGCCACCGTCAGATTACGCACGGCGGCGGCGCCGCCGACCGCGACCATTGCGAGCCGGTCGAGTTCCGCCCGTTCCACCCCGGCCTTGACCGCGCTGTCGACGTGCGCCCGCGACACCGCTCCCGTCGCCGACGCGAGGTCGCGTGCGGCGGTTACGCCGGCGACCTCGGCCACCGCCAGCCGCCCGAGTTCCGCTTGCACCGTCTTAGCCGTGTTTACGACATCGACATGCGCGCGCGGCACTGCTCCGGTCGCCGACGCGAGGTCACGCGCGGCGGTGGCGCCGGCGACCTCGGTCGCCGCCAGCCGCCCGAGTTCCGCTTGCCCCGCCTTGGCCGTGTTTGCGACGTCGACCTGCGCGCGCGACGTCCCCTCGGTCGCGGACGTGAGCCTGCCAAGGCGCGCGGAGACTTCGTCCGCCTTCGCCTTGAGCCGGTCAAATTCCGCCTGGGTCAGCTTGAGCTGGCCGACCAGACCCGACCCATCGCCCGTGAGGCGGACGCCAACGGCAATCTCGCTCATCGCCGCACCTTCGCGAATTCATCCAGGGCGGCGCTCTCCATGATGCGCAGGTCCAGCAGCAGACCGGGCGTCATCACGATGTCCATCATTTGCGCGGTGGCCGGGATGACCGAATAGTCGATACCCAGACGCAGGCCGGTCATGGCATGCCGCGTCCATTGCGTGCCGAGCGCCGCGAACAGGCTGAACGCGGTCGCTTCATCGGGCGCCAGTTCGATCGTGTCGCTCTGGTCCGCGATCCGGCGTTCCATCCAGTCGGGCAAAATGGCGGCCTGGGTCAAAGCGTCGTCGGCCTTCTTCCTGGCGCCGCCGCGCCCGCTGGCCCAGGCGCGCGCGGCGGCTTTCAGTTTCCCGCGCGGGCCTCTGCGCGGCCGGCACGGCACGCGGCATAAGCGCGCAAAACGGCGGTGAAGACATTGGGCACGTCGAGCAGTTGGCGCAGATGCGCCGCGTCGAACTTCAGCGGTTCGCCATTTTCGGCGCCGACCCCGCGCCAATCGCGCGCGATCTCCAGCACGACCTCGCTCGCCGCCGCGCTGGGCGCCGTGACGGCATCCTCGCCCACGACGACGGCGCCCCTTGCGTTGACGCGCGTCAGGAAATCGAGATGCGCATCCTCGCCCATGACGCGGAAGCGCATCTCGAAACGGTTTTCGACGACGTCGCCATCCTCGCCCACGCCGGGAAAGGTGACCGGCCACCAGATCAGGGGCTCTGAAACGATCTTGAACATGGACTGATACTCGGGTGTCAGGTTGCGGTGATGGTCAGGTCCGGCGATCCGCCGTCGACCGTGTGGATCAGCGACAGCGACCACATGAGGATGTCATTTTCCTCGCTTTCGACGATGTCGGCGATCTGCACTTTGGGGGATGCGAACGCAGTGGTGCCCCCGGCAAGGGCGCCATGGGTCAGGCCGAACGCGACCAGGTCGTTCGCGCGCAGCCGGGCAATATAATCCTTGGTCGCTACGTCCGGCGCCTCGATCAGCAGCGTCGAGGTGAGATTGTGGTTGCCGCGCCGGACATAGCGCGACCCGACCAGATTGCGCAGGGCGACATCAACACCCGCCTCCGCGCGCCAACTGCGCATGATGCAGGAATAGCCGTCGAGCGACACGGTCGTATTGTCGACATTCACCTCCTGCGGCTGCTTCCACCGTGTGAGCGTCGACGCGGGCGCCGCGCTCTTGTCGAAGGGAGCGGTGGCCGGGATAAGACCCGTCATCTGGAAGCCGAAAAAGCCGTACGCACCAGCGGTCAGGTCGATCGAGAATGTCCCGACCGCTCCCACCGTCTTGCGGCGCTGATCCGCCATATAATCATGCAGAGTGAGCGATGACGCCGCCGCGCCCGGCGCCGCAAAACCCTGCGCGGCACTGACCCCGGCCGTAACGACGGGAGCCGCCATGCCGCACGCTTCCAGCAATTCCATCCAGGGCGGGGCGGTTCCGGCCGCGCCGGACCCGGCCAGTTCGACCTCAAAACTCATGGTACGCCGCTGGCTGGTGGCCGCCGACGCGCGCGCGCCGAAGATGCGCTGGTCCAGGTTCCGCTCCAGCCGATCGCTCTCCACCGGCTTGGTGCTGAAATTGCGGGTGAGAATGGCATTGGCCGCGCCGGTCGGCGCGGCGTCGGTGGCGTAGGTCGTTTCCTTCTTGCCCAACAGGACCTTGGCGGCGTCAACCATCGGCTTCCTCCTTCGCATCCGGCGCGGCCGGGGCGACCAGCGCCGCCCCGGTGCCGACAGAGGCCCATGCCTCCGGCTCTACATTGGGATCGGGTTTGGCCAGACCGGCCAGGCGGGCGGCGCGCAGCGGGCCGGCGATCGGCAGGCCCCACTGGTCCAGTTCATTGCCCGCCGCATCGCGCGGGCGGGGGCTGGTCGGCGCGGCCTGAACGGGCCGGCCTGGACGGGTATCGGCCGGATCGGCCTTCCCTCGGCGGGTCATTGACTTTCCTTCCTCAAATGCAGAGAAATCCTAAACCGGACCAGCCAAGCGACCCGGTATCCGTCGGCGGACAACAGCCGGCCGCCGGCAAATTCGGCGGGGCGCGACGCTTCCGGGTGGCGCCAGCCAAGCAGGGCGTCCCGCACCCGGTCCGTGACGTCCTTCAGCTGATCATCAACCTGCCCCGGGCCCCGCGCCCGCGCGCCGACGACGACGATCACGCCAAAGGTTTCGGACACCGCCTGGTCGATCATGCCGGTGGCGAGCCGGTTGGGCTGGGCATCCTCGGCCTCGGGCACGACGAACAGCGCGGGCAGCGCGCGAGGCGGGTCGGTGAGGCCCGCCCACTCCAAAATGCCTTCGACCGTCCTGAACCCGGCCGCACCCAGGCGGTCGACGATCGGCCGCTGCGCGATCATGACGACGCCCCCCTGAACAGACCGCGCAGGAAATCCGTGAATATCTCGACCACGGATGCCCGCTCGGCCGGGCCGTCGCCGATATATTGCCGCCTGGGCATTACCACCCTGGACACCAGCCGCCCCCCGAAGGACAGCGCCGCCTTGTGGCGCGGCACGATCGTTCCGCCGTCATTGTGGATGCGCGCATAGCGCGCCGGCCCGGCCGTCTTGAGCACGCCGACCTGCGCGAAGTCGGACCCGAAATCGGGCACGATCACCCGCTCAAGATCACCGGTGAGATGCAGCAGCTTGCGACTGGCATCGTCCGGTGCGGACGGATCGGCCCACCGCTTTTTCCAGGGAACGCCGAACGGATCGCGCTCCTGGTCGAAGCGGGCGCGGACATGGTCCAGCCATTCCTCCGCCACCTCACCCATGGGCTGACGCATGTCCGTCCCGCCCTTCACCGCGCGATCAAGCGCCGCGTCCAGATCGGCGACGCCCAGCGAGATCGAGATATCGAAGCGCCCGGTCATCAATAGCCCTTCAGACCATCGGGATAGGCGCGATAGCCCGGCGCGATCAGTATCTGGTTGTCGCCCACGGCGTCGGCCGGCGGCGTCGCGGCCGGGACCGGCATGGCGCCGGACTGTATCCGTTCCAGCATGCGCATCGACGTCTTGGCCAGATCAGCGACGCCATCAGGCGCGCCAGCGGGATAGAGTTCCGCGCGCGCCAGATCGCCGACGATCTTCTTGACCACGAACGGCACGTCGATCAGCGGCACGGCATAGCGGGACGCGATATGCGCATCCGCCACCGCCTGGGCGCTCACCAGCGCGCCGACCAGCAAGGTACGGTCGATGCGGCCCGACCCGTCGGGATCGGTTGCGCGCACGATTTCAGGCAGGCCGAACCGATCGACAAATTCAGCGATCGTCAGATAGGGCGCGCCGCCATCCGGCATGGCCCAGGCGGCGTTCAGGACGACAACCTCCAGTTCCGTTTCCGCCCGCGCCCCGTCCGCGTCGTCGGCGATGGCGGTGACCAGATAACGTTCGCCATCCGCGCCGCCGGAAATGGCGAGCGTGAGCGCGCCCGCGAACAGGGTCGGCACGACGTCCAGCGCCGTCGCGCCCGGCACCAGCCCCCGCGCGCGCGCCTCGACCGAATGCAGCGCCTGGATGGTCGAGACGCCGTTGAAGATCATCGGCCGGCGCAACTGCTCGGACGGCTGTTTCAGGATGGTTTCAAAGGACATGCAGGGGCTCGACAGACATGGCAGCGCAGGCGATCATGCGTCCGTGACCTTCGGCCTACGGCGCGACTTTGCGGCCGGGATCTGGGGGGTGGGTTCAGACACGGCCGGGCCGCCGCTATCCACCCCCCTCACGCCATCCTGGCCCGCCTGGATTGTTTCACCAGCAGGCGGCGCGGACGCATCGAACTGTTCGAGTTGCTCGCCTTCATCGCCCTCGCTTCGGCCGGCCGCCGTCGCGACATCAATCTCCCGGATTGCGACGCACGCCAGCAGCGCGTCAATATCGTCAAAGATCAATTCCTCGGGGACGAAGGCGCCGGCAGGCTTATCGCCCTCGGGCGTGCCGCGCAGCGGCGTCAGAACTTCAAATATGCGCATGGGACACTCCACCACAAACATCGCGGGCGGCGACGGAACCAGCGCCGCCGCCCGGCCAGAACGCCAAGGATCAGAGCGCGTTCTCGAACAGGAAGCCGGCGTCGGCGCCGACCAGTTCGGCAGAGAATTCGTCGAGCACATCGTTCTTCCAGCTGCGGATATCGCCATCCCAGCGGGCAGGTTCGACCAGCGGATGGCCCCGCAATTGGTAGGTGTAGCCGTAGCTGGGTAGCGGCATCTGGCGCTGGCCGGCGGGCGGCACCCATGCCAAAATCGCGTCACCGCCCCAGATGTCCGATGTACTCCCATCCGCATTGTCGTAGATGCCGTCTCCCGACACCACGTTCGGAACGTCGAAATAAGCGGCGAGCATCGCGATGGTAATAGTGGAGGACGTCGTATGCTTATAGTGCTCCTTGATCTTGGGATGCACTTGCAGCTTGCTCGTAAGCCCGCCCGCCAGAACGAGGGTGTTTGGCCGCCGCCCGATCCGCTTGCGGATTACTTCCTTGCTGTCGCTAACCTGCACGAGCGGGTCGCTATCGGGATCAGACCATTTGTTGGTGCCGGTGAGCGCCGCTTTGTTCGAGGCAGCATAGGCACTGGCGTTCCGCGCGACTTCCGCGCGCTGAATTTCTTTTTCCAACGCGATGACCGCCAACACCGTTTCGACGGACACCTGCTGCAGATCGATGCCGGGCACAGCGCCGGCCTCCTCCTGAAATTCGATGGGCGTGATCGCCGACAACGCTTCCTGGTGGAGCGCGACCGGCTTCCCTTCATAGCCGAACTCCAGCGCGGCGATCGGCGCGCCCGGCGCGCGGCGGGTGCGGCGGCGGCGGAAACTGGCACGATCAAACTCGATACGCTTGGCGGCGCGGGTCGGCATGTCGACGACCGGGAAAAGAGCTTCACCGATAAAGTCAGCATTGGCATAACCCCGCGCGTGCCGGGTCAGGATCGGGTCAACGACGCGCAGCTGTGACGCATTCATGGTCATGGAAATCTAGCCTTTCTGAAAATGGTGGGAGGCCGTTGCGCCGCCTGGACTTCCAGGCCGCCTCCCCTGGGCGGTATCCGGGCGGCCGTCATCGCCGCCCGACGGGCATTAGAAGCAGAGGAGAACCTCGACCTTCTGGCCAGCGGCGGTCGATGGCGTGACGGCATAGGCGACGATCACGCCGTCGCCGGCCTGGGCCACCGCCTTGCCGGCGGCGTCGGATTTGAGCGCGGCACCGGCGGCGAAAACGCCGGCCGTCTCCACGATCTCCGTGCCGTAGACAGTGACGGCGAACGCCTCGCCAGTCGCCGCCGCATAGTGCGACACGCCCTGCGCCTTGAGGCCGGCGCCGCAATGCTGGCCGGTGAGCAGCCCAACGAAGCGATTGGCCGCGACGGCCGCCGCCGCGATGGCGGTCATGGTAAAAAGAGAGGTTTTCTGCATGTTTTGGTCCTGACTGGAGGAAGGGCGGGCGGTCAGCTGGCCTGGGCACGGCGGACAGCGTCCATCCAGCTGATGTCGGGATGGTCCTGCAGGATGCGCGTGGCACGGACATACAGGTCGGCCTGGTCGGGATCGACCTCATAGCCGGCAGGCGCGGCGAAGCTGACATAGGACGCATCACCCTTGGGCGCCTTGCCCCGCTCGCCCAGGTCGACCAGCGGCACGGACGACGACAGCAACTTCTTGAGCGCGTCGGCCGGCGTCATATCACCAGCCTCGCCAAAGCTGGCGACGGCGGCAGCGTCGAGATGATCGAGCACACCGACCAGCAGCGCCTTGCCAGCCGGCGCCAGCCGCACCTCGCTCACCAGCGCTTCCGCGAAACTCACATTGCCGGCATGCCGCGCCTGGACGGCGGCGCGCTGCTGGGCCGCCTCGCGCTCTGCCAATTCGGCTTCACGCCGGGCGATGTCACTTTCTCGCTCGGCAAAACTCGCCTCCAGGGCGGATTTGTCCATGTCAGTCTCCTTGGGTAGGGGGAAATCGAAACTGAGGGCGCCTTCGTCGCCGCCCTCGGAAAACTGGACGACGCCCAGACCCTTCACGCCGGGCGCATGGCCGCCCAGGAAACCGACATGCTTGAGATACCAGCTGCCGGGCTTGGGATTGGCGGGATGGGCGGGGGGATAGAAACGCGCCGACACCTTGGCGTACCGCCCGGCGCGCACCGCCTCGGCAAAGGCAGGCTCGATCCGCTCGGGCTCGGCAACCAGTTCGCCGCCCTTGAGCACCAGCCCCTTGACCCAGCCATAAGCGGGCGCGTCGATAGCGGGATGGCCGACCACCAGCGGGGCGGGATCGGCATCGCGATCATAAGCGGCGGCAGCCGCCGCCAGATCGGCCTCGCTGAATGACAGAGACTGCCCTTCGTTCGACACGAACGTGCCGGGCCGAAAGATGCGGATGACGGGGGGCGTTTGATCCATGCCCAGCGAAGTAGGCGGGTCACACGGATCGGCCGGCTATACGACAGCGGACATGCGAACGAATGGCAAGCCCCGACCGGCTGATCGCAGCGGCCGGCGGCGATTGCAAGCGCGGTTTAGCGGATCATCGCTGCGATAGACATCCCGATCTGGACCAGCAGCGCCACCGTGCCTGTCGCGACGATCGTCGCGACCAGATACACAGGCAGGCGGGCGGCCCAGCCGGGCGGGGCGTCAGGCTCGCGATCGGACCAGTCGTTGAGCATGGCGCATCATGCACCGAGACCACCCCTGTCGGATAGCCCAATTTTGCCCTGGGCACGATGCCCAAGGGGGTCGCGCACCTTTCAGGACCCGACATAGCCTGATGGACCGGATTGCGCGTGGCGGGCCTGCCAGATCATTAATGCACCGTCCGCGCATACCTCCGGCAATCGGTCAGGAGTAATCACATCAGGCCAGCGTCCCTAAAGCTAAAGCAGTCCTCACCGCCCACGATGATGTGATCCCAAAACTTGATGTCTATCAAACCGCAAGTGCTATGCCATGCGCGAGTGACCCGGATGTCCTCTGCCGATGGCGTTGAATCACCAGAGGGGTGGTTGTGGACGAGCAGAACACCTCCCGCGCTGGCATCCATTGCGTGTCGGATTATTTTGCGCGCCTCGAACTTGACCGAGATCCGATCCCCTACTGCTCTGAACCCGTCAGTGATGGTGTCGTCCGCGCCGACAAAGAAACACCAGAAATGCTCTCGTTCCGCGCCTGACAGCATCCCTATAAGTCTTGCGTTAAGCGCCATGCCAAAAGGGCGATGACCGATCGCAGACATTCGCGTGACCATCGGATAATTGCAGCGAATCGATCTATCACACGATGCCGCAACAGACTTGCCGTACATGCCCCACTCCCATGCCGAATGTCCCGACGAGCAGTGATCATGGTTAATCGCGCCGCCGTCGCGCGGAACTGCAACCAAATTGGAGGTATGTCCCCTTGAACTGCCGCCATTCTGGCCGCTTGGAGATGTCCAGCCCCATGATTACAACACCCCCTCTTGGCGCGAGGAGGTTTTGATGCATAGAATGTATCATTAACGGGGCGTACAGAATGATAAGAGTGATAAATGAAGAGGATAACAAGGAGTCATCCAAGGATGATAGTCCTGCGCTGAAGCAGGCGAAAGAAGGCATTCGGCAAGCTGCCGCTGCACTTGGGATGACGGTTTCCCCTGCGGCGTCGGATGCCAAATCGGGCTTTGGCACGCCGGACCTCCTAACCGTTGCACTTGCGTGGTGGAGGGCAGAATCTGGGCGGAATCGTGCCTTTAGTGACGATCTGTTCGCAGACCCCGCATGGAGCCTCCTCCTATATCTTTACATTGAGGGAGCGGGCGGCCGAAAAGTGTCGTTGAGCAGCGCGGCTCACGCGTCTGGATGCCCGGCAACCACGGGGATGCGGTGGATCAAAATCCTCGAGGAAAGAAAGCTGGTCCAAAGGATACCGGATCAGGTCGACCGGCGTAGAACAAACCTCGTCTTGACCGAATTAGCACTCCAGAAGATGAGGGCATCTCTTTCTTGGGCACAGGACGGCGATCGTCAACTAGGACTCGAGCGCCTCAGATTCGTTAAGTAGATCTATTGCATGCTGGATGTGTGCGGCGGCTATGCTCGCATTACCCTGCGCTTGCTGGCTTATCTTCTCGTCTATGCAGCCCAGCACCGCCTCAAGGATCCGCACGCAATCTTCTGCTGTGTCTAGCCGCCCCGCGTCAAAATCAGGCATGTCACCTGCTCCATCTTGCACTTGCCTATGAGGTCGTTGGGAACTGCTCCTTAGGTTTTTAAACCAAGCGCGGGGAATAATATGATTGGTATTTCCCCCTATATACAATCTCTCGTGACCTGTTTCAGTTCCGGCCACCAGCACATTCTCATCCACGCCGAAATAGCGGGCCAGGACATATCGATCCTCCTCCTCCAACTTGCGCGGCGACCCACGCTTAATGAACTGCTGAATATAGGCGGCATTTCGGCCGAGCAGGCGCGAAACCTCCGAATAGTTTGATCCGCTCTCACGTATGAGAGTGTCGAGCATAGTTCTGACGATGTTTTCCATGGCCCGCCCTATCGCGGCCCGTATCCTATTTTCCTAGCGCCGTTCGATCCACCTTGCTCAATATCTTGCTTGAGGACACTCCTTCGCCAGCCGGCGCCCATTGTCCCAGTTCGGCTTGTAGATAGCCCCGCCCTGACGCAGCTGCTCGCATGCGACGTTGCGGCCGCCGGCATAGACCTGCGCCAGCGTGCGGCCATAGCGATCCTTGCCGACGCGCTCGATGCGCAGATCGCCGCGGATGAGGCGCTGGAGGCTGGCCTTGCTGGCTGAGCCAGAGCCGGGCGCGCAGGTCCGGTTACGCGGGCAGCCGTGCAGTTCTGGCGCATCGATGCCCAGGAGACGGATGCGCTCACTGCCGCATCTGATGGTGCCTCCGTCCGTCACGGTGCAGGCGCTGGCGGCAAGGAGGAAGGAGAGAAAGATCGTCAGGGCTCGATATCGGTGATCACCGCGCCCGAATTATTGGTCGCATCCGCTGGGACCGCTGCAGACCGGATGCGTTGATACTCACTGTAAGACCATGCAGCTCCAAGCAGGGCGAGCAGCACTATGGCCGCCAAAAAGAACGACTGACTGCTAGGCCAGGACTTGACGACATCCACTGGATCGTCGGGGCCACCGGCGTCTTGGTCGCCCGAGTCTGCCGAATTGGGCAGAACGACATCATCCCGCTCCGGCAAGAAGTATATGGCCCGGATAATCCATCCTACCGACAACAGAATAATCGACAACCCGAACAAGCCGCTGCTAATAATAGACCGTTGCCAATACCAAACCATCGCAGACGGATCAGGGACACCCAAATAGGATTTTTCTGGAAATTCCAACGAGAAAATGAGAGACAGGGAGACAGCAAATAATATCCATCCGATGATTATTTGCGTTGACCCGTCTGGCCTTTTTTTCTTCATGCCACCCCTTGGAATATCTCTACTTATCCAGACAGTCCGCCCGCAAGGCTGATCTGCCTTCAAACACGAATTCATACATCAAACATTACGTGCCGGACCCGCCCGATAATCTTCACCTCGTTCAGTTCAGACCCTACCACAATCTCCGGCCGATATTCTGGATTATCGGAAATGACCGCGATCGACCTAGCGCGCCCATCAGGCGCGACCTCCAGCGGATGCAGCCGCTTAACGAACACCTCACCCTCGCGCCTGAACACGTAAACTCCTTCGTTGGCGACGACAGGGGTGAACTGCACAAGCACTGTCGCTCCGTCAGGAATAGCGGGCGCCATGCTGTCGCCTTTGACCCTGACCAGCCCGGACAGATCGGCAGCGATCCCTCGCTGAAGGAGCCACGAGCGAGGGAAAGCCATCCCTGGCGAAGATGCTTCCGACGAAGGAATCAAGCCCATGCCAGCAGAAACCTTAACGTCGTAACGCCTTACAAGATTATAATCCTCTTTCCCTAGCCTGACATCACCCGACAATGGACGGGATTTATCTGGCGGGCCGTAAAGTCTCTCCTCTGGAGAGCGAATTATATCTTCGTCATTGATCTGGAGAACTTCACAGATCGCAACCAACGTCTCTTCGCGTGGCGTCTGGGTTCCCGCAAATATTGCGAGCAAAGATGAACGAGAAATTCCGGCCGCTGTAGCCAACTTCCCCTGATTCCACTTTTTATTGCGCGCAACGGCCTTGAGCCGCTCGCCAGACGCGGCCGTCCAGCCCCGCGCCTCCAAAGCGCCAATTCTCTGTTGACGGGACACTTTGTCGGACATATGACTTATTCAGGTCGTTAAACAGGACAGGCGTTTATGGCGGACATGCACCCCGAGGACATTAAGGCTGCGATCCGCAAGCGGGGACGAACCATCACGGCGCTGGCTGAGGCGCATGGCCTGCCGAAACAGGTGGTTTCGATGGCGATCAGCGCGCGGGTTTCGGCTCGCGCTGAGGCGGTCATCGCCGACTTCATTGACGTCCCGCCACAGGCAATCTGGCCGTCGAGATACGACGCCGATGGTAAGCGCATCATGCTCCGTGCTGCCCCGGCGCGTGCCGCGTGAGCATACTAACCACAGTGATTGAGACAAAGGTTGCTGCTGCATGACTCGCGCATCTACCACGGCCACCCCGCAGAGTCTCGCGTCTGTTTCCTCTCCGTTCACCTCCGCGACATCACCACGACGGACACCAGCCGACGATGGTTTTTCGCTCACCGGCGCTCGCAGAGACCCCAACGGCGACGTTCCGATATCGGAATTGCGTTGGCTGCCGGTCGGCCGCGACATTCGCAGACGGCTGACAGACCATCTCGACGCACACATCGCCGCCATCCGTAGCTTCGGAAGCACGTCATGAGCGTCGCCGCGCGGCAATCCACGCATCTTAGTGCCCAGGAGATCGCCGATCTTCGCTTGGCCGGCCTGCCGACCACGAAAAAGGGCGTGCAGGTCCGCGCGGCGACCGAGGGATGGCCGTTCGAGGTCCGCAAAGTACGTGGCGGCGACGCCCGTTTCTACCTGACTACCGGCCTGCCGGATGCCGCGCGCGTCGACCTGATGGGGCGGCGGGCGGATGCGGCCCTGTCGGCCACGCGCCCGGTCGGCCGGCCCAAGGGCGACTGGTTCGACCGCCACCCGGATGTCGCGGACGCCGTCCTGGTCATCCTGGCCGACCACAAGCACGCATCGACCCGCGTGATGGAGATGCTCCAGACGGACTTCACCGACCTGCCGTCGCTTCGCAGTCTCAAGCGCTACATTCAGCGGATCGAGCGCGAGCATAAGATATTGCTCACCGCCGAACGCGATCCCGACACCTTCAAGTCCATGTACCGCCCCGCGCTGGGCCGCATGGATGCCACCGTGTCCTACGCCCATGAGATGTGGGAGATCGACACCACCAAGGCGGACGTGATGTGCAAGGACGGCCGCAAGGCGATCCTGGGCATCATCGACCGCTGGTCGCGGCGCGCCCGGTTCCTGGTGGTCGAGAGCGAAAGCGCGGCGTCGGTGCGCGCCATGCTGGTCAGCACGATGCTGGCCTGGGGCGTGATGCCGGCGATCCTGAAGGTCGACCATGGGTCGGGTTTCATCAACGCGACGATCATCGCCTCGCTCGACGCGGTCGGGATCAAGCTGGACCCCTGCCTGCCGGGCCACCCGGAGGACAAGCCGCACGTCGAACGCCTGTTCGGCACCTTCAACCGCGAGCGCGCATCGATGTTGACCGGCTTCATTGGTCACAATGTCGCGCAGGCGCAGCAGCTGCGCGCGCGTGCCCGGAAAAAGACCGGCCGCCCCGTCATCGAGGCCGGGATCGACAGCGCCGAGTTGCAGCGCATCCTCGACGCCTGGACCGAGGGCACCTATCACCAGCGCAGACATGCGACGATCGGCATGTCGCCGATGGACAAGTGGCAGCGCTCGCCCCAGCCCGCCCGCGCCACCCCGGACGAAACCATCCTCAAGATCGCGTTCAGCGCCGTCATCGGCCCGGCCACCGTGACCAAGCGTGGCGTCCGGTGGAAGGGCGGCCGCTATTGGGCGGACACCCTGGTCCCGCACATGGGCAAGCAGGTCATGCTGCGCTGGGACGAAGGCGATCTGGGCGCGCTCTATGTCTTCGACGAAGCGGGCGAGTATATCGACACCGCCGTCAACGTCGAGCGCAAGGGCTTTTCGCAACGGAGCATGGCGCTCGCGGCGCGGCGGGAAATGACCCGGTTCGTCGCCGCCCAGCGCGAGGACCTGCGGCGCAAGAAATCAGCCTTCTCGATCGAGAAGGCGAAGCATGCGGTGCTGCGCGAGGAAGCCGAACGCGCGGGCAAGATCGCGCATCTGCCCATGCCGGCGCGGCAGGCGAGCACCGACGCCATCGACAGCATCGCGAATGCGCCCGCCCCGGCCGCCCCTCGCCAGGCGCAGGTCGACGACGCGCTGGCGCGCACCGCCGCGCGCCCACAGTCCACGCGGTCGCCAGCGGCGAAGATGGCCGAAGCCGACGCGATCATCGCCGCCGCGATGCGCGGGGAAGCGATCGACCCCGCCGATCTGCGCCGGGCGCGCACCTATGCCGAGACCTCGGAATATCGCGCTGAAAAAATGG
Source organism: Sphingobium sp. (assembly GCA_050251675.1). GTDB lineage: Bacteria > Pseudomonadota > Alphaproteobacteria > Sphingomonadales > Sphingomonadaceae > Sphingobium. The sequence goes on from JBFWMJ010000005.1 coordinate 45,428, forward strand.
TCGCCGCCCATTTCGGCACGTCCGTCCAGCCCGCGCCCATCCGCCAGCAGGGACGCGCATGACACACCCCTTTCAACAGCCCTTCACGACGGAGGAAAACCGTATGAACGACCTTGCCACGCAGCCGCGCCTGAACCTGGGGGACGGCCCCAGGGGACACGCGCCGCTCACCAATATGGGACTGGCGCTGCGCACCCTGCTCGAATGCGAGGATGCCGGCGCGGATTCGCCCCGCATGGGCCTTTTTCACGGCTTCTCGGGCTATGGGAAGACGGTGGCGGCTGGCTTCGTCTCGGCCCGCACCAACGCCGCCTATGTCCAGGCGCAGTCGGTCTGGTCACAGCGCTCGCTGCTGGAGGCGATAGCCGAGGAACTGGGCATCACCCGCCTGGAAAAGACCGCACCCAAAATCCTGCGCCAGATCATCGACCAGCTGAACCATGAGCCGCGCCACCTGATCATCGACGAGATGGACCACCTTGTTCACAAACGGTCGGTCGAGATCATCCGCGACATTCATGACGCGACCCAGATCGCGATCCTGATGATCGGCGAAGAGGAAGCCGCGTCATCGTCATGCCCGAAGGCGTTTACCGAAAGCAGCGCGGCGACGTGCCAGAGGTTTCGGCCGGCCACCCCGAAGTCACGCCCGATAACTATCGCCTTCTGCCGGACATCATGGCGCGCGCCCTGGTGGTGGCCCAGCAAGGCGACAACAAGCTCATCTTCTTTGCCGATCCAGCGGGGAACCTCTGGAAGGCCGTCGTGCGGCAGGATGCCGGCGACGACATGCCGGTACTGGTCAGCTTCCACCGCAGCCGGCCGCGCAACCTCGCAGCTGAAACGCGCAACCTGCCTATCCTCATGGACCGGCGCCAATGACGGGAGGGACGATGCGCGGCAGGGACTTCCTGTCCCCTGCAAAACGGTCGACGGCCATTAGCCTCGCGTTACGGAGGGAAGAATTCACCGCGTCACGCGCATCGTATCCGAACCATAGCGCGATACCACGTCATTTTCAATTCACCGCCGGAAGGCGGGGGATGGGGCGCGCCAACGCCCCAAGCCGACGGAAGAGACCCGTCACGATCCGGCTGGCCCAGCCGAACCCATCCCGCCCATCCAACGCTGGACGGCGAGAACATGTAGAGTACATCGTGAAAGAGTCGAGTCCGTTTTCCCCGCCGCCACATGCCGCTGACAATGCCGTTTCAACCACCTTGCAACCCGTCGATCCAGTACGCCCGGTCGCCCCCTATATCGGCGGCAAGCGCAATCTCGCCAAGCGTGTCATCGCCCGGATCAACGCAGTGCCCCATCATACCTATGCGGAAGCATTCGTCGGCATGGGCGGCATTTTCTTGCGACGCAACCTCCGTCCTGCCGCCGAAGTGATCAACGACTGGTCCGAGGACGTGTCGACCTTCTTCCGGGTTCTCCAACATCATTATGTGGCGTTCCTGGACATGATCCGGTTCCAGATCGCCTCGCGCGCCGGCTTCGAGAAGCTGCTCGCGCTCAATCCGGCATCACTGACGGATTTGCAGCGCTCTGCCCGGTTCCTCTATTTGCAGCGCCTGGCCTTTGGCGGTCGGGTCGCCGGGCGGACCTTCGGTGTGGCACCGATCAATCCGAGCCGGTTCGACGTAACCAAGATCGGCTCGATGCTGGAAGCCCTGCACGATCGCTTGGCCTCGGTCACAATTGAGCGCTTGCCCTGGCAGGATTTCCTACGCCGCTACGATCGCCCAGGCCTGCTCTTCTACCTCGACCCGCCCTATTTCAACAGCGAGGGAGACTATGGGCAAGGTATGTTTGGCCGAGACGAATTTGCCGAAATGGCCGAGCAGCTGGCATCGCTCAAAGGGCGCTTCATCTTGAGCCTCAATGACCATCCGACGGTGCGCGATCTGTTCGCCCGCTTTCACCTGGAGGACGTCAGAACCACCTATCATGTCGGCCGGAACGGGGCGTCCGGTTCGGCCCGCGAACTGATCATCAGTAGCGTCGCCTGATGCCGTTTTCACTTCCCACTTCGGTGTCCGCCTACGGACCCACCTTGCGGGCTCAATGCCGCACAAATCCGGGGCAATTGTGAAGTGGGAAGTGATTTTTACGGAAAGTGGGAAATGGCGACGCATTTCCGCCAGTTTCAGGCCATCACGTCGCTCGATTTGCGATCAAACCCGAGAAACGCGCCAACAATTACCCGCTTGGCCCGTACAGTTCCCTCGCCCCACGAAAAGCCCGATTTCTGGGCATCTCATCCCGTTATCGCCCGTTATCGCCTCGGAATATCCCGCATCATTGAGGTGGGTAATATATGGCGCGGCACAGCCGCAGTTGCTGACCCAGATATTGCGGCGCGCGGGCGACCCGGCAACGATCCTGCGCGCCACCAGCCGCCCCTGGGCCAGCGCGCTGTTCCAGGGGCGCCGCCATGACATCATGCTGCGGCTGGACGGAACCGACCAGCCCGGACGAGGCGCCCGCTTCGCCGATGGTCTGGGCGAGGCCGAATGGACGCTGAAGGGCCATTTCGTGGCCGACATCACGCTGGACGATATGGGCGACGATGAGGCAGGCGCCTGGCTGGACCTGTCGGCCCTGACGATCGAGGACTGGTAGATCAGCGCGCGCGCGCGGCCATCGTCCGCAAGGTGCCGAGCGCCGCGCGCAGAGCATCGTCCACATCAGGCGCAACCTCCTCACGCACCGGCACCGCCTGCGCGATGGGCATCTGCGCGATCACCGATGCAGGCGCCCTTGCTCCCGTTCCCGGCACGGCATTGTCCATACGCAGGGCCAGGCCGCGTTCCAGCCGGTCGGTCAGGTCGGCGATCGACAGATGGTCGAGCGAAGACGCAGAAGCGGGCGGCAGGTCCTCCGCTTCGACCGCCTCCGCCGCATGGTCCGGTCCAATCGGCGCTAATTCAGACGTCGACGTTTCAGGCGCGGGCTCTTCAACCGGCGACACACGGAACGTGCGGGCGATGGTGGGCGACGGCAGGTCCTCCGCCGCCAGCGGCAACGGCGCGCTGGGCATCAAAAGCCCCGTGTCTCCGACGATCGGATCACGCTCCGGCTCGGCGGCGACGACGATTTCCCGATGTCCCGGTTCGGTCCGGGCAAAAATATCGAGCCCTGAAAAATCGCGGCTCGCGAAAATCGGCTGACGCGACGGCGCATCGGGATGGGCGTCGGCACGGCGCAGCACCGGCGCCCGGCCAGCCCGGGGGGACGTGATGCGACCGCGCGCCAGCGCTGTCAGTTTGGACAATGCGAAACCCATCTTGCTTGCTCCCTGCCTATCGTCGCGGCCCCGCCCGACCATGTTCCCAATCTGCCGCGGCGCGCCCGCCGCCTGCCTGCTCATGGTCCAGACCAGACCGATCGCCATTAGTGCGGCAAAGCCGGCTATCAGCAGCCGTGCCTTCAATCCCAGCGGCGGGCCGGCGGCCGGCACCATTTCCGACAGGCCGGTCGATGCGACGATCAGTTCGATGATGCCGACCGGCGCCGACAGAACGGTCAGCGCGGCGCCGGCACCGGCCAGCAGCCCCATCGCGATCACCTTGCCCCGTCCCGTGCGCACTGTTTTCCATTCCGTTTCAGGCCGCGATCCGCGCCTTTTGCGGACGGGATAGCAGCTGTTGGTAAACAGGTTCGTAACGCAGGATATTGGACGCCCAGTTGCGTTCGCGCTCGACGAAGGCGCGCGCGACGGCGCGGCGTTCGTCCCAGCCGTCCCGATCAGCGAACAGGCCCGCCAGCGCCGTGGCGATCGCCGCCGGGTCGTCCGGCGCGAACAGCGTGCCAGTCACCCCGTCGGTGATCAGTTCCCGATGGCCGCCGACATCGGACGCGGCGACCAGCCGGCCCTGCGCCATCGCTTCCAGCGGTTTGAGCGGCGTCACCAGATCGGTGAGGCGCATCGCCTTGCGCGGATAAGCCAGCACGTCGACCTGCGCGTAATAGTCTTCGACCTGGCTGTGCGGCACCCTGCCGACAAAGACGATATGGTCGGAGAAGGGCGAGGCCAGCGCCTGCGCCCGCAACGCATCCTCGCGCGGGCCGCCGCCCACCAGCAACAGCTTCGCGCGCGGCCGTGCCCGCACCAGACGCGGCAGGGCGGCGATCAAGTCGTCCAGCCCCTCATAATCGTAGAAACTGCCGATGAAACCGACGACATCCGCCCCCGCCAATCCCAGCCGATCGGTCAGCGCGGGGTCGCGCGGCACCGGATCGCCGAACTGGTCCATGTCGACGCCATTGGGCGACACGATGATCTTCGCCGCATCGATGCCGCGCGCGATCAGGTCGGATCGCAGCCCTTCGCAGATTACGGCGACCGCATCGGCCGCGCGCACGGCATGCGTTTCCAGCTGACGGGTCAGCCAGTAACGCGGGCTGCCCTGGGTGCCCGTGCCGTTGCCGACCGCGGCATCTTCCCAGAAAGCACGAATTTCATAGACGGTGGGGATGGCGTGACGCCGCGCTACCCGCTGCGCCGCCATGGCGTTCAGCACGGGGGAGTGCGCGTGGATGATGTCGGGACGCCAATCACGTACCAGCGCGTCGATCGCGGCGGCATGGGCGGCAATGTCGCGCCATTCGCGCAGCAGCGGATTGCCCGTCGCCTGACTGCCGGGCGTGCGATGGAATTGGAGGCCATCGACGACCTCCTCCGCCCCATCCGCTTTACCCTGGCGCAGGCTGGTGATACCGCGCACATCCCAGCCCCGCGCGATCTGCGCCCGCAGGATCGCCCGGGTGCGGAAGGTATAGCCGCTGTGCAACGGCAGGCTGTGGTCGAGCACATGAAGGATGCGAGTCATGACCGTATAATGGGCCGAAAAGGTTTAACGGCCAGTCAATACTGTTATCACCCTGTCCTCAGGGCTTTGCGAGCCGGCAGGACGGCGCAGGCCGCCGGATATACATCCCGCCCATCTCCCCGGCGGCGGCGGTTTTTCACGAAGGGGGTGAATGGCAGGCGCGCCATTGTGCCTTAACGGCCCGTCAACCCTGCGGCATTAGGGACGACAAGGCGGGCGCATCGCCCGAAGCAACCAGGCGCGCTCATGATCGACACCCTTTCTCTGCTGATCAGCCACGGGATGATCCTGCTGGCCGCCTGGCGCCTGCTTCCGCGCGCGGATCTGGACCGCGATCCGCCGGCCGACGGATCGACGCCCGATGCGTGACCTGTTCTTCGTCGCTTTTCTGGGTGCCTTCTTCCTGCTGGGCTTTCGCCGCCCGTTCCTGCTGGTCATCGTCTATATCTATATCGACATTGTCTCGCCCCAGCGCCTGTCCTACCTGCTGCTGAACAGCATCCCCATCTCGCTGATCGCCTTCGTGCTGGCGGTGGGCGCATGGATAGCGGTGGACGACAAGAAGGATTGCCGCATCTCGATGCGGCAGGTCCTGCTGCTCGTCCTGCTGGCCTGGTGCGGCTATACCACGGCGACAGCGGATTTCCCCCTCAACGCAGCGACCAAATGGGCATGGGTGTGGAAGGCGATGATCTTCGCCATCTTCCTGCCGGTGGTTCTGCGTACGCGCCTGCGGATCGAGGCGATGGCCCTGTTCATGGTGCTGTGCGCCAGCACGATCATCATCAATGGCGGCATGAAAACGGCGCTGTCAGGCGGCGGCTACGGCGTACTCAACCTCATGGTCGACAATAATAGCGGCCTGTATGAGGGCAGCATCATTTCCTGCGTCGCGATATCGCTGATCCCGATCATCCTGTGGCTGACCCGGCACGGCACCATTTTCCCGCCGGACTGGCGGGTCAGGCTGTTCGCCTATGCGCTGTGCCTCGCCTGCCTGCTGATGCCGATTGGGACGGAAGCGCGCACCGGCCTGGTCTGCGCCGTCGCCCTTGCGGGCATGATCATGATCCGGTCGAAACGGCGGTTCGTCTACGGCCCGCTGCTGGCCGTCGCCGCCCTTGCCGCCATCCCGTTCCTGCCGGCCAGCTTCGTCGACCGCATGTCCACGATCGAGAATCACCAGGGCGACGAAAGCGCCGCCACGCGCGTCGCGGTGTGGATGTGGACGCTCGATTATGTAAGGGAGAATCCCGGCGGTGGCGGTTTCGACAATTATCTCCAGAACAGCTTCACCTATGTCGCCCGCGAAGTAGTGGGCAGCGGTCCCACCCAGCATGTCGAAACCCGCGTCGTCACCGACCGGGGACGTGCCTATCACAGTTCCTATTTCGAGATGCTGGGCGAACAGGGCTATTTCGGTTTCTTCCTCTGGGCACTGCTGCACATCAGCTGTTTCGTACGCACAGAGGCGATCCGACGCATGTATCGCAAGCGCGACAACCCCGGCGAGGCGTGGGTCGCGCCCTTCGCGGTTGCCCTGCAACAAGCACATGCCATCCATTTGATCGGTTCGCTCTTCGTCGGCATCGCCTATCAGCCGTTCATCCTCATGATGCTTTCGCTGCAAATTGGCCTGGACACCTATTTGTCACGGGTCCGCAAGGAAGCCGGCAAGCGACCGATGATCGTACAGCCCACCGCCGGCACGCCCGCCTGAAGCCGATCCGGGCATTCCCCCGGCGCGGGGAACGAAGCGCTGCGCGACGGGTTGGAAGGGGACGACGTCATGGCCAGCACGCGCATCTTCCATTCGAACGACAGCCACCCCGGCATCTCACGCCGCCGGCTGAAACGGGGATGGGCCTATCAGGATGCGAAGGGCGTGCGGATCACCGATCGGGACGAGATCGACAGGCTGAACGCCGTCGGCATGCCGCCCGCCTATCGCGACTGCTGGTTCTGCCCTTCCCCCAACGGCCATATCCAGGCGACCGGCTATGACGAGCGCGGACGCAAGCAATATCGCTATCATCTGGAATTTCGCGCCGCGCGGGATACGGAAAAATATGCCGGTTGCGCCGGGTTCGGCCGGGCGCTGCCGCGCCTGCGCGCACGGCTGGAAACGGACCTGTCGACGCGGGGATTGCGCAAGGAAAAGACGATCGCCGCCGTGGTGCGGCTTCTGGACCTGGCAAAGCTGCGCGTCGGCAACGAACATTATGCCGCCACCAACAAAAGCTTCGGGGCGACGACCCTGCGCCGGCGCCATGTCGACATTGACGGTCGCGCGCTGACGCTGCGCTATCGCGCCAAATCGGGCAAGGACCATGAACTGACGGTCACCGACCGGCGCCTGCTGCGCTTCGTCCGCGCCGTCCAGGACCTGCCCGGCCAGCACCTCTTCCAGTATCTGGACGAGGATGGCGAAGCCCGGCCGATCGGGTCCGCCGACGTCAACGCCTATATCGCGGAGGCGATGGACGGCGATTTCACCGCCAAACATTTCCGTACCTGGGGCGCATCCACCATCGCCTTCGCCGTGCTGGCCGACGGCCCGGCGACGTTGAAGGAGATGGTCGCGCCGGTCGCCCAGGCGTTGGGCAACACCCCGGCGATCAGCCGAAAAAGCTATATCCATCCCGCGCTCATCGCCCTGTGCAAGGACGGGCAGCATGAATGGCGGCAGGGGCTTCGCCTGCCGCGCAGGACGCGCTATCTGTCCCGGTACGAACGGGGCCTGATCGCCTTTCTAGACGATATTGCCCCCGCATTGCCGGTCGCCGCTTGACCGGCATTCGCCTATAAAGGATGGCCATGACTGCCCATAGCACAGCCCCGACGGACACGGCCGCGCCCTCCTTCGCCCTACACGCGCCGGCATTGCGCGACATGTGGTCGCTGACCCTCGACTGGCTGTCGGACCACGCATTCCAGATACTGATCGCGGCCGGTGCCGGCGTGGTGATCTATGTCCTGCTCACGGCGCTGCGCGAACTTGGCAAGCGACTGCGCGGCGACGGCGGCGACACGGTCGGCCTGCGCCATGTCGTGGGACGCGCGATCGCGCGAACCACCCATTTCTTCATGGTAATCGTCGCCGCACGGCTGGTGGCTGGCTATGCCGATCCGCCGCTATGGCTGTTCAGGACGGTCGCGTTCCTGTTCACGATCACCACCGTGTTCCAGGTGGCGATCTGGCTGCGGGAAATCATCCTGGGACTGATCGAACGGCGCACGGCCGAGGACGGCCATGGCGAAACGCTGGCCAACGCCATGTCGCTGATCCGCGTGCTGGTGACGGTGGCCCTGTTCTCCATCGCCATCATCGTCGTGCTCGACAATCTGGGCGTCAACGTCACCGGGCTGGTGGCGGGGCTTGGCATTGGCGGCATCGCCATCGGCCTTGCCGCGCAGGGCATTTTTTCCGACCTGTTCGCAGCGCTGTCGATTATCTTCGACAAGCCGTTCCGCCGGGGCGAGGTGATCACCTATGACCAGACCACCGCGCGGGTGGAACGAATCGGCCTCAAAAGCACCCGGCTGCGCGCCATGTCGGGCGAGAAGAAGGTCATCTCCAACGCCCAACTGCTCCAGAAGGAGATCACGAGCCTGCAAACGCTGACGCGCCGCCGCGTGACATATGCGATCGGCATCATCTACCAGACGCCGGAGGAAAAGGCGGAGGCGATTCCCGCTTTGTTGAAAGGGATCGTCGACGCGGAAGGGCTCATCTTCGTCAGCGCCGGTATCGTCAGCTTCGGCGCCAGTTCGCTCGATTATGAACTGAACTTCGACGTCCCCGACCCCGACCGGCGCGACTATGGCCTCATGCGTCACCGCATCGGCCTTGCCATCTGGAAGACCTTCAACGCCGAAGGCATCAATTTCGCCTATCCTACCCAGACCAGCTTCACCGCCGCTCCCGACGGTCAGGCGATCATGCCTTATGCCGAAGTTCAGCCAGTACAGGATATCGGCGGCGCTCACTGACCGTCGCGTTTCGGACTCGCCCTGTCCCGGACACCTTGTCCACCGGCCAGCCCGGCATCTAGCGCCGAATGGACGAGCGCCCTCTTCCGATCCGCATGCCGCGCGCGATGAAGATGGGCCATGGGAAAGCAGAAGAAAGGGCCGCACCATGCGCATGATGAAGACGACCACGACCGCCGCCGCCTTGCTGCTGGCCGCGTTGGGCACCGCCGCGCATGCCGAAGGGATCGGTGCGGAGGCGAATTACGGCCGGGCCAACGGGCATTGGGGGACAGAGATCGGCGCCGGCTATGCGCTGGATCTGGCCGGTTTCCGTCTGGCGCCCAGCGGCGGCATATATTTGCGGGACGGCGACACCGCCTTTTACGGCAGGGTCGAAGGCAGCGTTGCCCTGCCCATGGCGTGGCGGATCGGCGCGGGCATCCGCATTTCCGGTGATGATCCGCGCCCCTATGCGACCGTGGCGATGCCGATCATTCCCAAACTGGCCGCGAAGGCGAATGCCGGCCCCAAATATGTCAGCCTGGGCGTGACGCTCGGCTATTAGGACGGATCGGCATTCAGATGGTGGCGTGACTCAACGCCACCATCTGCACGCCAGCAGAGTTGAATGTCGACCCGACCCAAGGGCCTTACAGCGGCAGACCCCAGAGGGTGCCGGGCAGCAGCAGGCCGTCCCGCACCGCCAGACCGCCCGGCCGGTCGTCCGCCAGCAGCAGCGCGCCGTCCAGATCGATCCAGTCGGCCTGCTGCGCCACCAGCGCGGCGGGCGCGATCGCCAGCGACGTGCCCAGCATGCAGCCGACCATGATGCGCAGGCCCCGCCGCCGCGCGTCCCGCGCCAATGCCAGCGCTTCGGTCAGGCCGCCGGCCTTGTCGAGCTTGATATTGACGGCATCGAAACCCTTCAGCCGATCCAGATCATCGCGGGTGTGGCAACTCTCGTCGGCGCAGAAGGGCAGCGGCGCCGCCACACCGGCCAGACGCTCCTCCCGGCCATGGCGGACGGGCTGCTCCACCATTTCCACGCCCAGTCCGGCCAGCGCGCGCGCCTGCGCCGCGATGTCCAGTTCATGCCAGCTTTCATTCGCGTCGACGATCAGCCGGGTATCGGGCGCGCCCGCGCGCACGGCGGCGACGCGCGCATGGTCGGCGGTTCCGGTCAGCTTGCACTTCAGCAGGGTGAAGCCCCGCGCGGCGGCGGCGCGGGCGTCTGCTGCCATCCTCTCCGGCTCGCCAAGGCTGATGGTGAAGGCGGTGGGGAGCGGCGCGGGCCGCGACAGGCCGGCGCGTTGCCATACCGGCACCCCGCTGCGCTTTGCCTCCAGATCCCACAGCGCACAATCCAGCGCATTGCGCGCCGCGCCGCGCGGCATGGTGTGGAGCAACGCCGCGCGGTCCAGCGGCCCGTCATACGCCCTTATCGCCGCGGCACAGCCCTCCGCAGTTTCTCCCTCATAATAAATGGCCGTGCCTTCGCCCCACCCGACATGATCGCCCTGCCCCACCTTGCACAGGACGACGTCGACCACCGTCTTCGCGCCGCGACTGATGATGAACGCGCCGTCGACCGGCCAGCGTTCGACGGTCGCGGATATTATACGGGGCATCGGCATTCCTGCGCTTTGAAGAGGAAAAGGGGAAGCATGGCTTTCGCGCCTTATGTCGCCCTCCCTCCCCTTCGCCTAGCCCAGATAGCACCGCGCCTGTCATTGCCCTCCGGCCCGCTGCTCCGATCCCCCGCCCCGGGCAAACAGGCCCATTGAGGGTTGGCCGGCGGGCTGCTAAGCGCGCGCAATGCAGCAAGACGACCAGCCCAGCCGGCGCGGCGGCGCCCATGCGTCGCTCGGGAGCCTGTCGATGCTTTGGCGTTTCGCAAGCCGCTATCCGGGCCGCATCGCCGCCGCGCTGGCCGCCCTGATCCTTGCGGCCACCGCCACCCTCGCCATCCCCAGCGGGTTTCGGCTGGTGATCGATCGCGGCTTTGCCGGCGGCGACGGCAATATCGGCCGCTGGTTCCAATATCTGTTCCTGATCGTCGTCATTCTGGCGCTGGCGAGCGCGCTGCGTTTCTATTTCGTGTCCTGGCTGGGTGAACGGGTGGTCGCCGATATCCGCAGCGCAACGCAGGCCAACCTGCTGCGCCAGGCGCCTCGCTATTTCGAGGAAAACCGGCCGTCCGAAATCGCGTCGCGCATGACCGCCGACACCGCCATCATCGAACAGGTCGTGGGGTCGACCGTCTCGATTGCCTTGCGCAATCTGGTCACCGGCATCGGCGGCCTGATCTATCTTTTCGCGCTTGCGCCGAAACTGGCGGGATTGCTCGTGCTGGGCATTCCCTTCGTGCTGCTGGCGATGATCATCCTGGGCCGACGGGTGCGCCTGCTCTCCCGCGCGAGCCAGGACCGGCTGGCCGACGTCGGAAGCGTGACGTCAGAAATGCTCGGCGCAATGAAGATCGTCCAGTCCTTTGGCCAGGAAACACGCGAAACCGCCAGGTTCGACGCAACGGTCGCCGCCGGTTTCGATACCGCGCGCCACCGCATCCGGCTGCGCGCGGTGATGACGGCGGTGGTCATCACGCTGGTGTTCGGCTCGGTCACGGCGGTGATGTGGCAGGGCGCGGTCGACGTCGCGGCCGGGCGCCTTTCGGGCGGCAGCATCGCCGCCTTCGTGTTGACCGGCGGGCTGGTCGCGGGCGCATTCGGCGCGCTGTCGGAAACCTGGGGCGACCTGTTGCGGGGCGCGGGCGCCGCCAGCCGCCTGCACGAACTGATGACCGCCGTGCCGCAGATCAGCAGCCCGGCCAGCCCGACACCGATCCCGCATGCCGACCGCGCCGCGCTGCGGTTCGACAATGTCCATTTTCATTACCCCACCCGTCCCGAACAGGCAGCGTTGAACGGCGTCACGATCGATATCGCGCACGGCGAAACTGTCGCCGTCGTCGGCCCTTCGGGCGCGGGCAAGTCCACACTCATCCAGTTGGCGCAACGCTTCTACGATCCCGACTCCGGCACCATCAGCCTGAACGGCGTGCCCCTGCCACGCGCCGACCTGGCCGACATACGCGGGATGATGGCCATGGTACCGCAGGATTCGGTGATCTTCGCCGCGTCTGCGCGCGACAATCTGCGGTACGGCCGGTGGGATGCAAGCGACGACGCGATCTGGGCGGCGGCGCGCGCAGCCAATGCCGAAAGCTTCCTGCGCGCGCTGCCTCAGGGGCTCGACACTCCGCTGGGCGAGGCCGGCGCCCGGCTGTCCGGCGGCCAGCGGCAACGGATTTCCATCGCACGGGCGCTGTTACGCGACGCCCCGATCCTGCTGCTGGACGAAGCGACATCGGCGTTGGATGCCGAATCGGAGCGGCTGATCCAGGACGCGCTCGACCGACTGATGAAGGGACGCACGACGGTCGTCATTGCCCACCGGCTGTCGACCGTCCGGGCCGCGGACCGCATCATCGTGCTGGATGAGGGCCGAATTGTGGAGGAAGGCGATCATGCCGGCCTGATGGCGCGGCGCGGTCTCTATGCCCGCCTGGCCAGTCTGCAATTCTCCAGCGACGCCGCTGCCTGAACGGCGCGGGCCGGCTGGTCGGTGCGCGCACGCGTCAGGCACTGCGTTCGCGCACGCCGTCGCCCGATGGGGCATATCCGTCCGAACGGAAGACCGCCGTCGAGTAGCCCACCATCAGGGCGCAGCTGTATCACACGATAATGGCCGGCATTCCACTCATCCGGCGTCCGTCTGCGCAGGTTACGGCGCATGCCCAACGCACAGGCAACCCTTTGTCGGAAACCTGCCGGTCTGGACGACCAGATGCACCATGACTGGCTGGAGCAGCCCACGACCATAAGAGCGGCTACATCCACCAATCTGCGCACCACGCCCCTCACACCCAACAGCGTGGTCTGCGCGGTTCGCTGCCCGAACACAGTTTCATGCGACTCTGACAGTAAAAGCCACGGTGGAACAGGTACAACATATGGCGCTCCAGCCCAGCTTGGCCGCGCAGCCTGCCCCGGAGATTGGCCGGGGATCGACCGACACACAGTGATTTTCCATCCTGCATCGTTTCAGGCCGAGATCCCCTTCGCGGACCGTCTTCATGATCACCTGCTATGTGCCGAATTGCTTGTTTCACTCCGGCTAGCAAAGCGGAAAAGAACCACACCCGCAAAACAAAAAAACGGGCCGCATAAGCGGCCCGTTCGACAAGGTCCGGTTCTTTGCCTCCGCCCGACAGCCCGATTCGGCGATGGTATCTCCATCGGAACCGGGCTCCCCGGCGTTCAAGGCCTAGAAATTGCCATATTGCTCATTGCCCACGAAACCCAGCTTCGTGACGCCCGCGCGCTTGATCTCCGCCAGCACTTCGTCAACGACGACATAGCGGGTCTGCGCATTAGGCTGGAACTGCAGTTCCGGCTCGACCGGCAGTTGCAACGACTGCTTGAGATACTGACGCAAGGTCAGCAGGTCGATGGGCGAACCGTTCCAGGTGATCACCCCGCCCGAATCGATCGCGACCTTGTTCTTGACAGGGTCAACCACGCTGTCCGTCGGCGGCGCGTTTTGCGGCAGGTCGATCTTCACCGCATGGGTCTGAATCGGGATGGTGATGATGAACATGATGAGCAGAACGAGCATGACGTCGATCAACGGCGTCGTGTTCATTTCCATCATCGGCTCGCCATCGTCGGATCCGGCGCTCATGGCCATAATGAAATCTCCTTTGCCGGCCGAATCAGAGGCGGGCCGTGGTCGTGCCGGGCTCCGGCTCGGAAATGAAGCCCACCTTCGGGAAGCCGGCGCGCTGCATGGTGTAAATCGTGCCGCCGATGCAACGGTAGGGCACGTTGATGTCGCCGCGGATGTGCACTTCGGGCAGGTCTTCGGGCGTCAAATTCTCAACGCCGCCAGCCTTTTCGATGTCCGCTTCCAGCTTTGCCACCCCGCGATTGAGGAGATCGCCGGCCGTCACCCGGGTCATGTTCCAGAACACCGCACAACTGCCATCAGGTGCAGAGGTTACGGAAAGGGAGACATTTTCGGGCTTCGTCGTGGTCGGTTCGAACGCCACTTTGGGAAGTTGCAGGTCAACCGTCTGAACGACGACTGGGACCGCGATAAGAAAGATGATGAGCAACACCAGCATGACGTCGACGAGCGGCGTCGTATTGATGTCGGACATCGGCTTGTCGTCACCGCCGTCGGAGCCAACACTCATTGCCATTGATATTATCCTAACATTGGTGTCGAAGGCGCCCGCTTCGCGGGCCCCGTGGCCGGGGAGGAAACATTAGCGACGCAGCCGTCCGCCATGCCCTTCCCCGGCAATCGGTTCGGTCGATCAGGCCTTGGCCGGAGCAGCGGCCGGCTTGACGGCGGCCGGAGCGGCAGCACCGGCCGGACGGACGGCACCGTTGGAGACCAGATGCGCCAGCAGGTCGACGGTGAAGCCACCCAGCTGTTCGGCGATCGCCTTGTTACGACGCTGGAGGAAGTTGTAGGCCAGCACTGCGGGAACGGCCACGGCCAGACCCAGGGCGGTCATGATCAGCGCTTCACCGACAGGACCGGCGACCGCATCGATCGATGCCTGGCCGGCAGCGCCGATCTTGATGAGCGCGCGATAGATACCGATAACCGTACCGAACAGGCCGATGAACGGCGACGTCGCACCAACCGTCGCGAGGAAGGCGAGACCGCCGCCCAGCGAGGAATTGATCGACGCTTCCGAGCGGGCCAGCGAGCCGTGCAGCCAGTCATGCGCTTCGACCGGGTCGGTCAGCTTGGTGTGTTCTTCCTGCGCCTTGATGCCGTCGTCGACGATCTGCTTGTAGGCGGAGTTCTTTTCCAGCTTGGCCGAACCTTCCTTGAGGGTCGCGGCGCGCCAGAACGTCGCGCGCACCTTCTTGCCCTGGTTGATTACCTTCTGCTGCTCGATCAGCTTGGTGAACAGGATGTAGAAAGTGCCCACCGACATGGCGCAAAGGATGATGAAGGTGGCCCAGGCGATGACACCGCCCTGTTCCAGGGCTTCCATAAGACCATAAGGGTTCGACGCCTGGGGCGCCGCAGCGGCTGCGAGATACGTCAACATGTTCAAGACTTCCCTCTTAAATGGGTCAATAGAAATGGGAAGGCCACGCCGAAAGCAGGCCTTCCCTTAAAATCAGCTCGGCAAACGCCACACGATACGGGTCGAGTATGATCCGCCCATCTTGTTGCCGTTCTCATCCTCACCCGGAGTGAAACGGGCGCGGCGGGGCAGCAGACGGCAGGTCGCATCGTCAAGGTCGGGATGCCCGCTCGACGAAGTGATGGTGCAGCTCGTCACCCGGCCAGACGAATCATAGTCCAGACGGACACCGGCCGTACCGGCGCGCTCCTCGCGTTGCGCACGGGAGGGATAGTCCGCGTCGCCCAGCCATTCGCCGGGATTGCCGCGCGGCTTGCCTGCCTTCACTTCCCGCGGGGGAGCGGGCGGCGGGGGCGGGGGCGGTGCCGCGACAGGAACCGGGTTGAACACCGGCGGCGGCGTCCGCACCGTCTGGATCGGCGGCGCGGGAGCCGGGGTCTGCACGATCGGCGGCGGGGCGACGACCGGCGGCGGCTCAACCCGCTCTTCCGGCGGCGGCGGCGGCGGCGGCTCGTCCGGTGGCGGCGGTTCCTCCTTCACGTCGATCACATTCAGCTGTTCCGCCGCCTTTTTGACATATTTCATGCCAAGGCCGCTTACGAAGGCATAGCCCAGAACAACGTGAATCAGGGCGACGATGACGATCGATATCGTACGACTCGATCCTTGCGAGTGGTCAGCATAGGCCATTCGGCAACGACACTCCTTAACTCAGCTTCTAGTTGGTTTAACAAATACGCTCACACAGAAACCGCCCCTGCCCGGCATACAACCCGGCATCCTCGGCTCCTGTCCGCCCGTCCGCTAACCTGCGAACTCCTATCGCGGCATATCGCGGCACGCAAACGCTTTATCGATCAACCTGTTTGTGTTTACGATTTCATATCGAAATGTCTTGCCTGTGACACGCGCGCCACGGGCCCCTGCTGAGGACGAAAACCATGACGAAACCGACCGGGGCACTCAAAGCCATTGGGCTGGCCTGCCTCATTTCGGCCGCAAATCCTGCGGTTTCTGCGGCATTGGCGGCGCCTTCGCCGTCGGCAGCCTCCGTACCGGGCGCACCCGCGTCGCTGGCCTATGCCGATGTGGCGGATCTGGTCGACGGGGCATCGCTGGTGGCCGAAGCGCGGATCGCCAGGACCGTTGCGCTGCCGCCGGAAACGACGTCGCCCGCCCCGCCGGGCCATCGGCGGCTTTATGTGGAGGCGCAGGTGACGGCACTGATTCGCGGCGACGGCGGCATCAGCCCGACGATCAGCTACCTGTACGACGCACCGTTGGACCGGCGGGGAAAGACGCCCAAGCTGACCAAGATGCCGGTGCTGCTCTTTGCCCGTCCCGGCACGCGGCCGGGCCAGATCCAGTTGATCGCGCGCGATGCGCAAATCACCGCGACCCCGGCGCAGGTCGCGCGGGTGAAGGCCATCGTGTCGGATTTCGTCGCCCCTGACGCACCGCCACAGGTCATCGGCCTCGGCGATGCCTTCCATGTCGCGGGCACGGTCGCGGGTGAGGGAGAGACGCAGATATTCCTGCGCACCAGCAATGGCGAGCCTGTGTCGCTGTCCATCCTGCGCCGCCCCGGCCAGCCGCCGCGCTGGGCAGTGGCGCTGGGCGAGATCGTGGACGAGGCGGCCCGACCACCGGAACCGGGCACGCTGCTGTGGTATCGCCTGGCCTGCGCCCTGCCGCCCGCCCTGCCCCCCCGGTCCACCCGGTCGTTGTCAGTCCATGACGCCGAAGCGGCCCGGGCGGATTATCAGCTGGTGCTCCAGGCGCTGGGGCAATGCGGGAGAACGCGCCCAGCGGCATGAGATCGGGGCGAAAGGAGGCGGCAGCGGCTTTTGCTTGGACTGTCCGGCCCGGCCCGCTATCAGCCCCGTTCCATCAGCGCGAAGGACCATAAGCCGCCATGACCAATCTGCACCGCCATGCCCCGTTGCGAGTCGCGCTTGTCGGCCTTGGCACGGTGGGCGGCGGGGTCATCCGCCTGTTGCAGACCAATGCCGGCCTGATCGCGCGCCGCGCGGGATGCCCGATACAGGTGACGGCGGTGTCCGCGCGCGACCGGGCGAAGGATCGCGGCGTCGACCTGTCGCCTTATGAATGGGTCGACGACATGACCACGCTGGCCGGTCGCGACGATATCGATGCCATCGTGGAATTGATCGGCGGCGCGGACGGCCCTGCGCTTACCCTGGCACGGCAATGCCTGAAAGCGGGCAAACCCTTCGTCACGGCCAACAAGGCGATGCTGGCCCATCACGGGCTGGCGCTGGCGGATCTGGCCGAAAAGGCTGGCGTGGCGCTCAAATATGAAGCGGCGGTTGCCGGCGGCATCCCGGTCGTCAAAGCCATGCGGGAAGGCGCCGCCGCCAACGAGATCAGCCGGGTCTACGGCATCCTCAACGGGACGTGCAATTATATATTATCGACCATGGAACAGGCGCAGGAGGTCGGGCAGCCGCGCGATTTCGAGGCGGTGCTGAAAGATGCGCAGGCGCTCGGCTATGCGGAGGCGGACCCGAGTTTCGACATTGACGGGGTCGACACCGCACACAAGCTCACCATTCTGGCGAGCCTGGCGTTCGGGACCGAACTGGATTTCGATTCGGTCGAAACGACCGGCATCCGCCATGTGATCGCCGCCGACATCGCCGAAGCGGCGGCGCTGGGTTTCCGCATCCGCCTGGTCGGCATGGCCGAAAGTGGGTCCGAAGGCCTGTTCCAGCGCGTCCACCCCATGCTGGTGCCGCTCCATCATCCGCTTGCCCATGTCGACGGGTCGCTGAACGCCGTCGTGGCGGAGGGTAATTTCGTCGGGCGGCTGTTTTTCCAGGGACGCGGCGCCGGCGAAGGGCCGACCGCATCGGCCGTCGTCGCCGACCTGATCGACGTGGCGCGCGACGAATATGGCGACGCTTTTGCCATGCCGGTCGCGGCGCTGACCCCGCAACCCGCCGCCGATGCGGGACAGCGCGTCGGGCGCACCTATCTGCGCTTCAAGGTCAGGGACCGGCCCGGCGTGCTGGCCGAAATCGCGGCGGCCACGCGCGACGCGGGGGTTTCTATCGAAAGCATGATCCAGCGCGGCATCCATCAGGACGACGACAGCGTGCTGGTCGCGATCGTCACCCATGCGGGCGAGGAGCGATGCGTGCGCGACACGCTGAAGCGGCTGGCGGGGTCGGACAGCCTGTTGCAGGCGCCGATGGTGATGCACATACTGGATTGATACGGGCGGGCGACGCGAGCCAGAGCGCGGGTCGGGACGAGGCGTCGGCAGGCGATGGGCCGCCGCGTTTCACCGGCCGGCCCAAAAAGGAAGCATCGCCGTGCTTGCCTGCTCGACAAGGCCGGCCATAGCTCCTATCGCCTTTCCCCGAATATATTTCCGGCAAAGGATGGATATGGTGCAGGCAAGCTCGATTCTCGACCGCGTACTGGTGCTTGAGATGGTCCGCGTGACCGAAGCGGCCGCGATCGCCGCATCCAGGCTGGTCGGCCGCGGCGACGAGAAGGCGGCCGATGCCGCCGCCGTCGAAGCAATGCGGCTGGCGTTCAACGATCTGTATATGGACGGCACCGTCGTCATCGGCGAAGGCGAACGGGACGAAGCGCCGATGCTCTATATCGGCGAGAAGGTGGGCAACGCCATCGGCTCCGGCCCCCGCATCGACATCGCGCTCGACCCGCTCGAAGGGACGACCATCACGGCCAAGGCCGGCCCCAACGCTCTGGCGGTGCTCGCCATTTCAGAGGAAGGCGGCCTGCTCAACGCGCCCGACGTCTATATGGACAAGCTGGCCGTCGGCCCCGGCTATCCCGACGACATCATCGACCTCGACAAGTCGGTGAAGGAGAATGTGGAGGCCGTGGCCAGGGCAAAGGGCGTGGAACCGGGCGACATCATCGTGTGCGTGCTGGACCGCCCGCGCCATGAAAAGCTGATCGGCGAACTGCGCGCCATCGGCTGCGGCATCATGCTGATCCCCGATGGCGACGTCGCCGGCGTGATCGCGACCACCGACCCGGAAACCACGATCGACATTTATATGGGATCGGGCGGCGCGCCGGAAGGCGTGCTGGCCTGCGCCGCGCTGCGCTGCGTCGGCGGACAGTTCAAGGGCCGCCTGCTGTTCCGCAACGAGGACGAGAAATCCCGCGCCCGCAAATGGGGCATCACCGATCTGGACAAGATCTATGACCTTAAGGAACTGGCCAAGGGCGACTGCATCTTTGCCGCTACCGGCGTGACCGACGGATCACTGCTGGATGGGGTGAAGCGCCTGCCCGGCGGTAAGCTGACCACCGAAAGCGTCGTGATGCGGGCGAGCACCGGCACCGTACGCTGGGTGAAGGGTGAGCATCGCGTCCAGAAGGACGTCTGACACAGGCCCCGCGCCCACGGCGATGGGCGGCGGGCACACATTGGGGCGGACCGTTGCGAAACGGTCCGCCTGTTTATTGCGCGGCGCGTCCGGCGCGATGATTGAGGGCGTGACCCAACGCCACGATGACGACACCGATCAGCGTATAGGCGCTTTCCTGCATACCATGTTCCATGGTGTGCGCGCCGGCCATGATGCCCAGCCCCAGCGACCCGATCACCGCCGGCATGATACGGCCGTGCGCCAGCACGCCATGGCCGAGCGCCACCGCGCCCAGCAGGATCGCCACCGCAAGCCCGATTTCATGAAATAGCGGATTTTCCAATATTCCGCCCGCCGACGCGATCGTTCCCAGCAGGACCGCGGTCACGACACAATGCAGGACGCACAGCCCGGATACGCCCATGGCGACCCGATCGATACGGCCGGTAAGGAGGGCATGGCGGAAACGGGCTTTCATGGAAGCGATCCTTAGCCCCGTATCGCGAAAGATACAATATAACATATAGAAATTTGATGACAGCGATCCGCCCGCTCGTGTCAGGCGATCGCCGGGGATGGCGCCACCGCGCGCCTTCAGCCATGGCCGGCAAGATGGTCCGACAGCAGCGCCCGCCAGCCGCTGATCCGGGTTTCTCGCGCATCGTCCGTCATGACAGGATCGAACCGGATCGCGGGTGACCGCATGGTGGCGGCCGCGTCGTCCAGCGTGGAAAACAGCCCCACCCCCACGCCCGCCAGCATCGCCGCCCCGCGCGCCGTCGTTTCGACGTCGGCGGGCCGTTCGACCGGCATGTTCAGAATATCGGCCATATCCTGCGCGATCCAGTCGTTCGCGCTCATGCCGCCGTCTATCCGCAACGACCGCCATGGCGCGCCGTCAGCGGCAAAGGCGCGGGCAAGGTCATGGGTCTGGTGCGACAGGGATTCGAGCGCCGCCCGGACGATATGCGCGCGGCCGGTCCCCAGCGTCAGCCCGGTGATAAGGCCGGTCGCGTCCGGTCGCCAGTGCGGCGCGCCCAGCCCGGCGTGCGCGGGCAGCATGAAAACGCCGCCATTGTCGGGCACGGATCGCGCAATAGCATCGGTATCGGCCGCGGCGTCGATCAGACCGATCCCGTCACGTAGCCATTTGATCAGGCTGCCCGCGACGAACACCGATCCTTCCAACGCATAATGGCGCGCGCCGTCCAGCTGGCAAAGCACGGTGCCCAGCAGGCGATGCGCCGATACGGGCACGCGCGCGCCCATATTGACCAGAACGAAGGCGCCGGTGCCGAAGGTTGCCTTCGCATCGCCGGGGGACAGGCAGGCCTGGCCGATGGTCGCGGCCTGCTGGTCGCCGGCAAGGCCGGTGATGGCAATCGCACCGCCCAGAACATCCGGCCGGCTGTGACCCAGCGGCCCGGCATTATCGACAATCGCCGGCAACGCGGCGCACGGCACGCCGAACAGCGCGCATAATTGCGCGTCCCAGCCCGCATCCTCCAGCGCCATCAGCTGCGTGCGGCTGGCATTGCCGGCGTCGGTCACATGCAGCCCGCCGGTCAGATTCCATATCAGCCAGCTTTCGACCGTGCCCAGCGCCAGTTGATCGCCCGCGTCGCGCACCGCCGGCACATGATCGATCAGCCAGCGCATCTTCGTCGCGGAGAAATATGGGTCGATGACCAGCCCGGTGCGCTGCTGGATCAGCGGCTCGTGCCCCGCCTCGCGCAGCGCCGCGCACTGCCGGGCGGTGCGCCGGTCCTGCCACACGATGGCCGGAGCGAGCGGCCGGCCCGACCGCCGGTCCCATGCGATGACGGTTTCCCGCTGGTTGGTGATGCCGATGGCGGCGATCCGGTCCGCGCCCCCGGCCCGCGCGACCATCTGGCGCGCGCAATCGAGCGTCCGCGTCCAGATTTCGTCGGCATCCTGTTCGACCCATCCGGGTCGGGGATAATATTGGGCAAGGTCCGCCTGCGCCATGGCGACCCGGTCGCCGCCCGGCGTGTACAGCAGCGCGCGCGTCGATGTCGTCCCTTCGTCCAGCACCAGCAGCAGCCGTTCGGTCATCCGCGTCCCTCCAGCCAGGCGTCGAGCGCCGCATTCTGCCGCCCGTCGAAACGCAGGCCCAGCTTGCTGCGGCGCCAGATGATGTCGTCCCGCGTGATCGCCCATTCCCGGTCGATCAGATAGCGCACTTCCGTTTCCGTCAGGCCATGGCCGAAATGGATGCCAAGGTCCGCCAACACCGTCGCCCCGCCCAGCCAGTCGCGCGCCAACGTGCCGTAAGCGCAGGCGATGCGGTCGGCGGTGACCGCATCCAGAAACGGATAGTCGCGCGTCAATTCCGCCGTCAGGTCGGCAAGGCCGGTCATCGGGAAATCGCCGCCCGGCAACGGCGCCTCAGCCGTCCAGTCCCGCCCGTGCGTCCCTTCCCCCAACAGCGGCAGGCATGGCTGCAGCAGCGCGACAGCATCGGCCGCAAGATGGCGGTAGGTGGTGATCTTGCCACCGAACACCGTCAGGATCGGAGCACCCCGTCCCGCCCCGTCATCCAGTTCCAGCCGGTATCCGCGCGTCGCCGCTTCGGGCTTGTCCGACCCGTCATCAACCAGCGGGCGCACGCCGGCATAGGACCACAGGACATCGGCCGGGGTGATCGGCCTGCCGAAATAGCGATTGGCGCCGTCGCACAGATAGGCGACCTCCTCCTCGCTCGCGGCGACGGTGTCGATCGGTCCGTGATGGTCGCGGTCGGTCGTGCCGATCAGGGTAAAATCGCGCTGATAGGGGATGGCGAAGAAGATGCGGCCGTCAGGCAGCTGGAAAAAATAGGCGAAGTCATGCGCGAACAGACGCGCCACCACGATATGCGACCCCCGCACCAGACGCATGTGCCGCGCCGCCGGCCGGTGCGCACGATCGAGCAGGTCGAGCACCGAGGGGCCGGCGGCGTTGACGACGGCGCGGGCGCGGAAGTCATGGCGCGCACCGTCGGGGGCCGCCGCGACGATCCCCCAGTGCGTCGCTTCGCGGTCGAGCCGGACCACGTCCATGCGGGTGCGGACATCCGCTCCACGGTCTGCCGCATCGCGCGCATTGAGCACCACCAGCCGGGCATCGTCGACCCATCCGTCGGAATAGACATAGCCGGTGGTGAAGCCGGGCTTCAGCGGCGCGCCGGCGGGATGGTCGCGCAAATCGACCGTGCGCGTCGGCGGCAACGCCCGTCGCCCGCCGATATGGTCATAAAGCAGCAGGCCGAGCCGCAACAGCCAGCGTGGCCGCAACCCCTTCACCCAGGGCAGCACGAATCGCATCGGCCGGATGATGTGCGGCGCGATCGCCCACAACCGCTCCCGTTCCGACAGGGCTTCGCGCACCAGCGCAAATTCATAATGTTCCAGATAGCGCAGGCCGCCATGGATCAGCTTGGTGGAGGCCGA
The DNA here is from genome assembly GCA_050251675.1 of Sphingobium sp. Classification (GTDB taxonomy): domain Bacteria; phylum Pseudomonadota; class Alphaproteobacteria; order Sphingomonadales; family Sphingomonadaceae; genus Sphingobium. The sequence goes on from JBFWMJ010000005.1 coordinate 68,241, forward strand.
TGACGTCCCCTGCGCCAGATCGCCCCGCTCCAGCAGCAGGACGCGCGCGCCCCGCCCGGCCGCATCGCGCGCAATGCCGCAGCCGTTCACGCCGCCGCCGATCACCGCCAGGTCGTAGACATGCTCTTCCATGATGCCGTCCCCGTCCCATCCCCGCGCCGTGACCCGGCGCTGCCCGATCAAGACTCGGACGACACGTCCTGCCATCGTCCACGCCTGCCGCCTTTCGCGGCCATGGGCGCGTCAGGACAGGGTCACGCCTTTTCCAGCGTACATTGCAGGGGATGCTGATTCTGCCGGGCGAAATCCATCACCTGATTGACCTTCGTTTCCGCCACTTCATAGCTGAAGATGCCGCAAACCCCCACGCCGCGCTGATGGACATGCAGCATCACGCGCGTCGCTTCCTCCATATCCATACGGAAAAACTCCCGCAGGACATGCACGACGAATTCCATCGGCGTATAATCGTCGTTGAGCATCAACACCTTGTAGAGCGACGGTTTCCGGGTGCGGGTACGGGTGCGCGTGGCGACGCCGACGTTCGGGCCGTCCGCCCCGTCGCCATGGTCGTCCTGATTCTTGCCCGCCATCCGCACGGTCCGCGCAGACACTATATCGATGCTGTTCATGATGCGTCAGGATATGGCGATTTGCACCGCCATGGCAAGGGTCGGGACCATCGGATCATCGCACCTCGCCCACCCCGTCCCGATACACAGCAAAAAGGGGCGCCCTTCCCGATCGAAGGAGCGCCCCCGCTTTATTCCCCCGGACCCGAAGGCCGGGCACCTGTCAGGCGGCCAGCGTCTTCACCTTGTCGGTGACGACCGTGACGCGCGCGGTCAGCGGCTGGGTAACCTCACCCGCCAGCTTAAGGAACGCCTCACCGCTTCTGGCGGCTTCCTTGGTGAAATCGTCGAAGCTGCTGGACAGGAACTGGCTTTGCAGCTGGAAGAATTCGGTCGGCGTCTTGGCCGTCGAGAAACTCTTGATCGAAGCGGTCGCCTTTTCAAAGCTGCGGCGGCTGTAATCGACGGCGTCCTGACCGATGGTCTCAAAACCCTTGGCGGCGATCTTGCCCGATTCGACCAGCGCTTCGACATTGCCGCGCGCGAGGTCGCTTACGTCCTCAAGCGTCTTGGTCGACTTTTCGACATTGGCCTTCGCCTTCTCGTTAAGGTCTGCATAGACCGATTCGATCTTGGCCTTGGCTTCTTCGGCGAACTTCTTTCCGGTTTCGAGCACGTCGGTCATCATCAGCTTTCCTTCTATGGCAGGCAGGGGGACGGCATTGGAACGGTCAGCACTGGAAAATACCTTGCCCGGTGCGGCAACCACGGCATCCGGCTCCGGCGCGGCGTCCACCACGGTCGTCGACGCGACAATTGCGGCGGGCGCGGGCCTGGACGAAACGGAGGCGGGCCTGGCCGCCTTTTGCCGCGGCGCGCCGGCCGGGACCGGCGCGATCGCCGTTTCCGCCGCCTTTAGCGCCTCAGTCGCCGACAGGGTGGCAGGCGAACTTGCGGATTTCGCCTTGCGCATCGGCCGGGCGTCGGGTGTCTTGGGTGGTACGGCCACGAACATTCCTTCGTTTATTGCATTGCACAATAACAGAGTGGAAAATTCCATGCAAGCGACTTTTGTGCGTTGCAGCATAATGGAAGCGGCCGTCGTCGGCCGACCGGCTCGTCACCCGCGCACCGCTGGTCGCCATCATCCTCCCCCAGCCTCTCGATGGGCGGACGTGTCGGGGCACAGGCATGGCAAACCCCTCTCCTCTTCCGCTGAACCGTAACGTCCCCACATGACAGCTTGATGATAACGCCAGGGCAAATCCAGACTCCCGGCGGCGCTGGCACAGTGGGGCTCCTATCCCCCGCCCCGCCTCTACAGGCGCGGCGCAGGCTGCCGGGCCATGGGTCTGGATATCGCAGTCGCGGCAGAAGCGCGCACCGCCAGAGCGACCGGCCGCCTGTCCTGCGCCGTCGACAGCAACTCTTCAAAATAGGCGATGGTGCTGGCTATCCCTGCCCGCAGCCCGACAGAGGGTTCCCAGCCCAGCGCGGCCCGCGCCAGGCTGATATCGGGCTGTCGCTGGCGCGGGTCGTCCGCCGGCAGCGGTTTGTGCACGAGGGCCGATCGCGATCCGGTGATATCCAGAATCAATTCAGCCAGGCCGATCATCGTGAATTCGTCCGGGTTGCCGATATTGATCGGCCCGGTGATGGCCGGATCACTGGCCATCAACCGCATCAACCCGTCGATCAGATCGTCGACATAACAGAAGGATCGGGTCTGCAGCCCGTCGCCATAGAGGGTGATGGGCCGCCCGGTCAGCGCCTGCATGATGAAATTGGACACCACCCGCCCGTCGGCCGGGTCCATGCGCGGGCCATAGGTGTTGAAGATGCGCGCCACCTTTATCTGGACCCGTCCTTCGCGATGATAGTCGAAGAACAGCGTTTCGGCGCAACGCTTGCCCTCATCATAGCAGGCGCGCGGGCCGATCGGGTTCACATGACCCCAATAGTCCTCCCGCTGCGGATGGACCTGCGGGTCGCCATATACTTCGCTGGTCGACGCCTGCAAGATCCTGGCGCCGGTCCGCCGGGCAAGGCCCAGCATGTTGATGGCGCCGTGAACGCTGGTCTTGGTCGTCTGAACCGGGTTGATACTGTATTGCACGGGCGACGCGGGACAGGCGAGATTGTAGATCTCGTCCACCTCCACATAGAGCGGGTAGGTCACGTCATGGCGCAGCAGTTCGAAATCGGACCGGCCAAGCAGATGGGCGATATTGCTCTTGGACCCGGTGAAGAGATTGTCGACGCAGAGCACGTCATGCCCCTGCCCCACCAGCCGGTCGCACAGGTGCGAGCCCAGGAACCCCGCCCCGCCCGTCACCAATATCCGTCGGATGCCCTTGTTCATTGCCTTCTCTCCTTTGACCGGGATGCACATGTTTCGTCGAGCATCGTGCCCGCCATCGCCATGAGGTAGCGCCGGCTGAACCGCGCCATCGCGCCATGACCGCGACCGGGACGCAGCAGCGCGAGCAGGCTGAAGAGCAGCCAGCGGCTGGTATAGCCGGTCAGCAGGATCAGATCGTAGGCCAGCCGGGCGATCGGCCCGCGCCCCCGGCGGAAGAAGAGGCGCGGCCCCTTGTACACGCTGGCCAGCACCTCCGTGGCGCGTTGCTGCGCAAAGCTCTGCCCATGATGATGGGTGATCGTCTGGTTCGCGGAATACAAAACGCGCCACCCGGCGTGCGCGACCCGGTGGCACAGCTCCATATCCTCACCGAACATGAAATAGTCGGGATGGAAGATCCGCGCGCCCACCGCGTCCCGCCGAAAGGTCAGCGAAGCGCCCGACACCCAGTCGATGGACCGGATGCCGGGCAGGTCCCGATCCAGATAGACCGCCGGCGGCGCCCAGCGGCGGGGCAGCACGGCGCCCAGGAATAGATAATTCCACGCCAGATTGGCGAGCGTCGGGAAAGCGCCGCCCGACGCCCTCTGGAAACTGCCGTCGCTGTTGCGGAGGCGCGACCCCAGAATGCCGATCCGCGCATCCGCCTCGATCGTCGCCAGCATCGAACCGATCGCGCCGGGATCGACGACAGTGTCGGGATTGAGCAGCATGACGACCGGCGCATCGGTCGCCTCATACCCCCGCTGGCACCCGCGCGCGAACCCCAGATTGGCGCCGCTTTCGATCAGCCGCACCCAGGGAAATTGCTGCCGCACCATCGCCGCGCTGCCGTCGGCCGAATCATTGTCCACGACAATGGTTTCGACATGACCGCCGCGCGCGCCGCCATCACGGGCAATCGCCGCCAGACAGCCGCGCAGCAGTTCGCGCACGTTCCAGTTGACGATGATGATGGCGATTCGGCACGGCGGTGTCATGCGGCGAGGCTCCGGTACAGGGCGGCATAAGCGGGACGCAGCACCGCCCAGTCGAAGGTGCCGCGCGCATGGTCGCGCATGATCCGGCGTTGCCGTTCGGCCGCATCGGCGGCCATCTCCGCAAGCACGGCCGCCAGCGCGCCCGGCACCGTCATGTCGATCCAGCAGGCTGGATTGGGCAGCAGCCAGCGAAAATGCGGCGCATCATGGGTGATGACCGGCAGGCCTGCGGCGGCGGCCTCCACAAGGGCGAGGCCAAACGCCTCGAAGGTGGCGGCATGGGGCATGACATCGGCCAGGGCGAACAGTTCACCCACCTGCGCGGTCGGCACATGGGTCACGCGCACCCGCTCGCCCAGCCGCGCGCGGGCATAAGCGGGCAGGTCAGGGTCGCCATGATCGAGGCTGCCGTCCAGCCACAGCAGCGGATCGCCGGTCATGCGCGCCACTTCGTCGATCAGGTGATGGGTGCGTTTGTGCCCGCGATTGAGCGCGGCGACCGACAGGATGACGAAGCGGTCGGGCGCGATGCCGTGACGCGCGC
>JBFWMJ010000006.1:0-60478 GCA_050251675.1 Sphingobium sp.
ACCTGCGCGGCTTGTCCGATTACGGTCAAGAAGGCCCTCGCCAAGGTCGCTGGTGTCGAAACGGCCGAGGTCAGTTTTGAACGGCGCGAAGCCGTCGTGACCTTCGATGACGCCAGGACCAATGTCCAGGCACTGACCAAAGCCACCGAGAACGTCGGCTATCCTTCCACGGTCAAGAAGTAAGGCGGGCGGCATGAGCGAAGCTATTGCATTGGGCGAACTACCGCTGCACGTCGCCGTGATTGGCAGCGGCGGGGCGGCGATGGCGGGTGCCCTCAAGGCCGCCGAGCAAGGCGCGCGTGTGACCCTCATCGAGCGAGGCACGATCGGCGGGACCTGCGTCAATGTCGGCTGCGTACCGTCAAAGATCATGATCCGCGCAGCGCATATTGCTCATCTCCGCGGCGAGAGCCCGTTCGACGACGGCATCTCGGCGACATCGCCGGCTGTCCTGCGGGAACGGCTGCTGGCCCAGCAGCAGGGGCGCGTCGAGGAGCTGCGCCATGCCAAATATGAGGATATCCTCGACGGAAACCCCGCCATTACCGTTCTGCACGGCGAAGCCCGGTTCAACGGCGAGCGCAGCCTGATCGTGCACATGACAGGTGGCGGTGAGCACGAGGTGGCATTCGACCGCTGCCTGGTCGCGACCGGCGCGAGCCCGGCCATTCCGCCGACTGCCGGTCTCATGGATACGCCCTATTGGACCTCCACCGAGGCGCTGGCGAGCGACACCATCCCCGAACGGCTGACAGTTATCGGGTCATCGGTCGTGGCGGTGGAGCTGGCGCAGGCTTTCAGCCGATTGGGAGCGAAGGTCACGATCCTTGCGCGCAGCAGCTTGTTCTTTCGCGAGGACCCGGCCGTCGGCGAGGCACTAACCGCGGCCTTTCGCGCCGAGGGAATCGACGTGCTTGAGCACACGCAGGCTAGTCAGATCGCCCATGTCGATGGTGAATTTGTGCTGACGATTCCGGGCGGTACGTTGCGCGCCGACCGCCTGCTGGTGGCCACAGGCCGCTCACCCAACACGCGAGAGCTGAACCTCGAAGCCGCCGGCGTGGAAGCGAACCAGCAAGGCGCCATCACCGTCGATCAGGCGATGCGAACCAGCGCTCCGGCCATTTACGCGGCCGGCGACTGCACCGATCAGCCACAGTTTGTCTATGTGGCAGCGGCGGCGGGAACGCGAGCCGCGATCAACATGACTGGTGGCGACGCCGCGCTGGATTTGACCGCAATGCCGACCGTCGTGTTTACCGAACCGCAAATCGCAACGGTAGGCTATTCCGAGGCGACCGCGCACCATGACGACATCGAGACCGACAGCCGCACGCTCAGCCTCGACAATGTGCCGCGCGCGCTCGCCAATTTCGACACGCGAGGCTTCATCAAGCTGGTTATTGAAGAGGGTAGCCGGCGGTTGATTGGCGTCCAGGCCGTGGCACCAGAAGCCGGGGAGTTCATTCAGACGGCAGCCCTCGCGATCCGGGCCGGCATGACCGCCGAGGAGCTGGCCGATCAGTTGTTCCCCTATCTCACCATGGTCGAGGGACTGAAGCTCGCCGCGCAGATGTTCCGCAAGGATGTGAAGCAACTGTCGTGCTGCGCGGGTTAATTGAAGTGACCGGAGGATACCCCGGGTGCGCGGACTGGCGGCGTAATCTGAAGCAACCTTAGCCAAACCGCCAAACTGTCCGAACAACCGGCGCCAGCCTCAACCCCCCAATATTTCTGCAAGCTTGGCACGGGCGCGATAAAGTCTGGTTTCCACGGCCTTCCCGCTAATCCCAAGCGCTCCTGCCGTTTCGGCCTGACTTAACTCCTCGATCGTGCGGAGCACGAGCACTTCTCGGAGATTGGCCGGCAGTGTGCCGATAGCCGCCATCGTGCGTTCCAGTTCGTGTCGATCGGCCAGTTCGACATCGGCGCCTGCGGTGCCGTCCGCGATGTGCCACGCTTCTTCAATAGGGCGGGCAAAGGTAAAGAAGCGGCGGACAGCGCGGCGTCGTCCCCAGTCCCGCGCCTTGTTGATTGCGATGCGCGAGATCCATAGCCGAAACGGGCGTTCGCCATCATAGCTGTGCAAAGCCGAAAATGCGGCGATGAAGCTCTGCTGGGTAAGGTCGACGGCGGCGTCCGCGTCACCGACATGACTGCGCAGCAAGCGGAACACGCTGCCTCGGTGACGCTGCATCAATTCACTATAGGCGAGTTGTCGTCCGCCCAACGCGAGCGCTGCCAGCTCGCCATCCGAGCAGGCGGCGAGATCGAGACTCACCGCTCTTTGGCCGTCAGCGCCCTGACTACTGTGGCGTCAAACTTGGCGGCCTGTTCAGGTGTGAGAACGGCCCGCATGGCGAAGATATGTTCAAGCGTTTCTTTCTGAAGCTCGCCCATCGCCTGATGTGAACGATCAATCGCAGCGCCAACAGCAGGACCATAGCCGTGTTCGGCCTGAATGGCATCGGCAAGCCTGGCATTATCAGCGCGCAGTTCTAGTTCCAGTGCCTGCCTACGGATAGCGAAACGACGCTCGATCTCATCCATTTGCGTTTGCTGTGCGCGGTCGAGTTTAAGCTCATGGTGAAGCAAGGAGTGAAGTTCATTTTCGACTGGTGCCGGCCCTGCGATGAACGCGCGGCCAATAAATGCACCCGCTATCGCCGCGAGAAAGGCAATTACCGCGATAAGCAACAGACGGCGACGGTCCGTCACTCGCTTGCACCGAGAAGCGTCGAAGGAGCCAATGCCGGCGGCGCGCCGAGAGGGGCGATCGATGTGGTGCGAGTTTCGTGTGTTGCTATCACTGAGCCAAACAATCCGATCGAGAGCGCAAAGACGGCCGCTATGCCGAAAGCCGTGCTCGGCAACGGAGTGCCATACCGTCGTTGGAAGATAACCGCTTCCATTACGGCGCCATCGATTTGTTCCAGCCTGGGGTCTACCGGAAGCTCTCTCAAGCGCCTGAGCGCCGCATCTATGTCCATCATCTCACGACTCCCGCCCCAATCCGCCACATTACGCATGGCAGTTTACGCATGGTAGCGGAAAACCCCTCATCACCAATCGACGCTTGGTGACGAGGGGTAAGCGGCCAGGCTGCGTAAAATACATCGAACCCAACGGAGATGTTCGATGAAGACGAAGACCACATTCGCAGCCCTGCTGGCAATTCTGTCGATCGGCCTGTCAACGCCGGCGCTGGCCCATCCCAAGCTCGTTAGCTCCACGCCGGCGGCCAGCGCGACGGTTGGTGCCACAAACCGCCTGACGCTTACATTCAGCGAGCGACTGATGTCGCGCCTGTCCGGTGTCGATCTTGCGATGACCGGTATGCCGGGCATGGCAAACCATGCCCCGATGAAGATTGGTGGAGTGACAACTGCGGTTGGAGAGGATGGCAAGACGCTCATCGTGACCCTGGCGCGTCCGCTGACCGCTGGCAGCTACAAGGTCGACTGGCATGCAGTCGCAGCCGACACCCATCGGATCACTGGCAGCTTGACCTTCACGGTGCGCTGAAGAATGGATGGTTCTCTCGTCGCGATCCGCTGGTCTCTCTATGCGGATCTTGGACTGTTGTTCGGGTTGCTCCTCTTCGCGCTCTATGCCCTGAAGGGGTCTGAGCGCGAGGAGTTGCTCCCGCTCCGCTGGTTGACAACAGCGTTGGCCGGGTTGGGCATTGGGCTGAGCGGCTTGAGCTTCGTTCTTGCCGTCGCCGCGATGCTTGGCGTCGATCTGAAGGATGTCGATCATGCCTCGGTCATGATGGTATTGACCGAGACGCCCGTCGGTTGGGCACTGCTCGCGCGTATATTGGCGCTGACCATATTATGCGCTGCCGTTCATGCTTCCTGGGCGTTCCGGAAAGCCGGGATAACAATTCTTGCCCTTATTGCCGCTATCCCCGTCGCCAGCCTCGCCTGGTCAGGTCATGGCGCCGCGTCGGAAGGCCTCACCGGGATGGTCCACCTTGTCGGTGACATCCTTCATTTGCTTGCCGCATCGGCGTGGATTGGGGCCCTGGCTGCCTTTATCCTGATCCTGTCACGTCGCTCCCCAATGTTTGAGCCGCTCGATACAGCACATCGTGCGCTTGCCAGTTTCGCCACTGCTGGCACGGTCATCGTCGGCTTGATCCTCGTGACGGGCGTTGTGAACAGTTACGTGCTGATCGGGCCGCAAAATATATCGGGGCTATTCCAGAGCGCCTATGGTCGGCTGCTCCTCATAAAGCTCGTCCTTTTCGGACTGATGCTTGCGCTGGCAGCTAGTAATCGCTTCAGTCTGACCCCAGCGCTGGCGACAGGAATCCAAGACGGCAACATAGAAGGAGCCGTGTCGCGGCTGCGTCGAAGCCTCTGGCTCGAAGTTGGCGCCGGGATGCTCATCCTCGCTTTGGTCGCATGGCTGGGAACGCTGCTGCCACCAGCATCCGCAGGGTGACGAGAAGCGCGTCAAACAAGCGCGACGACAGGCGCCGGGTGCTCAAAAAGAACAGCTAATGGCATCGGTCGGTTGGGCGCTCTACACAGGCTCAGATTTCGCCGATCCTGTTTCACACATGAACGGCCGCCAGCGATTACAGGTTAAGAGGTGCCGCCCCGATTCCGACAGCAGAGTCCAACATTCTCACCTACATTGTCTGTAGCCCAAAGCTTCACATGTCACTGGTTGCACCGTTCGCGTAGCCGGACATACGCTCGATGATCGGGCAATCGGGACGGTCGTCGCCATGGCAGCGGTCGGCCAGTTCCAGTAGCGTGCGGCGCAGGGCCTGAAGCGCTTTGGCCTTGCGGTCGAGTTCTTCGGCGCGGGCGATGGCGAGCGCTTTTACCTCCGCACTGGCGCGCTGGCTGTTGCTCCACAGCCCGAGGAGGTCGCGGATATCCTCGATTGGAAAGCCGAGATCGCGCGCATTGGCGATGAAGCGCAGGCGGTGGACATCGGCATCGGCATAATCGCGATAGCCGCTGTCCCGGCGCGGCGGCGCCGGGATCAGGGCGATCTTCTCATAATGGCGGATCATCCGCTGCGAGACCCCGCTCTCTTTCGATGCTGCGCCGATATTCACAGCTTCACCCGGTTGAGACGCAGTGCGTTGGCGACGACGCTCACCGACGACAAGGCCATCGCCGCCGCGGCGATCATCGGCGAGAGCAGGATGCCGAAGAACGGATAGAGCAATCCAGCAGCGATCGGCACGCCTGCCGCGTTGTAGACGAAGGCGAAGAACAGGTTCTGGCGAATGTTGGCCATCGTCGCCTCGCTGAGCTGGCGGGCGCGGACGATGCCGTTGAGATCGCCCTTGAGTAGCGTCACCCCCGCGCTTTCCATGGCGACATCGGTGCCGTGCCCCATCGCGATGCCGACATCGGCGGCCGCCAATGCCGGGGCATCGTTGACGCCGTCGCCCGCCATCGCGACGACACGGCCTTCCTGCTTCAGCCGCACGACGACATCTGCTTTCTGGTCGGGCAAGACATCAGCCTCGACCGCATCTATGCCGAGTTGGCGCGCGACCGCTTCGGCCGTCGTGCGGTTGTCGCCAGTCAGCATCACCACCTTGATGCCGTCGGCGCGGAGGGCGGCCAGCGCCTCGGGCGTCGTCGGCTTGATCGGATCGGCGATGGCGAAGATACCGGCGGCCCGATTATCCAGCCCCATGAAGATCGCGGTCGCGCCGTCGCTGCGAAGTGCATCGGCCTCGGCGGCAAGCGGCGCGGTGTCGATTCCCGATTCCGCCAGAAAACGCGCATTGCCCAGCGTGACGCGCTGGCCCTCGACCGTGCCCAGCGCGCCCTTGCCAGTGGGCGAGTCAAAGTCGCTGACGGGCGGAATTTCGATGTTCCGGCCCGTCGCCGCGTCAACGATCGCCAGCGCCAGCGGATGCTCCGATGCGCGCTCCACACCGGCGGCGATTCGCAGAATTTCCGCTTCGACATATCCGTCCGCCGCGATGATCCGGGTGACGGCGGGCTTGCCTTCGGTCAGCGTGCCGGTCTTGTCGACGACCAGCGTATCGACCTTCTCCATATGCTCCAGCGCCTCGGCGTTCTTGATGAGGACGCCAAGCCCTGCGCCGCGCCCGACGCCGACCATGATCGACATCGGTGTCGCCAGTCCCAATGCGCAGGGGCAAGCGATGATCAGCACCGATACCGCCGCGATCAGCCCATGGGCAAAGCGCGGCTCTGGACCCCAGACGCCCCAGATGACGAAGGCGAGGACAGCGACCCCGATGACAACCGGCACGAACCAGCCGGAGACCTGATCGGCCATGCGCTGGATCGGCGCGCGGGAGCGCTGCGCCTCGGCGACCATCTGGACGATACGCGAAAGCATCGTATCGCGCCCGACCTTGTCGGCGCGGATGACCAGGGCGCCGCTCTGGTTCATGGTGCCGCCGATCACCGTATCGCCATCCGACTTGGTGACGGGCATGGATTCGCCCGTCACCATCGATTCATCGAGCGCCGAGCGCCCGTCCTCGACGACGCCGTCGACCGGCACCTTTTCACCCGGCCGCACCCGTAGCCGGTCGCCCACCGCCACATCCTCCAGTGTGATTTCCGCTTCGCTGCCATCGTCGGCGATGCGTCGCGCGGTTTTCGGGGCAAGGTTCAGCAACGCCTTGATCGCGCCGGACGTGCGTTCGCGCGCGCGCAGTTCCAGCACCTGTCCCAGCAGGACCAGCACGGTGATGACGGCGGCCGCCTCGAAATAGACTGCGACCGATCCGTCGGCGGCGCGGAAGGCATCCGGGAAGATGCCGGGCGCCAGCGTCGCGACGACGCTATAGGCCCATGCGACGCCGGTCCCCATCGCGATCAGCGTGAACATGTTGAGGTTGCGCGTCTTCAGCGAGGCCCAACCGCGCTCGAAAAAGGGCCAGCCTGCCCACAGCACGACCGGCGTCGCCAGCGCGAACTGGACCCAGATCGATACCTTCATTGGCACGAGATGATGCAGCGCCGGGAACAGATGCCCGCCCATTTCAAGGATGAAGACCGGGATCGTCAGCACGAGGCCAATCCAGAAACGGCGCGACATGTCGGTCAGTTCGGCGCTCGGTCCGGTGTCGGCGCTGACCATTTCCGGCTCAAGCCCCATGCCGCAGATCGGGCAGGCGCCGGGATGGTCCTGCCGGATCTCGGGGTGCATCGGACAGGTCCAGATCGTGCCCGGAGGAGCATCGACGGCGCGATCGGCCGCCAGCTTGTTCAGATGCGCTTCCGGGTCCGCAATGAACTTCTCGCGGCAGCCTGCGCTGCAAAAATGATAGTCGTGGCCGGCATGCACCGCATGGTGCGCGGTTTCCTGCGGATCGACAGTCATGCCGCAAACCGGGTCGACGACCAGTCCGGCGGAATGCTTGTCATGATCACCACAACAACTGTGGCCCCCGGAATGAACGCCATGTTTCGACTCGGCCATCAACCGTCTCCTTCTATCGCACAGCAATATGGAGTTTGACACTGTGTCAGAGTCAACATGCACCTCGACCTTGTCATAGCGTCAAGGTGCATGGAGGGTTCGAGAAGGATTCAAATCATTGTCACCCATGGCCCAACCCTCCCACAGGATTGTGATGAAGTGGCTTTCGTCACTCTTGATCGCGCTTGCCATGCTCGTCGCGTCTGTATCCATGGCGAGCAGCAATGCAGCGGCCATGCCGCACCAGGGTGCGATGGAGATGGCTTCGGTCGTGGGACATTGTGCCGGCAGTGAGTCTCCCTCCGATCGTAAATCACCCGAACGTGGCATGCACTGCGCCTTTGCCTGCGCGGCGCTCCCGGCACTGCCCGCGTTGAACGAGCAGCGGGATCAGCCACCAAAGACGTTGCACCCTATGGTGGGACAGCGACATCTCGCTGCGATCACACTTGAGGGAGAAACGCCGCCGCCGCGTATGACTCCGAGGAATTGAGGTTCTCACCCCACTTTCTTTCGGAGATTAGCCATGAAGTTAATAATTGTCGCGATCACGATGATGATCGCCACGCCAGCCTTCGCCCAGAGCGTTGCACCGGCCCACGTTCATACCCAACACACCACTCAAGCTGGAACGGCCGGCCATGGCAGGCATGAAGGTCACACTATGTCCAGCGGCTGCTGCGACAAGGACGCCGATGGCAAGATGGCTTGCCGCGAGAAAATGAAGACCGAAGGCAAGGCGATGTCCCCTTCGATGAAGGCGCCTGTCGCCGATCCGCATGCCGGACATGGCATGAGCCAGCACTGACCGGGCGCGAACCGGGAGGCGATTTTCTCGCCTCCCGGTCCATTCAGCACATAGAGGGCTCCTCGGTGGAGCCGAGGACAAAATCATGACACAGACGATCGATCGACGATCCCTCCTGCGTGCCGGCGCGGTCGGTGCCGCCGGCCTTGGCTTTTCCGGCCTGTTTCCAGCCTGGGCGCAAACCGGCTCTCTGGGGCTGGCCCCGCAGATGCCCACGCTTTCGGGCGAGGATATCCACCTCAAGATCGCGAACACACCTTTCACCGTTGGCGGGCGCACCGGCCATGCTGTCACGATGAACGGTGTACTCCCAGCGCCGCTGATCCGGCTGCGCGAGGGGCAGAATGTGCGCCTCCATGTCGAAAACACGCTGGATGAGGACAGCTCGATCCATTGGCACGGGCTGATCGTTCCGTTTCAGATGGACGGCGTTCCCGGCGTCAGCTTTCCCGGCATCAAGCCGCACACCACCTTCGTTTACGAATTTCCCCTGCTGCAAAGCGGCACCTATTGGTATCACAGCCATTCGGGCCTCCAGGAGCAGCAGGGCCATTACGGACCGATCGTGATCGATCCAGCGGAGTCCGATCCTGTCGCCTATGATCGCGAGCATGTGATCGTGCTAAGCGACTGGACCTTCCTGCATCCGCACCAGCTTGTCACCAAGCTCAAGGCGGAGGGCGGCTATTTCAATCGCCAGAGGCAGACGCTGTTCGGTATGCTGCGCGGTGGTTCCGAAGAGAGCATGTCCGCTTCCGACCGCGCCATGTGGGGCAAGATGCGGATGGACCCCACCGACATCGCCGATGTGACGGCCGCCACTTACACTTACCTTATGAATGGTCATGGACCGCAGGAGAACTGGACCGGCCTGTTCCGCCCCGGCGAGCGGGTGCGGCTGCGCTTCATCAACGCGGCGACCATGACGATCTTCAATATCCGCATTCCGGGCCTGCCCATGACCGTGGTCAGCGCCGATGGGTTGAATGTCCGCCCGGTGACCGTGGACGAATTCCAGATCGGCAATGCCGAGACCTATGACATCATTATCGAGCCGACTGAGGACAAAGCGTTCACGCTGGTCGCAGAATCGATCGACCGTTCCGGCATGGCGCGCGCCACGCTTGCGCCGCGCATGGGAATGACCGCGCACGTTCCACCGCTTCGCCCGCGTCCGACGCTCACCATGAAGGATATGGGCATGGGCGGCATGGATCATGGTTCAATGGCGGGAATGGACCATGGCGCCATGGCCGGGATGGATCATGGCGCTATGGCCGCAGGCGCCGGCGCGGCTGCAATGGATCATGGCGATTCCCATTCGATGGGCAGCATGAACATGCGCGACAAATCTTTGGTGCCCGACAGCGTCAAGGTCGGTGTTGGCGTGGATGCCATCGCCATGTCACCAGTCGATCGCACCGGCGATCCGGGCGTCGGGCTGGAAGATGTCGGCCACAAGGTGCTGACCTACCGTGACCTCATGTCGCTCACCCCCAACCCTGACACGCGCCCGCCGCAACGCACGATCGAGGTGCACCTCACCGGCAACATGGAGCGTTTCATGTGGTCGTTCGATGGCGAAAAATTCAGCGAGGGTGTCGAACCGATCCGCTTCGAGCGTAATGAGCGCGCCCGTGTCGTCCTCATCAACGATACGATGATGACCCATCCGATCCATCTGCATGGCCATTTCTTTGAGGTGGTGAACGGCCATACCGGCAGCTACCCCCGCAAGCACACCGTCAATGTGCTGCCGGGCGGCAAGGTCAGCTTCGACCTGACCGCCGATGCGCCGGGCGACTGGGCCTTTCACTGCCATTTGCTGCTGCACATGCACGCGGGGATGTTCCGTGTCGTCACCGTCCGTCCGCTTGAGGGAGAAGCAGCATGAAGTCTCTCCTGGGCCTATTTCTTGTCGGGATAGCAACGCCCGTCCTGGCGCAGCAGGATCATGGTGCCGCCGTGCAGCAGGCACCGGCCGATCCGCACGCGCAGCATCAGGTCGATGAGACCGGCGGCGATCCACATGCCGGGCACGACATGCCACCGAAGCCTTCCGAGCCGACAGATCCGCACGCTGGCCACCAGATGCCTACGGCCCCGGCAAAGGACGCACACGATGCCCATGCCGGGCATGAACCCGGCATTCCCGATCCGCCGGTGGCGCCGCCGTCAGCGGCGGCATTGCGTGGCCCCGATCACGCTGCCGATGCAGTTTACGGCGCTCCGGCAATGGCCCCGGCGCGCGAAGTGGCCCGCAAGGAACATGGCGATATCAAAAGCGGCATGTTCCTGATCGATCAGCTGGAAGCAGTCATCGGCAAGGGCAAGGATGGTTATGCGTGGAACGCGCAGGGCTGGTATGGCGGCGATATCGATAGGCTCTGGCTCAAGACCGAGGGCGAGAGCCGCTTCGGCGAGAGTTTGGAGAGCATTGAGGTGCAAGCGCTCTGGAGCCGTGCGCTTGACCCGTGGTGGAATCTTCAGACCGGCATCCGCCAGGATTTTGGCGCGGGGCCTGATCGGACTTACGCCGTTGTCGGCGTTCAGGGCCTTGCTCCTTACTGGTTCGAAGTCGACGGAGCCCTGTTTCTCTCGGACAAGGGCGATGTCACCGCGCGGTTCGAAGCAGAATATGATCAACGCCTGACCCAGAAACTGATCCTCCAGCCGGCAATCGAATTCAATCTTGCCGCACAGGACGTCCCCGAGTTGGGCATCGGCTCCGGTCTTTCCACCGCCGAACTGGGATTACGGCTGCGCTATGAATTCGTGCCCGAGTTCGCGCCGTATGTCGGCGTGAAGTACGAACGCGCCTTTGGCGATACGGCGGATTTCCGGCGTGCCCGGGACGAAAAGGCGGGGGGATGGCATCTCCTGATCGGAATCCGTTCCTGGTTCTGAAGAGGGTATTGTTTCAGGACCGGCCTGCCTCATTGAGACAGGCCGGTCCCGTGCCTTCAACCACAAGGCTTTGTAGTTTATTATGGAGGTATCTGAGTGGGTGGGGACGTCAGAAGTGCGCCTTTAATTTCTGGATGGCGTCCTCGGTCGTCTAAAAAAGCGCTCGACAATCCCGGCGCGTTCCAGCGCTGGTTCGGATTCCAGCCTAATATCAATGCACAACGTTCCCGTCTGGGCCAGGCCGGAGCGCGAGGAGCATTTCGCGTCATCTCCGGTCGCCCCCTTGACTCGCTTCGGAAGCTCATTGGCCCCTAATTCCACGTTCAAGGGTCGCGCGACCACCGACTACCAAATGTATTCGCGATATTCCTTCCGCGACCCAGCCTTGATAAGCCCTCCCCGACTGGGTTTGCTAACGTCTCGATCACACGGCACTCTGAAACCACGCCACGGCTACACTCATCTACCATGCGAGCGAGTTCGTCCCGCAGCTTGAGTAAGCGGTCGATGCGTTCCTCGACCGCTTCAAGTTGCCCTCGCGCAATCTTGCTTGCATTTTCACAAGATGCTTCCGGCTGCTCCTGCAAAGCCAGAAGCGTCCGCACCGCTGACAGATCGAAACCAAGATCGCGGGCATGGCGGACAAAGCCAAGCCGTTGCGCGTCGACCTCGCCATAGCTGCGTCTGCCGTTCGATTGGCGGACAGGTTGAGGCAAAACTCCGATGCGCTCGTAATACCGGATTGTTTCGATGTTCACGCCTGAACGAGCGGATAATTCGCCAATCTGCATTTTTTCTCTTGCTCCTGTAGTCGCTACAGATTGTAGCGCCCTCAGAACAGAGAATCGAGGAAGCTATGAGGGCCAACGCCGACCTAATCCGCTATGCCGTCGCCGGCATGGATTGTTCGTCCTGTGCCGCGAAGATCGAGGGCACGGCGCGTAAGGTCGAAGGCGTCCGGGATGTTAGCGTGTCGATCGCTACCCAGGTTATGACCCTCGATATCAATGATCCGGCAAAGAATCTGCGACAGGTGGAGGCATCGGTGCAGAGCCTTGGCTATCAACTCGATCGTCTCGGCACTGCCGAGGGGGAGGATGATGGCCATATTCCCGATCTGTCGCACGTCAATCCCGCATACAAGCGCGCCTTGTGGATCGTCGTGCTGCTCAACGCCGGCTATGGCGTGGTGCAGATTGCAGGGAGTTTCCTGGCTGGATCTCAAGCCTTGCAGGCAGATGCTCTCGACTTCATTGGCGATGGTCTCATTTCTTTCCTGGGGCTAATTGCAATCGGATGGGGTCTTGTGGCCCGTGCTCGGGCAGCGCTGCTACAAGGCATTTTCCTGGCTCTGCTTGGCCTCGGCGTCATCGGCTCCACTGTTTATCGCGTGTTTGTCGAATATGAGCCGCAAACTCTGCTGATGGCTGGATTTGCGCTGGTGGCTTGCGTCGTAAACATTCTCGCAGCCGTAGTGCTGATCCCGCACAGGAAGGGCGATGCCAACGTGCGCGCCGTGTGGTTGTTCTCGCGCAACGATGCGATCGGAAATCTCGCGGTGGTCGCTGCGGCCGGCCTTGTCTGGTGGCTAAACTCGGCCTGGCCCGATCTGCTTATGGCGTTCGTAGTCGCAGCACTGTTCCTGCACTCTGCCTGGTCGATCATACATGATGCGCGGCGAGAACTTGCACAGGTCGGTCGCGCATGAGAATGATCGGGAACAGCAACAGTCCAAAGCGTTCGGAGAAAGCTTTGGGCCGCAGAACAAAACTGGCCAATCTGGGTAAGACGTCACGGTTGCTGTCCAGGCTTTCAGATGACAGAAAGGGTGTCAACGGCTATGGGAGATCCATGCTGCGCCGGAGCCTGCTCCTTTTTTGCCTTCTGATGACGTCACTGGTTGTGTCGACGACGGTGCATGCCAGCGAGCTTTCAATCGCCGGAACGCTCGACTGTTCGGGCGAACTTCATACCGAAGGTGACGCGGACCAGTCACCTGGCGACTCCGATAGGGGGGTGCCGCACCATCATGGCAGTTGCCATGGCCATTGCCTTGTTGCTCCTGTTTCCGGCCCATCCCAGACCGTCATGGATGAGGCGTCGTCCAGGTTCCGTTTTCCGGCTTCCGATGCCTTTGCGCGATGGTCGGTCGACCCCGCGTTACGACCTCCCAACGCCTGATTGATCTGTAAGCGGGTCGCCTGAGCCTCGCGATGCGAGGCGGCGAACCTGATTCGTTTCAATCAGGAAAATCAACATGCACAGAATGTTTGCGGCCTTGCTGGCTGCCGTGTCTTGCGTCTCCGTGGCGCAGGCACAGGATATAGTCTCGGCAGTTCCCTCAGCGGGTCAGCCGCTTACCCTTGACCAAGCGGTTGCAGCAGCGGGCGGCAGCGCTCCGGCCGCAGACGCAGCGCTCGCCGGCATTACGGCGGCCGAGGCCGCCCGGACGATTGCGGGGCTGCGCCCCAATCCCACCGTCACAACGGAAGTCGAAAATGTTGTTGGCACCGGCCCTTATGGCGGCTTCCGGGGCGCGGAGACGACCGTAGGACTCTCTATCCCGATCGAGCTTGGGGGTAAAAGATCAGCCCGGATTGCTGTTGCCGATGCCCGGACGACGCGCGCGCAGCTTGCCGCCGCGATCACCGAGGCGGACATTCGCCTTCAAGTCACCGAGCTGTATATCAACGCGGTGGCTGCCGACCGCCGGTTGGCGACAGCCCTGGACCAAGCACGCATCGCCAGCGAAGCGCTGAACGCGGCTCGTGTGCGCGTCCGGGCCGGACGCGCTTCACCGATCGAGGAACAGCGCGCGGACGTCACCCGCCTCAATGCCGAGGCGGCGGCCGAGAATGCACGGCGCCTGCTCGATGCCGCGCGTCTCAATCTCGGTCGCAGGATCGGGCGGCCTGTAACGGGACAACTTGATCCGACTGCTCTCGACAATCTGCCAGCCACCAATGGTCCACGCCTGACGCCCATTGCGGAAGGCACATTGGCGCTCGCCGCTGCCGACGCAGACCTTGCGGTTGCCGATGCAGGCGTTCGGCTGGCCAGATCGCAGCGCACTCCCGACATCACGGTCGGGCCAGGTGTGCGGCGGTTCTCGGAGTCTGATGATACCGCCGCGCTGTTCAGCATTTCGGTTCCGATTCCGCTTTTCAACAGCGGCAGAGCTGCCGTTGGGCAGGCCAGCGCCGAGCGCAATCGTGCCGAAGCACAGCGCCGCATGACCGCACTCGACGTCGAGCAAGCCATCCTTGATGTCCGGACGGAAGCGGACAATGCCGCCACCACCGCGCGGGCTGCCAATGGTCCCGCGCTGGCGGCCGCCCAGGAAGCCGCCCGTATCGCGCGGATCGGCTATCGCGAGGGAAAGTTCGGCCAGCTCGATCTTCTCGATGCCGAACGGACGTTGGCCGAGACCAGACTTGCCGCGATCGACGCGCTCGTCACCTATCAGAACGCCAGGGCACGGCTTGAGCGCCTGACCGCTCCCGCGCCCGAACAGGGGGAATGATCATGAAATTCTATCTGAAAGCGGCTTTGCCGCTGACCCTCGCCGCATTGCTTGTGGCGGGTTGCTCCGGCGGCGAGACGCCCCCGGAAGGCACCGAGAATGCCGCTGCTGGTGAAGAGGCTGGCCACTCCGAAGACGAGGGCAAGATCGACCTCAGCGCCGCGCAGATCGCCAAGGCGGGTATCGAGCTTGTCCGCGTCATCCGCAGTGGCGGGGGGGCGTTGACATTGCCGGCAACGATCGAAGGTGATCCGCAGGGGATGCAAGTCGTGTCCGCCGCCATCGGCGGCCGCGTCGTCTCCCTGACCCGCAATCTTGGCCAGTCGATCGGGCGTGGGCAGACGCTGGCAATCATAGAAAGCCGCGAAGCGGCGTCGCTCAATGCCGAGATCGAAGCAGCGCGGGCGCGGCTGGCGCTTGCGGAATCGAACCTGAGCCGCGAGCAGAGGCTGTTCAATGAGCGGGTTTCCCCCGAGCAGGATCTGATCGCCGCACGCACGGCTGCGACCGAGGCTCGCATAGCCCTGCGGCTTGCCCAGCAACAGGTCGCGGCGGCGGGCGGCGGCGGCGGTGCGCTCAACCGCATTTCGATTACCGCCCCTATCGCCGGGCAGATCGTATCCCGAAACGTGACGCTCGGTCAGACCGTCGCCGCGGACGCCGAACTGTTTCGCGTGGCGAACCTCTCCCGCGTTGCGGTCACGCTTGCCTTGTCCCCGGCTGATGCCGGCAAAGTGCGGCCCGGCTCCGAAATCGAGATCGTTTCCGGCGACCGCAGGTCGGCGGCACGGGTCGATTTCGTCTCGCCAATTCTCGACGAGACGACGCGCCTCGCCACCGTGATCGCCATCGTCGACAACCGCTCAGGCCAGTGGCGCGTCGGCGAGCCGGTGACGGCGTCGATCCGGCTGCCGGACGGCGGTGCCGGATCGGTGCTCGTCCCGCAAAGCGCGATCCAGACGGTTGAGGGGCGGCCCACGGTATTCGTCCGCACCGATGACGGCTTCAAGGCCACGCCCGTCACGCTTGGAAACCCAAGCGGCGACAATGTGGTGGTTATGTCGGGACTCAAGGGTGACGAGCAGATCGCCGGGCCGAACAGCTTCACCCTCAAGGCAGAGCTAGGCAAGGGCGAAGCGGAGCACGGACATTGATCATGATCGACCGTATCGTCACATTTTCCGTCGAGCGTCGCTGGTTCATCCTGCTCATGACGCTCATCGCCATGGTGATCGGAGGCTGGGCGATCAGTCGCCTGCCGATCGATGCCGTTCCCGACATCACCAACAATCAGGTGCAGGTCAACATCACCGCACCGGCGCTCTCGCCCGAATTGGTCGAGACGCAAGTCGCCTTTCCCATCGAAACCGCGCTGGCGGGTGTTCCGGGGCTTGAATACACACGTTCGCTGAGCCGAAATGGTTTTGCCCAGGTCACGGCCGTCTTCTCTGAATCGACCGACATCTACTTTGCGCGTCAGCAGGTCGCCGAGCGGCTACGTGTCGCCGAAGAAAGCCTGCCCGAAGGCGCCACGCCGACCATGGGGCCGGTCGCTACCGGGCTGGGCGAAGTCTATATGTGGACGGTCCATTTCGAACATCGCAAGGAGGACGCCCACAAACCGGGTGAACCCGGTATTCAGCCGGACGGTAGCTACATCACGCCGGAAGGCGATCGACTCATCACCGAAGCTGACAAGGCGACCTATCTGCGCACCGCGCAGGACTGGATCGTCGCACCACTGCTCAAGAACACATCTGGCGTGGCTGGTGTCGATACGATCGGCGGCTATGTGAAGCAGTTTCAGGTAATCCCTAACGTGCAGCGGCTTGCCGCGTTGGGCATGAACCTCACCGATCTCGCCCGCGCGCTCGAAGCGAACAATGTCGGCGTAGGCGCCGGCGTCGTCGATCGCGGTGGTGAGGGGCTGGCCGTTCGCTCGGACGCGCGCATCCGCAACATCGGGGAGCTGGCCAGCACCGTCATCGCCACGCGCGAGGGAACGCCGATCCGGCTCGATCAGGTGGCGCAGGTGCGCCTCGGTCAGGCCATCCGCTCCGGTTCGGCCTCCGAGAACGGCAAGGAAGTCGTCGTCGGAACCGCCATCATGCGGATCGGCGAGAACAGCCGGACGGTTGCCTCGGCTGTCGCCGAGCGGCTTGAAGAGATCAACGCATCATTGCCAACCGACGTCGCGATACAGCCGGTGCTCGACCGCACCGCGCTGGTCAATTCCACGATCAAGACGGTCGCGAAGAACCTGACCGAGGGTGCGTTGCTCGTCATCGTCGTGCTCTTTCTGCTCCTCGGTAATTTCCGGGCGGCATTAATCGCGGCGCTGGTGATCCCGATCACCATGCTGATGACCAGCTTCGGGATGCTGCAAGGCGGTGTTTCGGCAAATCTCATGAGTCTCGGGGCGCTGGACTTCGGCCTTATCGTCGATGGCGCGGTCATCATTGTCGAGAACGCGCTGCGTCGCATCGCTGAACGGCAGCATCACTACGGCCGAACGCTCACGCTTGAAGAACGCCTGTCGGTGGTTGCCCAGGCCGCGCGCGAGATGATCCGCCCGACCGTGTTCGGGCAAGCCATCATCATCCTTGTCTATGTGCCGCTGCTCACGTTGAGCGGCGTTGAGGGCAAAACCTTCACGCCCATGGCGCTGACCGTCATCATGGCGCTGGTCTCGGCCTTCGTCCTCTCCCTGACCTTTATTCCGGCGATGCTGGCCATCTGGCTATCGAAGCCGGTCGAGGAGAAGGAAGGACGCATCATGTCCTGGCTCAAGCGCAAATATGAGCCAGGCCTCGACAAGGCGATGAAACGACCTTCACTTACCATGGGTGTTGGCGTTGGCGCCTTTCTGGCGGCGATCCTGACCTTCTCGTTCCTGGGGCAGGAGTTCCTTCCCCAGCTCGACGAGGGCGACCTGACCGCGCAGATTCTGCGGGTTCCCGGAACGTCGATCGATCAGAGCCAGGCGATGCAATTGCGGATCGAGCGGGAGATCGCAAAACTGCCGGAAGTGCGGTTCGTTTTCTCCAAGACGGGCACGGCGGAACTCGCGGCCGACCCGATGCCGCCCAACATCTCTGACACCTTCATCATTATGAAGCCAAAGGATGAATGGCCGGATAGCCGATTGTCCAGGGCCGCGCTGATCGCCAAGGTCGAAACTGTCCTCGAAAGCATTCCGGGCGGTGCGTTCGAGATCACCCAGCCGATCCAGATGCGCTTCAACGAGCTGATCGCCGGAGTGCGCGGCGACGTCGCGGTCAAGGTGTTCGGCGATGATTTCGACGCCATGAACGACACCGCCAACAGGATCGCGGCGATCCTCCGCCAGACTGAAGGAGCGGTCGATGTCCGGGTCGAGCAAACGGAGGGGCTTCCGATGCTCGACATCCGCCCTCGCCGCGACATCATGTCGAGGCTCGGCATTACCGCTCAAACGGTGCAGGACACGGTCTCCGCCGCAATCGGTGGACGGGATGCTGGCATGATCTTCGAAGGCGACCGGCGCTTTGCCGTTACTATCCGTTTGTCGGACGCGGCGCGCGCCGATTTCCAGACGCTGGCGCAGGTTCCCGTTCCCCTGCCGAATGGTGGGTACGTGCCTTTGCAAAGCATAGCAGACATCGGCGTGACGGACGGTCCCAACCAGATCAGCCGCGAGAACGGCAAGCGGCGTGTCGTCGTGCAGGCCAATGTGCGTGGCCGCGACGTTGCAAGTGTTGTCGCCGATGCCCAGGAAGTGATCGACAAGGACGTGCGCCTCGCTGCCGGCCAGTATCTCGATTGGGGCGGGCAGTTCGAGAATCTCCAGTCGGCCACCAAGAAGCTGATGCTGGTCGTTCCCGCCTGCTTCGCGCTGATCATCCTGCTGCTCTACGGCGCATTGGGTAGCGTTCGCGACGCCGCGATCGTGTTCACGGGCGTGCCAATGGCGCTAGTTGGCGGCGTGCTGGCGCTGTTCCTGAGAGGTATGCCGTTCTCAATCTCGGCGGCGGTGGGCTTCATTGCGCTGTCCGGCATCGCGGTTCTCAACGGCCTGGTGATGGTGACGTCTATCCAAGGGCTGATGGCGAGCGGCATGGACCGGGCAAAGGCCGCTCGTGAAGGCGCCATGATGCGGTTGCGACCCGTGGTGATGACGGCGCTCGTCGCCTCGCTCGGGTTCGTGCCCATGGCCATTGCCACTGGTGCGGGATCTGAAGTGCAGAAGCCGCTCGCGACTGTCGTGATCGGCGGTCTGATCTCAGCGACGCTGCTCACCCTGTTCGTGCTGCCGACACTCTACGCCCGCTACGGGCGCAGGGAAACGGAGCTGCCGGAACAGCGGGCAACGAATGTCCCGGACGCAGTCGAAGCTATCCCGGCCGATTGATCATCCGATCACGGCCGCCGCCGTCCTGACAGTGGGCGGCGGCGGTCTGAGATGGACAGACAGGAAGATACGCGATGACTACGACACTCCAACTCGACATTCCCTTGCTACTACCCGATGTCGCCGACGCTTCGGACGGCTGTATCGGCCGGCTGATTGCCGATCTTGACGGTCGCCCTGGCATCGAACAGGCGCACGTCGTTGCAGCCAAAGGCGATGCTCCGGCGCAGCTTTGCATCCATTACGACCCCGACATCCTGCCGCTTCCACGCATTCGCGAAATCGTCCAGGCGGCGGGTGCCGCGATCACCGAACGCTTCGGCCATGTGCTGTGGCCAGTCGAAGGCATTGCGCACCAGCGCCGCGCGCGCACCATTGGCGACCGACTGCGCACTTTACCCGGCGTGATCGAGGCGGAAGCGAATGCTTCGGGCCTTGTGCGGATCGAGTTCGATCGCGAACGCGGCTCTGAACGGGTGATCCGCGATGCGCTCATTGACATGGGTGTAACCCCATCCGTCGGGGTCTTTGCCGTGGGAGCCCCACCAGTAAAAGAGCTTGAGGGTCACGATCATGCTCACGGCGGCCTCTTTGGTCACAACAGCGAGCTTATTTTCGCACTGATTTGCGGGGCGCTGCTTGTGGCGGGCTTTTCGATAGAGAAGCTGGTGGCCGCCGCGCCGGGCTGGTGGCCGACAGCTTGCTACATCGCCGCCTATTTCTTCGGTGGTTTTTATACGCTGCGGGAAGCGGTCGACAATCTTCGGCTCAAACGGTTCGAGATCGACACGTTGATGTTGGTGGCCGCTGCCGGCGCGGCGGCGCTCGGCGCCTGGGCCGAAGGTGCGTTGCTTCTGTTCCTGTTCAGCCTCGGCCATTCGCTCGAGCATTATGCGATGGGTCGCGCCAAGCGGGCGATTGAAGCCTTGGCCGAACTGGCGCCACGCACCGCCACGGTCCGGCGAACGGACGGCACAATGGAGGAAATCCCTGTCGACGAGCTGAAGGTTGGCGATACCGTCATCGTCAAGCCCGATGCGCGCGTCGCGGCTGATGGCTTCGTCGTCAAGGGCACGTCGGCCATCAACCAGGCGCCCGTGACCGGCGAAAGCATTCCCGTCGACAAGCAGCCCGTGATGGACGATGCGGCGGCGCGCGCCAATCCCGATCGGGTCGATACCGCAAGCCGGGTGTTTGCAGGGACGATCAACGGCAGCGGTCTTATCGAAATCGAGGTGACACGCCTGTCGAGCGAAAGCACGCTGGCCAAGGTAGTCAAGATGGTGAGCGAGGCGGAGACGCAGAAGTCGCCGACACAGCGCTTTACCGATCGTTTTGAGCGCGTGTTCGTGCCGCTCGTTCTCGTGCTGGCGGTCGTGTTGCTGTTTGCCTGGGTCGTGGTCGACGAACCGTTCCGTGACAGCTTTTACCGTTCGATGGCGGTGCTGGTGGCGGCCAGTCCTTGCGCGCTTGCCATCGCCACCCCCAGCGCGGTTCTCTCCGGCGTAGCACGCGCGGCGCGCGGTGGTGTCCTCGTCAAGGGTGGTGCACCGCTGGAACTGCTCGGCTCGCTCGATGCGATCGCTTTCGACAAGACCGGCACGCTTACCAAGGGCGAGCCGCGCATCCAGCAGATCATCCCGGCTCCGGGCGTGGACAGGCAAGAGCTGATGGCAATCGCGGTTGCGGTCGAAAGCCTGAGCGATCATCCGCTTGCACAGGCGATCGCGCGTGATGGACGCGACCATGTTGGCGATTATCCAATTCCGCAAGCCGACAGCCTGACGAGCCTTACAGGTCGCGGCGTCTCGGCCCGTGTCGGCAAGGACGAGGTTCTTATCGGCAAGCCGGGGATGTTCGGCACAGATGGGATCGCTTCACTGTCCCCGGCGATGGCCGATGCCGTCGAGCAACTGCGCGAAGGCGGGCAGACCAGCATGGTCATACGGTTGGGGGACCGCGACCTCGGCGCGATCGGCCTTCTCGACACGCCCCGCGAGACGGCAAAGATGGCGCTGAGGCGCCTGCACGACATCGGCATCAAACGGATGATCATGATCTCCGGTGACCATCAACGGGCGGCCGAAGCGATCGCGCGCGAAGTGGGAATTGACGAGGCATGGGGCGATCTCATGCCGGAAGATAAGGTCGAGGCGATCAAAAAGCTCCGCGCCGACACAAAGGTCGCGATGGTCGGTGATGGCGTAAACGACGCGCCCGCGATGGCTAGCGCGACTGTGGGCATAGCGATGGGCGCGGCAAGTTCCGATGTCGCCCTGGAAACCGCCGACGTGGCGCTAATGGCCGACGATCTCTCGCACTTGCCCTTCGCTGTCGATCTTAGCCGCCACACGCGATCGATCATTCGTCAGAACGTCTTCGTCAGTCTAGGCGTGGTTGCAATACTTGTGCCGGCAACAATCCTAGGGCTCGGGATAGGTCCAGCGGTGGCGATGCACGAGGGCTCAACCCTGCTGGTCGTATTCAATGCCCTGCGGTTGCTCGCCTACCGGGATCGAATCCCTATTACCGAAGGACGAGACGTCCGATAATTCGCGAAGTGTGGTCCGATCTCAGTTTATGGGATCGAAATGCGTGTCCGGTCGCGGCGATCAGCGCCTCGGCTTCAGGCAGGATAAGTCCGTCGGGAATAGGTGGCGGTGGAGCAGCAATCCGTTCGGGCAAACCCTCGCACTGGTCCGTCGAAAGACAGTGTAGCGTTTGAGGAAGGCGATCGAGCCGGGTTCACGGCCATTCTCACTGGCGCGGCGTCGTTCGCTGTCCGGCGTGAAACGATGGGCATAGACGACGGTCGTACCGTGCTCGCCCTTGCGGACATTGCGGTCACCGGTCTTGCCGTTGCGCGGCATGTCGAGCGACGCCTTCGACGTGGCCCAGGGCTGAACCCACGGCACCCGCCCGGCCTCCAGTTCGGCGATGATCTTGTCGGTGATGGACTGATAGAGGTCTGTCCGGTCGTTGCCGGTGCGAGAGGTGGTGGTGTGTGCCATCGCGAATCTCTGCGACGGGCCGGCAGCGGGCCACTCCCTCTGCCTTTCAACCCGTCACGGATAATCCGGCCATCCTCTCCCTCTCGGGGTGTTGCGGGGTGTTGCGGGGTGTCCCCGCTGATGGGGGTACGACCAGACCGCAAGGGCTGGGCGTCAGGGGGAAGACCTTCCCCTCAAATCTCAGAAACCGTCGCCAGCTACCGTCCATCGAATCGAGAAAGCGTCCGCCGCCGAGGCTTGCAGCCAACCGAAAAGGGCTGGTGAGAATCGGGGGGCTGATTTCTGAAGGATTTTCAGGATCTTGCGTCGAATCTGCGAATTTTCTGGTGAGTTTTTTCCAACGTCGTTGTTCGAAGAGGGCCTGTGAGGCGGTCTGAACTAGTTGATTTTGTTGGGGATTTTGGCGCACCCGAGAGGATTCGAACCTCTGGCCTCCGCCTTCGGAGGGCGGCGCTCTATCCAGCTGAGCTACGGGTGCGTGAGGCTGTAAGCCCTATGAAAATCGTTGAAAAACGTCAATCCGGGGTCTCGCGACCGTGGTGAGTTTTTGGTGAGTTAGTTCTTCGTGCCTTTCTTCACTCTTTGCAACCCACGGAAAATACTATATAAAAACGTCGCTTTGACGGAGGAGTGCAGCCTTCGGAGGGCAGCGCTCTATCCAGCTGAGCTACGGGTGCCTGCCAGCCGCCTAACGCGCGCGCGGGGCACGGTCAATCGCATTACGCCCGATAATCCATTTCCTGGCAAATCGCCCGGCGTTTCCCATGCCCTCCTGCCGTGCAGATATCCACCTGTCGCCGGGGGCTATGGAACAACCGGGGCGACAAACCCTGCCTATGCCTGCAAGCAGTTCAACTGCCAGCCGCGCCGGTTCGGCGAATATTGGAACGCGGCGCAAGGAATGATGCCCATGGGCCGCCCCCGGCCATCATTCCTCCGGGCGGACATCATCACAGCGATGGGGCCGACCACATGCGGCGGCCCCATCGCCGAAGATCAATTCGCCTGATCGGCCCTTACCGCCGCCGCATCAGTGACGCCCAGCCAGCGCCAGGCAAAACCGGCGACCAGCGCGCCGGCGATCGGCGCCACCCAGAACAGCCAAAGCTGCTGCAACGCAAGCCCGCCGACCAGGAGCGCCGGACCGGTGCTGCGCGCCGGGTTGACCGACGTATTGGTGACCGGAATGCTGATGAGGTGGATGAGCGTCAGGGCAAGGCCGATGGCGAGCGGCGCAAAACCGGCGGGCGCCCGCCCATGGGTAGCCCCCAGGATGATGATCAGGAAGCCGAAAGTCAGAACGACTTCGATGATAAGGCCCGATGTCAGATTATAGCCGTCCGGCGAATGCGTGTCATAGCCGTTCACGGCAAGACCGTTGGCGGCCAGTTCAAAACCCGCCTTGCCGCTGGCAATGAGATAGATGACCGCCGCGGCGATAACCGCACCAACCAGTTGAGCCACCACATAGGGCAGTATGTCCCTGGCCGGGAAGCGCTGACCGGCCCACAGGCCGACGGTGACGGCGGGATTGAAATGACCGCCCGAAATATGGCCGACAGCATAGGCAGCGGTCAGCACGGTCAGGCCGAAGGCAAGCGCCACACCGACAAACCCGATGCCCAGTTCGGGATAGGCCGCGGCGAGGACGGCGCTGCCGCATCCACCGAGCACGAGCCAGAATGTGCCGAACAGTTCGGCGCCGAGACGTTGTGGTAAAGCGGACATGAGGAATCCCCTGTACTAATGGTTGTACTAAATGGTTGATCTGCCGGCGGCTGCACAAACGGCCGGCGTCAAGGCTGCCGCCCGACGCGCCCGCTCATGCGGTCACCTGGTCAGGCGCTGCGTCCCTTGATCAGCCGGTAGACGTAGAGCAATACTATCGCGCCCGCGGTCGCAATGAGGATATTGACGATATTGCCCCCGCCGATCCCGGCCCGGCTGGCGATGAAGCCCCCGATAACGCCGCCGGCTATGCCGATGAGGATGGTGACAATGATACCGCCCGGGTCCTTGCCCGGCATGATCCACTTGGCCAGCGCGCCGGCGATCAGGCCGACGATGATCCACCCGATAAAACCATATTCCATGTCACTGCTCCTGCCAGTCGGGCATTATTGCCCTTTTCGATATGGCTCGGCAAAGGGCGTCCCACGCAAAGCGCGCGTCCCTTGCCGCTTCATGACCCTCGGGCCACCTGCCTTCCCGAACCGGGTCGCGCGACAGCCCCATTGCGTTCGGCAAACGGCATCCCTTTTTCGAGGCAGAACACCTGAAAAACATGCCGGCTTTCATCAGCCCCTCCCGCTCGATCGCGAGGCCGCACCCGGCGGCCTCCTGTCGCGTGCACAGCATAGCATAATCGTTTCGGAGCCGTTGTATAACCCTAAATCCCATAATTGAAAACGACTTTCAATAGCACCTTAATGGCGTCCGCCAACCTTCCCGCCATGGCCCACGCCCCCTACCCCTCCGTGCGTCCCCCGCTCCCGGCTTTGCGCTTTGCTGTGCCGGGACGCTGGGCTAAGGGCGGTGAATGAACGTCACGGATTTGCGCGTCGCCCTGTTCAGCGGCAATTACAACTATGTACGCGACGGCGCGAACCAGGCGCTCAATCGGTTCGTGGCCTATCTGCTGGGGCAAGGCGCAGCGGTGCGCGTCTATTCCGCGACCACCGCGACGCCTGCATTCCCGCCCGTGGGCGACCTCGTGAGCACGCCGTCCGTGCCGGTTCCGGGGCGCAAGGAATATCGCATACCCTATCGCCTGTCGCGGCGCGCGCGGAAGGATCTGGAAGAGTTCGCCCCCAACCTCATCCATCTGTCGAGCCCCGATCCACTGGGGCATCGCGCCGTCAGCTGGGCACGGGCTCGCGGCCTGCCCCGCATCGCGTCGGTGCATACCCGGTTTGAAACCTATCCGCGCTATTACGGACTGGCTTTTCTGGAACCGTTGATCGAATCGATGCTACGCCGGTTCTACCGCCGTTGCGACGCGATCGTGGCGCCATCGGAATCCATGGCCCAACTGCTGCGGGACCAGCGCATGAGCTATAATGTCGGCATCTGGACCCGGGGTATCGATCGCGACATCTTCCATCCCGGCCGCCGGGACCCGGTCTGGCGCGCGGCGCTGGGCATGGAGGAGGATGTGCCCGTGATCGGCTTCGTCGGCCGGCTGGTGATGGAAAAGGGGCTGGACGTGTTTTCCGACACGATCGACCTCCTCGCCACGCGGCGGATTCCGCACAAGGTGCTGATCGTCGGGGATGGACCGGCGCGCACCTGGTTCCAGCAACGCTTGCCCGATGCCGCATTCACCGGCTTCCAGACTGGCGCCGACCTGGGCCGCGCGGTAGCCAGCATGGACATGCTGTTCAACCCGTCCGTTACGGAAACCTTCGGCAATGTGACGCTGGAGGCGATGGCCTGCGGTCTGCCCACGGTCGCGGCGCGGGCGACCGGCAGCGAAAGCCTGGTGACGGACGGCGTCACCGGGCGGCTGGTCCGGCCGGGTGCCATCGGCGCTTTCGCCGATGCACTGCAAATCTATTGCTCCGACGAGGGCGAACGGCAGCGCGCCGGGGAGGCCAGCCGGCGCGAGGCGGAACGCTATGGATGGGATCAGGTGAACCAGGCGCTGGTCGATACCTATCTGCGCGTTATCCGGCAGAATGCGCACGGCGCGGGAGTCCATGCCAGCCCCGTGCCGTAAAGCCGGTTTCCCGATGCCATGACCGCTCCTATATCTGTTTCCCATGGCTGACCTGTTCCCTTCCACCGCGCCGCACGGCGCCGTCGACACGGCGCCGCTCGCCGACCGGCTGCGTCCCGGCCGACTGACCGACGTGGTCGGACAGACCCATCTGACCGGCCCGGACGGTGCGATCGGCCGCATGATCGCGGCCGGGCGCCTGTCATCGATCATCCTGTGGGGACCGCCCGGCACCGGCAAGACGACAATTGCGCGGTTGCTGGCCGATGCGGTGGACATGCGGTTCGAGCCGGTATCGGCTGTCTTTTCCGGCGTCGCCGACCTCAAGAAGATATTCGCCGCCGCCCGCGACTACGCCCGACGCGGCGAAAAGACGCTGCTGTTCGTGGATGAGATTCACCGCTTCAACCGCGCCCAGCAGGACAGCTTCCTCCCCTATGTCGAAGATGGCACGGTGACGCTGGTCGGTGCGACGACCGAAAACCCAAGCTTTGAACTCAACGCCGCGCTCCTTTCGCGCGCACAGGTGCTGATTGTCCGCCGGCTCGACGCCGATGCTCTGGAGCAGTTGGTCGATCGCGCGGAAAAGCTGATGGCGCGCCCCCTGCCCCTGACCGCCGCCGCGCGCGAGGCGCTGATCGCCAGCGCCGACGGCGACGGCCGCTTCCTGCTCAACCAGGCGGAAACGCTTTATGCCATCGCGGTGCCCGAACCCCTCGATCCTGCCGCGCTGTCCGCCCTGCTCCATCGGCGCGTGGCGGTGTATGACAAGGATCGGGAGGGCCATTACAACCTGATCTCGGCGCTGCACAAATCGCTGCGCGGGTCCGATCCGCAGGCCGCGCTCTACTATCTCGCGCGGATGCTGGTCGCCGGGGAGGAACCGCTCTACATATTACGCCGGCTGGTGCGTTTTGCTGCGGAGGATATTGGCCTCGCCGACCCGCAGGCGCTGGTCCAGTGCCTTGCGGCCAGGGATGCCTATGCGTTTCTGGGCAGCCCGGAAGGCGAACTGGCGATCGCGGGCGCCTGTATCTATTGCGCCACCGCGCCCAAATCCAACGCTGTCTACGCCGCGCAGAAGGCCGCCTGGAAAAGCGCGCGGCAAACCGGATCGCTGATGCCGCCGCCCAACATCCTCAATGCGCCGACCCGGCTGATGAAGGATGTCGGATACGGCAAGAATTATGCCTATGACCATGATACGGCCGACGCCTTCTCCGGCGCCGACTACTGGCCGGAGGAAATGGAGCCGCAAACCTTCTACACCCCTGCCGATCGGGGATATGAGGCGCGGATCGCCGAGCGCATGGCCTATTGGAACCGGCTGCGGCAGGAACGGGGCAAGCCATGATTGACCGGCCCGCCTGACGTGGCGCCGTGCCACCTCACCCGCTTCGCCGGGATCGATAACCAGGGCGAAGGGCGCAGGGGATAAAAACAGGCGATGACATCATGCGAAAGCGGCAACCCGATGCCACCGCTGGTCGTCCAGCCCGGGGCAGCCGTGCTTTCCCGATGCCGATCAGAAGATAATAGCAATAGCCTGCGCTGGCGGGATGCGCCGAGAGAATATGGCCCGGCAAGGACGCTCTGCACGCGGTGGCGCGACAGGGGCATCTTGTATGCCCATGATGGAAGGCCTGGCTACGCCGCAGGCTTCCGATCGCAAGACGATGATGATCGACGCGACCTTTCTCAAGGCTCACCGCATGGCGTCGAGCCTGCGGGTAAAAAGTGGGGGAGAGAGGCCTGTTCGGCCGGCTGAAAGACTGGCGCCGGGTCGCGATACGCTACGACCGATGCCCAAAGGGCTTCTTCTTCGCCGTCGCCCTCCCCGCGACCGTCGCCTTCTGGCTCTGTTCGATGAGCCCTGACCCCCAGGCGCAATGGCGCGAACAGCCCGCCGGACTTCGCAAGATTAGCCGATTTGCAGCTTTGCATTTGCAATTCTTCGCCTTTTCAGCCGTTTTCGCATGACGCGTGTGTGCGGATAATGCGGCCATGCTTTCCAACCGACCCGAACAAGGCCTCGACCTGCTGGACGCCATGGTCAATGCCGCGGCCGACCGGGCTGCCGCGCACCTTCCGGGCGCCATTCGCTTCGCCAAATGCGATGCCCTTCGGCTGAACGAAGGGTTTTCGGCACCGGACGTCGAGTTCGAGACCTGGTCGCTCTTTGCCGACCGTCAGGCCATCGTCATTCTGGTTTGCGCCACCGGCCCGGACCAGGGCGGCGGCCGGGCGACGGCCGCGGCCGGTCGCTTCACTTTCACCACATTGACCCACAAAAGGGAGTATCGCGCATGACGATCGAAGCCGTTCGCGCTGGATTCAAACCCAAAAAGTCGGTGGCGCTGTCAGGCGTCACCGCCGGCAACACCGCACTGTGCACGGTGGGCAAGACCGGCAATGACCTGCACTATCGCGGTTATGACATACTCGATATCGCCGAAAGCGCCGAGTTCGAGGAGATTGCTCATCTCCTCGTCCATGGCGAGTTGCCGACCGCACCGCAACTCATTGCCTACAAGGCTAGGCTCAAAAGCCTGCGCGGCCTGCCGCAATCGGTGAAGGAAGCGCTGGAGGCAATCCCGGCGGCCGCCCATCCGATGGATGTCATGCGCTCGGGCGTATCCGCTCTGGGCTGCGTGTTGCCAGAAACGCACGATCACAACCTGCCCGACGCGCGCGATATCGCCGACCGGCTGATGGCCTCATTGGGTTCGGTGCTGCTCTATTGGTATCACTTCGCGCATCACGGCCGGCGGATCGAGGTGGAAACGGACGATGATTCCATCGGCGGTCATTTCCTTCACCTCCTCCACGGCAAGGCGCCGTCCGAGAGCTGGGTGCGCGCCATGCACACTTCGCTGATCCTCTATGCCGAACACGAATTCAATGCCTCGACCTTCACCGCCCGGGTCATCGCGGGCACCGGTTCCGACATGTACAGCTGCGTCGCGGGCGCGATCGGCGCGCTGCGCGGGCCAAAGCATGGCGGCGCCAACGAAGTCGCCTATGAGATCCAGAAGCGCTATGCGACGCCCGATGAAGCCGAAGCGGACATTCGCCGCCGCGTCGAAGCCAAGGAAGTCGTCATCGGCTTCGGGCACCCGGTCTATACGATCTCCGATCCCCGCAATGTCGTCATCAAGCGCGTCGCGAAGCAACTGGCGGACGAAGCCGGCGCGCAGCGTCAGTTCGCCGTCGCCGAGCGGATCGAAAGCGTGATGTGGGACGCCAAGAAGATGTTCCCCAACCTCGACTGGTTCTCCGCAGTGTCCTACAATCTGATGGGCGTGCCTACGGCCATGTTCACGCCGCTGTTCGTCATCAGCCGCACCTCCGGCTGGGCCGCGCATGTGATCGAGCAACGGCAGGACAACAAGATCATCCGTCCTTCGGCCAATTATACCGGGCCGGAAAATCTCAATTTCGTGCCGCTCGCGCAGCGCAGCGAAGCCCAGGCGGCATAAGGAGCCCCCATGCCCTATCTGGTTGCAGACGAACTTCCGAACGAAACCGCCGGCAAACGCTTTCGCGCCGCTCTGGCCCGACCCGGCATCTATCAGCTTCCCGGCGCGCATAACGGGCAGGCGGCGATTCAGGCACGTCAGGCCGGCTTCGACGGGCTTTACTTGTCGGGCGCTGCCATGACCGCCTCAATGGGCCTGCCGGATCTCGGCATCATCACGGTGGATGAGGTGGCGTTCTTCATCCGGCAGATCGCGCGATCCTCAGGCCTGCCGCTTCTGGTCGACGGCGATACGGGCTATGGCGAGGCGCTCAACGTCATGCACATGGTGCGCACCTTCGAGGACGCGGGCGCGGGCGCGGTCCATCTGGAGGACCAGATCCTGCCCAAGAAATGCGGGCACCTGAACGGCAAGAACCTCGTTCCGGCCCAGGACATGGCCGCGAAGGTCGCCGCCGCGAAGAAGGCGAGCCGCGACATCGTAATCGTCGCGCGCACCGACGCCGCAGGGGTCGAAGGCTATGACGCCGCCGTCGCCCGCGCGAAGCTCTATGTCGAGGCCGGCGCCGACGCCATTTTTCCCGAAGCGCTCGTCACCCGCGAGATGTTCGAAAGATTCGCTCAGGACCTGCCCGGCGTGCCGCTGCTCGCCAACATGACCGAGTTTGGCAAGACGCCCTTCTACACGGCGGCCGAGTTCGAGGAATGGGGCTACAAGATGGTCATCTGGCCAGTTTCGTCCCTGCGCGTCGCCAACAAGGCGCAGGCAAAGCTCTACGCCGCCATCGCAAAAGACGGCGGCGCGCACAACATGGTCGACGAAATGCAGACCCGTGCCGAACTTTACGACGTGATCGGCCTGCACGACTATGAGGCGCTCGACGCGTCGATCGTGAAGACGATCGTGCCCGAAGCCATCCCGCAGACCTGACCAGCCCACCAAAAAAACGCGCCGGCGGACGGCTCTCCACATGAGAGAGCCGTCCATTAGCGCGCCTGATGCAGGAAGCAGCATTATGACCGCCATCGGCAGCGACAGCCTCGGCACACGCGACCAACTGACCGTCGATGGCAGGCCCTACGCCTATTACAGCCTTCCAAAGGCGGCGGAAAAGCTGGGCGACATCAGCCGGCTGCCGTTCAGCCTTAAGGTGCTGCTCGAAAACCTGCTCCGGTTCGAGGATGGGCTGTCCGTCACCGTCGCGGACATCAGCGCACTGGCCGACTGGCTGAAGGATCGCCGCTCGACCCGCGAAATCCAGTATCGCCCCGCCCGCGTGCTGATGCAGGATTTCACCGGCGTGCCGTGCATCGTCGATCTGGCCGCCATGCGCGATACGATGAACCACTGGGGTGCGGATGCATCCCGTATCAACCCGCTGGTGCCCATCCATCTGGTCATCGACCACAGCGTGATGGCCGACGAAGCAGGCAGTTCCGCCGCCTTCGGGCGCAATGTCGAAATCGAATATGAACGCAACTCCGAACGCTACGCCTTCCTCAAATGGGGTGCATCAACGCTCGACAATCTGAAGGTCGTGCCGCCCGGAACCGGCATCTGTCATCAGGTCAATCTGGAACACATCGCCCAGACCGTCTGGACCAGCGAGGATGCGACCGGCGTGGCGGTCGCCTACCCCGACACCTGCGTCGGCACCGACAGCCACACCACGATGGTCAGCGGTCTTGGCGTTCTGGGCTGGGGCGTGGGCGGGATCGAGGCCGAAGCCGCCATGCTGGGCCAGCCCGTTTCGATGCTGATACCCGACGTCGTGGGCTTCCGCCTTTCCGGCATGCTGCCGGAGGGCGTGACCGCCACCGACCTTGTGCTGACCATCACGCAAATGCTGCGCGCCCATGGCGTGGTCGGCCGTTTCGTCGAATTCCACGGTCCCGGTCTCGACGCCCTGCCTTTGGCCGACCGCGCTACGATCGCGAACATGGCGCCTGAATATGGCGCCACCTGCGGCTTCTTTCCGGTGGACGACGCCACGCTCGCCTATCTGCGCCTCACCGGACGTGACGCGCATCGGATCGCACTGGTGGAAGCCTATGCCAGGGCGCAGGGGATGTGGCGCGACGCGGCAACGCCGGACCCGGTGTTTACCGAAACACTTGACCTCGACCTTTCCACGGTCCGCCCCTCGGTCGCCGGACCGCGACGCCCGCAGGACCGGGTCCTGCTGAACGACGCCGCGGACGGTTTGCGCGCGGAACTCGCGACGGCTTACGGCAAAGGCGACGAAATCGATCGCCGGGTTCCGGTCGCGCGCGCCAGTTTCACTCTGGGCCACGGCGATATCGCGATCGCGGCGATCACCAGTTGCACCAATACGTCCAATCCCTCCGTGCTCGTCGCCGCCGGTCTGGTCGCGCGCAAGGCCCGCGCCCTTGGCCTCAAGCCAAAGCCATGGGTCCGCACCACCCTGTCGCCCGGCAGTCAGGTCGTCACCGATTATCTGGCGCGATCCGGCCTGCAGGAGGACCTCGACGCGCTTGGTTTCAACCTGACCGGCTATGGCTGCATGATCTGCATCGGCAATTCAGGGTCGCTTGCGCCCGAAATCAGCGAAGCGATAAGCGAGAACGGTCTGGTCACCGCCGCCGTGCTGTCGGGGAACCGCAACTTCGAAGGCCGGATATCACCCGACGTGCGCGCAAACTATCTGGCGTCACCCCCGCTGGTCGTTGCCTATTCCCTGCTGGGCAGTGTGGCGAAGGACATCGCCACAGAAGCTCTGGGCGTCGGCGCGGATGGACAGCCGGTCTATCTGAAGGATGTCTGGCCGACCAACGCAGAGGTGCAGGCAACGATCGCCTCAGCCCTCGACGCGGAGATGTTCGCAAGCCGCTACGCCGATGTCTATGACGGCGACGGCCGCTGGAAGGCGCTCAAGGTGAAGGCCGGCGATACCTATGACTGGCCCGCCGCCTCCACCTACATCGCCAACCCGCCCTTCTTCGAAGGGCTGGCGCGCACGCCCGCGCCTGTCGGGGATATCGAGAAGGCCCGCTGTCTTGCCATATTCGGCGACTCCATCACCACCGACCACATCTCGCCCGCAGGCTCCATCAAACCATCCTCCCCCGCCGGACAATGGCTTCAGGAGCGACAGGTCCTGCCGGCCGACTTCAACAGCGATGGCTGCCGTCGTGGCCATCATGAGATCATGATGCGCGGCACCTTCGCCAATATCCGCATCAGGAACGAGATGATGGGCGGCGGCGAAGGCGGCAATACGCTGGTCGATGGCGAGACGCTCCCGATCTACGACGCCGCCATGCGGCACAAGGCGGCCGGCACGCCGCTCATCGTCCTCGCCGGCAAGGAATATGGCACCGGCTCCTCCCGCGATTGGGCGGCCAAAGGCACGGCCTTGCTGGGCGTGCGCGCGGTGATCGCCGAGAGCTTCGAGCGCATCCACCGTTCCAACCTCGTCGGCATGGGCGTGCTGCCGCTCCAGTTCGCCGAAGGCGTCACCCGCAACAGCTACTGGCTGAAAGGCGATGAACAGTTCACCATCACAGGCCTGTCGAACCTGCAACCGCGCCAGACCGTGTTCGTCGAAGGACGGTGGACGGATGGGCTGTCCTTCCGGTTCGAAACTTTGTGCCGGATCGATACCGCCGAAGAACTCGCTTATTTCCAGAATGGCGGCATCCTGCCCTATGTGCTGAGGAAACTCGCGGCCTGATCCATCGATGGCCGGCATGGGCAAGCCCATGCCGGCAAAGGACGCCCCGCGCTCTCGCGTCGTCCAGCAGGACGAACGGATCGGCAACGGTGATGGACCGGCACAGACTCATTCGAGTATCACGAGCAGGTCCTTTGCCTCGATGTTTGTCCGGGCCTCGACGCATATATCCGCGACAACCCCGGCGCAGGGCGCGCTCAGCGTCGTCTCCATTTTCATCGCTTCGACCGTGAGCAGCGGCTCGCCGGCCGCGACCTTCTGGCCTTTTCGTACCGCTATGGAGGACACCGCGCCCGCCATCGGCGCGGCGATGTGACGGTCATTGCCCTCGTCGGCCTTCCTGCGGGCCGTCATCACCGCCCGGCTGCTATCCGCGATACGGATGACCCGCGGCTGGCCGTTCAGTTCGAAAAACAGCTTCACATGACCTTCGGGTTCCGGTTCGCCGATCGCCTGCAACCGGATGATGAGGCTCTTGCCGGGTTCGATCTCGACGACGATCTCCTCGCCCGGCTTCATGCCGCCGAAGAAGACCGGGGTCGGCAGCGCCGACACCGGGCCGCCAGCCGCCGATGCCCGCGCGAAATCGGCGAAGACCTTGGGATACATCAGCCATGAGGCAAGGTCGCGATCGCCGACCGTGCGCCCCACGACGGTTCCGGCCTCGGCGCGCGCCGCTTCGAGATCAGCTTCCCCGAGAAAAGCGGCCGGCCGTTCGGTGATCGGCGCCTCACCCCTGAGCGCCTTCTTCTGGACTGCTTCCGGCCACCCGCCTGCCGGCTGGCCAAGATCGCCCTTGAGCATCTCGACCACCGAAGCCGGAAACGCGATATCCCGCTCCGGGTCGAGCACGTCATCGGGTGTCAGACCCTGCGCCACCATCATCAGCGCCATATCCCCCACGACCTTGGATGAAGGCGTCACCTTGACGATGTCACCGAACAGGTCGTTCGCCTCGCGATAGGCGCGCGCGACCTCATGCCAGCGGTTTTCCAGACCCAGGGCGCGAGCCTGTTCCTTGAGGTTGGTGAACTGGCCTCCCGGCATCTCGTGCAGATAGACTTCCGACGCGCCCGAGCGCAGATCGCTTTCGAACGGCGCGTAGAGCGCGCGAACGCCCTCCCAGTAGAAACTGATCCGGCGGATCGCCCCGGCATCGAGACCCGTGTCGCGCGGCGTATGACGCAGTGCTTCCACGACCGAGCCCAGACAAGGCTGCGAGGTCGTTCCCGACATCGCGTCCGTGGCGACGTCAATGGCATCCACGCCCGCTTCCACCGCCGCGATCAGTGTCGCGCCGGCCAGCCCCGATGTGTCGTGGGTGTGGAGATGGATCGACAGATCGGTCACATCGCGCAATGCCCCGATCAGCGCGCGTACGCCCGCGGGGCGCAGCAGGCCCGCCATATCCTTGATCGCCAGCACCTGGCACCCGGCCGCCTCGAGCTGGCGGGCGAGGTCGGCGTAATAGGACAGCGAATATTTGGGGCGGGCCGGGTCGAGGACGTCGCCTGTGTAGCAGATGGCGCCCTCGGCAATCCTGCCGGCTTCGCGCACGGCGTCGATCGCCACGCGCATATTCTCGACCCAGTTGAGGCAGTCGAACACGCGGAACAGGTCGATGCCCGCTTCCGCCGCCTGGGCGATGAAGAAGCGCACGACATTATCGGGATAATTGGTGTAGCCGACCCCGTTCGCGCCGCGCAGCAGCATCTGGAGCAGAAGGTTCGGCGCGCCCGCGCGGATGGCGGCAAGCCGTTCCCAGGGGTCCTCGGTCAGGAAACGCATGGCAACGTCGAAGGTCGCTCCGCCCCAGCATTCGAGGCTGAGCAAATCGGGCAGCCCCGTCGCATAGGAGCGCGCGGCGGGGACCAGATCGAAGCTGCGCATCCGGGTCGCCAGCAGCGACTGGTGCGCGTCGCGCATCGTCGTATCGGTGATCAGAACCTGTGGCTGCTCGCGCATCCAGCGCGCGAAACCCTCGGCGCCAAGAGCATCGAACCGCTGCTTGCCGCCAGAGGGGACGGCGTTGCCAAGGAACCGCCCGAAGGCCGGCGCCTCACCTACACGGCGGTCGGTGGGAACCGGTGTGCGATTCTTCATTTCCGGGTGGCCATTGATGGTGACTTCGGCGATGCTGGTCAGCAGCTTGGTCGCGCGATCACGACGCCTGGGAAGATTGAAAAGCTCCGGCGTGTCGTCGATGAACCGGGTCGTATAGTTCATCGCCTGGAAATCGGGATGCGCCAGCACCGCCTCCAGAAAAGGCAGGTTCGTCGCAACGCCGCGAATGCGATATTCGCGCAGCGCCCGGTCCATCCGCGCGATTGTTTCCTCCGGCGTGGACGCCCAGGCGGTCACTTTCTCCAGCATGGCGTCGTAAAAGGGCGTGACCACCGCGCCCGAATAGGCCGTCCCGCCATCGACGCGGATGCCGAAACCCGACGCGCCGCGATAGGCGGTGATACGGCCATAATCGGGCGCGAATCCCCGCTCGGGATCTTCAGTGGTCACGCGGCATTGCATGGCGTGGCCGTCCAGTCCGATCGCCTCCTGCTCGGGGATGCCGGTTTCCTTGACCTCACCGATGCGGCCCCCCTCCGCGATGCGGATCTGCGCCTTCACGATGTCGAGGCCGGTGACGACCTCGGTCACCGTATGTTCGACCTGGATACGGGGATTGACTTCGATGAAATAGAATTTGCCGGTGTCGGCATCCATCAGGAATTCGACTGTGCCGGCACCGACATAGCCGGTTGCCCGGCCGATCTTCAGCGCCGCCTCGGCCAGTTCGGCGCGTTGCGCGTCGCCCAGATAAGGCGCGGGCGCGCGCTCGACGACCTTCTGGTGTCGGCGCTGGATGGTGCAATCCCGCTCGAACAGGTGGACGAGATTGCCACTGGTGTCGCCCAGCAGTTGCACCTCGACATGGCGCGCGCGACGTACCAGCTTTTCCAGATAGACCTCGTCCTTGCCGAACGCGGCGGCCGCCTCGCGCCGCGCAGCCGCCACGGCTTCGAGCAGCCCGGCCTCGCTCTCGATCGGTCGCATGCCCCGGCCCCCGCCGCCCCAGCTCGCCTTGAGCATCACCGGATAGCCGATGCCGGCAGCGAGCCGCTTGACCTCGGCGTCGTCATCAGGAAGGGGATCGGTCGCCGGCATCACCGGCACGCCTGCCCTGACGGCAAGATTGCGCGCCGCGACCTTGTTGCCGAGCTGGCGCATCGTGTCAGGCGAAGGACCGATGAAGATGATGCCCGCCGCCGCGCAGGCTTCCGCGAATTCGGGACTTTCCGACAGGAAGCCATATCCCGGATGGATCGCATCCACATGGGCGCGGACAGCCGTTGCGATAATGTCGTCGATGTCGAGATAGGCCTGGAGGGGCCCTTTCCCCGCGCCGACACGATAGGCTTCGTCCGATTTGAAGCGATGAAGCGAAAGCCGGTCTTCTTCCGCATAGATCGCGATCGTGGCGATATCCATTTCGGCGGCCGCGCGGAATACGCGGATTGCGATCTCTGAACGGTTGGCGACCATGAGCCGCCGAATACGCTTCGTCATAGGTGTCTTGTCCGGGTATGTTTCGATTACTTCGCAACATCCGCATTATCTGCTACGCTAGGAACACCTGAATTTGCGAAGATTTGCGGATAAAATGCTGCAAATTTGCAAGTGTTGCGAAGATCGGATCGAAAATGCGGAAAGCCTTCATGGGCGTGCGGCTGCGGCGGCTGCGGGAAGAGCGGAATCTCAAGCAGGTCGAGCTGGCGAATGCGCTGGGCATTTCCTCCAGCTACCTCAACCAGCTCGAACAGAACCAGCGCCCGCTGACCGTCCCCGTGCTGCTCAAGATCAACGCGGTCTTCGGTGTCGACGTGCAGCTTTTTTCCGAGGATGAGGAAGCGCGCCTCATCACCGAACTGCGCGATGCGCTATCTGATGGCGCGGAAGCGATCGCGGTCGCCGAAATCCGCGAGCTGGCCATGAACATGCCTGCGGTGGGCCGGACGCTGGTGTCACTTCATCGCTGCTATCGCGAAGCCGTTGAGCGCAGCGAGGCGATGGCGGCGCAGCTTGGCGACGACTGGATCAGCGGCGGGCCGGCGCGCATGCCGTTCGAGCAGGTGCGGGACTTCTTCTATGCCCAGCACAATCATGTCGAACCGCTCGACGAGGCCGCTGAGCGACTGTACCGGCAGGCCGGACTCGCGCCCCGGTCAGTGCATCAGGGACTGGTGACCTGGCTCAAAGACAAGCATGGCGTCCAGATCATATGGGGGGAAAGCGACGTCGCCCAGCGCCGTTATGACCCGGCAACCCGCACACTGCATATCTCCGCGCACCTGAAACAGGGTCAGCAGGCCTTCCAGATGGCGACACAACTCGCCTTCCTGGAACTGGAAGACGTAATCGGCCGACTTGCCGACAATCGCATATTGACAGGAAATGAGGCCCGGCGCCTCGCACGCGTCGGCCTTGCCAATTATTTCGCGGGCGCGTTGATCCTTCCCTATGGTGACTTCCTCGCCGCCGCCGAAGCCGAGGCTTACGATATCGAGAAGCTTGGCCGCCGCTTTGGCGTCGGATTCGAGACGATCTGTCATCGCCTCTCTACGCTTCAGCGAGCAGAGGCGCGCGGCATCCCCTTCTTCTTCGTTCGGGTCGATCGTGCCGGGAACATCTCCAAGCGCCAGTCGGCCACCGATTTTCACTTCTCGCGCGTTGGCGGAACGTGCCCATTGTGGAACGTGTACGAAGCTTTCGCCCAGCCCGGGCGCATTCTCACCCAGATCGCGCAAATGCCTGATGGACGGACATATCTCTGGATCGCGCGCACCGTGGGCAGCGGCAATGCCGGTTATGGAGTGCCAGGCAAGACCTTCGCGGTGGGCCTGGGATGCGACATCCGCCATGCTTCGCGCCTTATATACTCGCGAGGTCTTGATCTGAGCGATCCTGGAGCAGCGACCCCGATCGGTGCCGGGTGCAAGGTGTGCGAACGGCCCACATGCCCTCAGCGCGCGTTCCCGGCCATTGGACGCGCCATCGCGGTCGACGAGAACCGCAGCACGCTCGCGCCCTATCCGGTCGCCTGACATCGGTCGGGTAGGCCATCGATCTGCGACCGGCGAACATGTTTGCGCTCGCCCTCGGGGAGCAAGGTCGTATATTCTGGAAAGCGGCTCCATCAACCGATCGCGCACAAGCGGGAGTAGCCGGCTGGCCGCCGGGCATAGCGGTGACGATCGAGCAACTGACAATCTCCGCAACCACGTCGGCGCCGGAACAATCGCGCTGGCGGACAAGGCATATGATGCAGATCGTATCCGGGCGTCTGTTCGCAAGAAGAGGACATTCGCCGACATTCCGCCCAAAGCCAGTCGGACGTCGAAGCCGTACTTCAGTACATGGCTGTCTCATGAGCGGAAGCTGATCGAGCGCTGCTTCTCCAGACTGAAGCACTTCCGCCGCGTCGCAACGCGCCATGACACGCTGGCCGACAACGTCCTCGCCATGGTCCCACTCGCCTCCATGTGCCTGTGGCTGCGGGTTCATGAGTCCACGGCGCAGGGAGAAGGACATCCCGGATCGTACCCGCACCGATGCGGACGGGCATCCGATCTATAGTCAGGTGGTAAAGACAGGCCGGCGCGACGACGATGAGACACCGGACATTGCGCTCGAAGGTTCGCTGATGACATCCGGGACACCGCAGGGTCCGGCACCGCGCAGTAGCGCTGGCGACAACAATGGCGCCAGAACCGCCGAAAGAACGCAAGTCCAGGGTCAGGACCCGAGGAAGCCTTCCTCACCTGATCGTCTGGGAGGCTTCCTAAAAGCTGTCACCCGGCACGCACACCTGACCTTCCATCAGGATACGGGCGCTGCGGCTCATGATCGCCTTGGTGACTGTCCATTGCCGGTCGATCCGCCGGGCCTCCGCACCG
Organism: Sphingobium sp.; assembly: GCA_050251675.1. GTDB lineage: Bacteria > Pseudomonadota > Alphaproteobacteria > Sphingomonadales > Sphingomonadaceae > Sphingobium. The sequence goes on from JBFWMJ010000006.1 coordinate 38,922, forward strand.
ACCCGCAGGGTGCCGGACGGGTGCCCGAACCTCACGGCCTGACGCTCTCCGCCGCCGGCCGCCAGATTGACCAGCGTGCCCGGCACGGCCGCGGCTGTGGCGATCGCGACGGACGCCGTTCCCATCATTGCGTGGTGGAGTTTGCCCATCGACAGCGCGCGGACCAGCAGGTCTATCTCGTCCGCCCCGATCGCCTTGCCGCTGGAGGATATGTAGGTAGTGGAAGGCGCCACGAAGGCGATGCAGGGCGCGCGCAGGGATTTCGCGGCATCTTCCGGAACCTTGAAAAAGCCCATCTTGATGCCGCCGGCGACGCGCAAGGCCTCGAACCGCTTCAGCGCGGCGGGATCGCCGTTGATCGCCTCGCGCAACTCGGTCCCGGTATAGCCTATGTCCGCCGCGGCGACGAAAACAGCCGGGATGCCCGCGTTTATCAACGTCGCCTTGATCTTGCCGCCGCGAACTACGTCTTCCGGCACGTCGAGTTCATCGACGAGGTTGCCGGTCGGGAACATCGACCCGACATCATCGCCATCGTCGGCCGGGTCCAGAAATTCGAGCACGATCTCAGCCGCCGGGAAGGTCACGCCGTCCAGTTCGAAGTCGCCGGTCTCCTGAACCGCGCCGTCCTTCACCGGCACATGAGCGATGATGGTCTTGCCGATATTGGCCTGCCAGATACGGACGGTGCAAATGCCGTTTTCCGCACGCGCCGGATCGACATAGCCGGCGTGGATCGCAAAAGCGCCCGCCGCCGCAGACAGGTTTCCGCAATTGCTGGACCAGTCGACGAAATCGCTGTCGATCGCGATCTGGCCGTAGAGATAGTCGACATCATGCTCGGGCACGCTGCTGGGCGAGACGATGACGCATTTGCTGGTGCTCGAAGTCGCTCCGCCCATGCCGTCTATCTGCGCGCCGTAGGGATCGGGGCTGCCGATCACCCGCTGGAACAGCCTGTCGCGCGCTTCGCCCGGGACCTGTGCGGATCGGGGCAGATCTTCGAGACGGAAGAATACGCCCTTGCTCGTGCCGCCGCGCATATAGGTGGCGGGGATGCGGATTTGCGGAGAGCTGGACATCACGCGGCCTCCGTCGCCAGGAAGTCCTCGGCGAAGCGCTGGAGCACGCCGCCCGCCTCGTAGATCGAGACTTCCTCGGCGGTGTCGAGCCGGCACGTCACCGGCACTTCCTGCATTTCGCCGTTCCTGCGGTGGATGACCAGCGTCAGTTCGGCGCGTGGCTTGCGTGTTCCCACCACATCATAGGTTTCCGTGCCGTCGAGGCCCAGCGTCCGGCGCGTCGTGCCGGGCAAAAACTCCAGCGGCAGGGTGCCCATGCCGATGAGGTTAGTGCGGTGAATGCGCTCGAAACCCTCGGCAACGATCGCCTCGACACCGGCCAGGCGGACGCCCTTGGCTGCCCAGTCGCGGGAGGACCCCTGACCATAGTCGGCGCCGGCGATGATGATGAGCGGCTGGTTACGGCCAAGATAGGTTTCGATCGCTTCCCACATGCGCATGACCTTGCCGTCCGGCTCGACCCGGGCCAGCGAGCCTTTCTTCACGGCGCCGTCGACGACAGCCATTTCGTTGATGAGCTGGGGATTGGCGAAAGTGGCGCGCATCGCGGTCAGATGATCGCCGCGATGCGTGGCGTAGGAATTGAAGTCCTCTTCGGGCAGGCCCATCTTCGTCAGATACTCGCCGGCCGCCGAACTCGCCAGAATGGCGTTGGACGGTGAAATATGATCGGTCGTGATATTGTCCGGCAGGATCGCCAGCGGGCGCATTCCCTTGAGACTGCGCGGATTCGCCGCGAGCGCGCCGACCCCTTCGGTGTCCCAATAGGGCGGGTTGCGGATATAGGTCGATTGCGGGCGCCAGTCATAGAGCGGGCTGGCTTTCTCCATCGCGCCGGTGCGGGCGAACATCGGCTCATAGACCTGGCGGAACTGTTCCGGCTTCACCGACGCGTCGACGATGGCGTCGATCTCCTCGTCGGACGGCCACAAATCCTTCAGGCGGATGTCCTTGCCATCCACCACGCCCAATACATCCTGCTCGATGTCGAAGCGGACCGTGCCGGCAAGCGCATAGGCGACGACCAGCGGCGGCGACGCAAGGAAGGCCTGCTTCGCATAGGGATGGATTCGCCCGTCGAAGTTGCGGTTCCCCGAGAGGACCGCGGTGGCGTAGAGGTCGCGTTCGATAATCTCCTGCTGGATCTTTGGATCGAGCGCGCCCGACATGCCGTTGCAGGTGGTGCAGGCGAAGGCGACGATGCCGAAGCCCAGCTTCTCCAGTTCCGGCAGCAAGCCGGATTCCTTCAGGTAGAGCCGCGCGACGATCGACCCCGGCGCGAAGGATGACTTGACCCACGGCTTGCGGGTGAGGCCCAGCGCATTCGCCTTTTTCGCCAGCAGGCCGGCGGCGACCACGTTGCGCGGGTTGGAGGTGTTGGTGCAGCTCGTGATCGCGGCGATGATCACCGCGCCATCAGGGAGCAGACCTGCATTTTCCTCGGCCAGCGCCTTGTCGAGATCGACCGCGATGCCGCGTTCGTGCAGCGCGGAGGTCGGCAGGCGGCGGTGCGGGTTGGAGGGGCCGGCCATATTGCGCACGACCGTCGACAGGTCGAACCTGAGCACACGCTCATATGCGGCGGTCCTGAGAGCATCGGCCCACAGACCGGTGGTCTTCGCATAATTCTCCACCAATGCGACCTGCTCAGGCTCTCGGCCGGTGAGCGTGAGATAGTCGATGGTCTGCTGGTCGATGTAGAACATCGCGGCGGTCGCGCCATATTCCGGGCACATGTTGGAAATGGTGGCGCGATCACCGATGGACAGGCTGTCCGCGCCTTCACCGAAGAATTCGACCCAGGCGCCGACCACGCGTTCCTGGCGCAGGAACTCGGTGATGGCGAGTACGATATCCGTGGCAGTGATGCCCGGCTGGCGCTGCCCGGTCAGATGCACCCCGACGATATCAGGCAGCCGCATCATCGATGCGCGGCCGAGCATGACGGTTTCCGCCTCCAGACCGCCGACGCCGACGGCGAGGACGCCCAGCGCGTCGACATGCGGCGTGTGGCTGTCCGTGCCGACGCAGGTGTCGGGGAAGGCCACGCCGTCGCGGACCTGGATCACCGGCGACATCTTCTCCAGGTTGATCTGGTGCATGATGCCGTTGCCCGCCGGGATCACGTCCACATTGTCGAAGGCGCGCTTCGTCCATTCGATGAAATCGAAACGATCTTCGTTACGGCGATCCTCCACCGCGCGGTTCTTGTCGAAAGCGTCGGGATCGAAACCGCCATATTCGACGGCAAGGCTATGGTCGACGATGAGCTGCGTGGGCACGACCGGATTGACCTTGGCGGGGTCGCCGCCCTGATCGGCGATCGCCTCGCGCAGGCCGGCCAGGTCGACCAGCGCGGTCTGGCCGAGGATGTCGTGGCAGACGACACGGGCCGGATACCAGGGAAAATCGAGATCGCGCTTGCGGTCAACGATCTGCGCCAGCGCGTCATTCAGCAAGGCCGGATCGCAGCGGCGGACCAACTGTTCCGCCAGCACGCGCGAAACATAGGGAAGCCCGTCATAGGCGCCGGGACGAATGGCGTCGATCGCCGCGCGGGTATCGAAATAGTCCAGGCGCGTGCCAGGCAGGGCTTTTCGGAAAACAATATTCATCAGCGCGACATCTCTGCACCATGTCATTTCAGGTTGGAGAGCCCATACCCCCACGCGCGAGACGCTCAAAACCTCTGAAACGGCGAAGATTTGCGAAGGAAAAGCTGCAAATTGGCGAATTCTGCAAATTCGGCGGCGACCGCCCGGTCCTGCCATGGAGACCCCCCCTCCCGCCCCCCGCTGTGAGGACGATTAATCTACACCACCCGATGCCGGGACTAAACGCCTGGCTCGCTGACTGAGCAAAGGCATGGCATCTGCAAGGGGCGCACCGGCAACCGTTGCGGCCGCATGTCCAGCGGCGGCAGCGGATCGTTCGGCCCGGCATCGCCAGAGAAAGCCGGCAAAGCTTCAACCACGCACTCATATAAAGGATTCTTTATATAGCACTTGACAGAATGCGGGTGATAGTGTTCAACGAGCCTGTCGAGGTTCCCCGCATCAGGCATGGTGGCGGGGCTAAGACGGGAAGCCGGTGGTGTCCTTCTGGACAGAGTCCGGCGCTGCCCCCGCAACTGTAAGCGGTGAGTGGCGGCTCCAATTTGTGTCACTGGGTTTCCGCAAGAAACTCGGGAAGGCCGGAGCCACCGCGATGACCCGCAAGCCAGGAGACCTGCCTTCGACGCGATAATGTTCCTCGGACGGGGGTTCCTCCGGTGGATCGCGCGAGATGCACGGCCCGTGGCTTTAGCGCCGTCCGGGTCCATATATGTCTTGCGCGCTCTTCCTTCGGTCCTGCCGCCCGGCAAAAGCAGGTGATCGACCGATGGTCTTATTGTCTTCCGCTCAGTCTCCATCCGGTCAATCCGGTGACCCAGTCAGCATGTCACGCCAGCAGGGGCATCCCGCGTCCGATGAGAGCCGGGTCCAATCCGCCGGCGAGACCGCAAACGATGGGACCGGCCTGGGTCATGGCGCCGCAGCAAAGACTGGAGAGGCTCAGTCCGCGCCGGTGTCATCCGAGCCGCAAGGGCGCCCGGCCATGGCGGCCAGCGACTTCACATTCTCGATCAGGAGGATTCCGTTCAATGAGGCGTATCATCCGGCGGAGAACACGCGCATCACGACCAACTTTGCCAATTTGGCGAGGGGGGAGAGCCGCCAGGAGAATTTGCGCAACACCTTTCGGATGATCGAAAACCGCTTCAACTCCCTGGCGCATTGGGACAATCCCAGGGGCGATCGATATTCGGTCGAGTTGGAGATCATCACCGCCGAAATGAGCATCGGTTCAAACGGGAACGAAAATGTCTTTCCCCTGATCGAAATACTCCAGACCACGATCGTCGACAAGAAGACGGGTGGACGCAGCGACGGAATGGTGGGAAATAATTTCTCCTCCTATGTCAGGGATTATGATTTCAGTGTAGTTCTGCCGGAATATATGAAGAGCCATCCCAATTCGGGGGTTCCGAATGATTTCGGTGAACTGCATGGAAATTTGTTCAAGCACTTCATAAATTCAGGCGCCTACAGGGAAAATTTCAACAAGCCCCCTGTCATCTGCCTGAGCGTGTCGAGCAGCAAGACCTATCACCGGACGACCAATCGGCACCCGGTGCTGGGTGTCGAGTATCGGAACGATGCGTTTTCCGCGACCGACGAGTATTTCGCCAGGATGGGCATGAAGGTGCGGTACTTCATGCCGCCCAACAGCGTTGCGCCCTATGCCTTCTATCATCTGGGCGATCTGCCCGGCGATTACACCAATCTTGAGCTGGCCAGCACCATTGCCGTGATGGAGACGTTTCAGAAAATCTATCGGCCTGAAATATACAATGCCAATTCCGTGGCGGCGGAACACTATCAGCCAAGCCTGAAATATCAGGACTATTCGCTGACGCGCATCGTCTACGACCGGGAGGAACGCAGCAGGCTGGCGGTCGAGCAGGGGAGGTTCGCCGAGGAGTGCTTCATCAAGCCGTATCGGGCCGAACTTGAGCAATGGTCCGCCAGTTTCGCCCTTTGATCATCGAAAATACAAGGTCATCCACATGAATATATTGTTGCCCACATCCACTGCCGGCAGCTTGCCCAAGCCGTCCTGGCTCGCGCAGCCTGAGACACTCTGGTCGCCATGGAAGCTGGAGGGCGAGGAACTGGCCGGGGGAAAGCAGGATGCCTTGCGCCTGGCCGTGGACGATCAGCGGCAGGCGGGCATCACAATCGTTGGTGATGGCGAGCAGACGCGTCAGCATTTCGTCACGACCTTTATCGAACATCTCAGTGGCGTGGATTTTGAAAAGCGCGAAACCGTCAGGATCCGAAATCGCTATGATGCCAGCGTGCCGACCGTTACTGGTGCCGTCTCTCGTCCGCACCCGGTCTTCGTGGAGGATGCGAAGTTCCTGCGGGAGCAAACCGATCAGCCGATCAAATGGACGCTGCCCGGCCCCATGACGATGATCGATACGCTTTATGACGCTCACTATAAGAGCCGGGAGAAGCTGGCGTGGGAATTCGCCAGGATACTCAATCAGGAAGCCAGGGAGTTGGAAGCAGCGGGCGTCGACATCATCCAGTTCGACGAGCCGGCATTCAATGTCTTCTTTGACGAGGCGAACGACTGGGGGATCGCCACGCTGGAGAAGGCGGCCGAGGGGCTTAAGTGCGAAACCGCCGTCCACATCTGCTATGGCTATGGCATCAAGGCCAATACCGACTGGAAGAAGACGCTGGGATCGGAATGGCGGCAATATGAGGAAACCTTCCCCAATCTTCAGAAGTCCGGGATCGATATCATTTCGCTGGAGTGCCATCATTCCCATGTTCCGATGGATCTGATCGAACTCATCCGGGGCAAGAAGGTGATGGTGGGTGCCATCGACGTGGCAACCGATACCATTGAGACGCCGGAGGAGGTTGCGGACACTCTCAGGAAAGCACTGCAATTTGTGGATGCCGACAAGCTCTACCCCAGCACCAATTGCGGCATGGCCCCGCTGTCTCGTCGCGTGGCGAGAGGCAAGCTCAATGCTCTGGGCGCAGGCGCGGAGATCGTCCGAAAAGAGCTGTCGGCATAGAACATCGTGCGCAAAAGTGGGCACTGGTTTTGCGCAAAAAAACGATGCGACAACAAGGAATTAAAGCACGCGTCCTGCGCCCGGTTTAACGCAGCGTGCTCTAGGAAGCGTTAAAGACGTCACAGGGCAGCCGACACCTACCGGGTTCGGATCGACGAGCCGGCTCCGGTTCTCGCGTCTCAGCGACGCGGCGCGAAATGCCTGTCGCCTGGCCCAGGCGTAGCGCGACCTCCTCCCGCACCCCGTGTATGCGGTAGTTATTTACGGCAATCGACGGCGAGTTCGGGAGATTGCAGGCTTGGCATAGCAGGAGCGGCGATTCATATTCATCGCTTTCGTCCGCCTTGTGCCCCGAGCACCGCCGTGGACACCAGGCCACGATTACGCCAGCGCCGCCTGCTCCCCGCTTCCGGCGACATGTGGCCGCGGACGGCGCGTTCGCGGTGCCGTTCCTGGGCAGATTAGGCGGCCGCCCTTGATCAAAGGGGCGTTGAGCGATCGATCAGTCCGCTGTCGAGCAACGGCGCCGCGTCGATGTCCTGCGCATCCATGAGCGTGGCGAGGCGCTCGACAGCCGCCAGGATCATGGACTGTTCCCATGTCGGTAAAGCAGCGAAGCGGTCCGTGAAGATCATTTGCAGCGGGTCCGGCGCGTCGACCAGTGCCGCTTTACCGGCTGGCAATGTGCTAAGGTGGAACTGGCGCCTGTCCCTTTCGCTGCGCTGCCGCTGCACGAAACCCAGCGATGCCAGGCGGTCGACGATTGCGGTGATGGTCGCCTGATTGAACTGAAGCGCCTGGGCAATCGTTCCGGGCGTCGCCGAACCGCGCATGTCGATCTCACGCAAGACGAGCAGTTGCGAAGGCGTCAGTCCGGTCGCGGCGGCCAGATGCCGCCGGCCGATTTCGGTCGCGCGCAATACGCGGCGCAGAGCGCGCAGGGTCAGGGAAGCGATTTCTGAGGCCATGGTCGCTGCATAGCGGGAATAGGAAACGGATGCCAACGGAACCCCCGGATGCGGCCCGGACAGCCGCCATGCGGACCATGATATTTTACTATGTAAAGGATTTTTTGGACGGGCGGGTTGAAATAGAGTCTAAAATCAGTATTTTTCGCGGCGAAATGGGGGTGGGCACGAGTCTCCCTATCTGAAAATAATTCGGGAGATAAACGATCTTCGACACCCAAGCCATGGCGGCCGCCACGCCGCCACGAGCTTCTGCGCGCTCCAGCCGGGGCAAGGGACAGGACTTTACGTTTCGCAAACCCGTCGCCACCGATGGGCCGGCCGTTACCGCGCTGATCGCGGCTTCCCCGCCGCTCGATGCGAACTCCGCCTATTGCAATCTGCTGCAATGCACCGACTTTGCCGCATTCTGCATCCTTGCGGAACGTAACCGCGAAGCCGCGGGCTGGGTTTCTGGTTACCGGCCGCCATCGGCGCCTGAAGATTTCTTCGTCTGGCAGGTAGCGGTCGCGGAGACGGCGCGAGGTCAGGGCCTTGCCGGCCGCATGATCGAAGCGCTGCTGGCCAGGACCGAGAACGCCGGCGTCACGCACCTCATCACAACCGTTACCGACGATAACCGCGCATCCTGGTCCCTGTTCACGGGCCTCGCGCGCAAATGGCAGGTCCCCCTGCTCAAAAGCGCCCGCTTCGAACGCGATGCGCACTTCGCCGGCGCGCACGCCACGGAATGGCAGGCGCGCATCGGCCCACTGCCCACGGGCTATACAACCTCCGAGGAGAATGGATGACATGACCATCACCCTTCCCAGGCCCACATCGGCCATTCCCGACATACGGATTTATGAACGACGGGAATCCGCGGTACGCAGCTATTCGCGCGCGATGCCGCGCCAGTTCACGACGGCCGAAGGCGTGTGGATGCATGACAATCAGGGCGGTCGCTATCTGGACTTCCTGTCGGGCTGCTCGACGCTGAACTACGGCCATAATCATCCGGTGCTGAAGGCCGCGCTGCTGGACTATATCGCCGCTGACGGCATCGCCCATGGCCTTGACCTGTACACCGACGCCAAGACCGATTTTCTCGACGCGCTGGAAAATGTCATCCTGAAACCGCGCGGGCTGGATTACCGCGCGATGTTCACGGGCCCTACCGGCACCAACGCAGTGGAAGCCGCGATCAAGCTCGCCCGCAAGGTGACGGGACGGGAACTGGTGATCGCCTTCACCAACGGCTTTCACGGCATGACGCTGGGGGCTTTGGCCTGCACGGGCAACGCGTCGAAGCGCGCGGGCGCGGGCGTGCCCCTCAGCCACGTCGCCCATGAACCCTATGACGGCTATCATGGACCGGACGTCGATACGGCCGATCAGCTGGAACGCCGCCTGTCGGACCCGTCGAGCGGCCTCGACGCGCCCGCCGCCATCCTGGTCGAAACGGTGCAGGGCGAAGGCGGCCTCAACACCGCATCTCCCGAATGGCTGCGCAAGATCGCACAGATTGCCCGGCGTCACGGCGCGCTGATGATCGTGGACGACATCCAGGCGGGCTGCGGCCGCGCGGGCGGTTTCTTCAGCTTTGAAAATATGGGCTTCACGCCCGATATCGTCACGCTGGCGAAATCGCTGTCCGGCATGGGGCTGCCCTTCGCGTTGACGCTGTTCCACCCGGAACTCGACCAGTGGTCGCCCGGCGAGCACAACGGCACTTTCCGGGGCAACAATCATGCTTTCGTGACCGCGACCGCCGCGCTGCGCCATTTCTGGGGCGATGACGCGTTCCGGGACGATATCGCCCGGCGCGGGGCGTTGCTGAAACGGCGGCTGGTAGCCATGGCGGAAGAGCACGGCCTGTCGGTTTGCGGCCGGGGCATGATGCGCGGAATCAACGTCGGGACAGGGGAGGCCGCTGCCGCGATCACCGCTTCCTGCTTCGCGCAGGGGCTCATCATCGAAACCAGCGGCCCGCATGATGAGATCGTCAAGGTGCTGGCACCTCTCGTGATCGATGACGCCACGTTGTCGGCTGGTCTCGACATCCTTGAAGACAGCATCGGCGCCGCCGTGTCGCCGGCCTATGGCGTAGCGGCGGAATAAGGAAAGGGAAGACAGATGATCGTCCGCAAACTTCAGGACATCCGCAAATCCGACCGCAATGTACAGTCGAAGGGCTGGGAAAGCGCCCGTCTGCTGCTCAAGGATGACGGCATGGGCTTTTCCTTCCATGTCACCACGATGTTCGCGGGCGAGGAACTGCACATGCATTACCAGAACCATCTGGAAGCGGTTCTGGTACTCAAGGGCAAGGGCACCATCGAGGACCTCGGCACGGGCATGACGCATGCGCTCGCGCCGGGCGTGATGTATGCGCTCAATGCCCACGACAAGCATATCGTCCGCCCTGCAACCGATATCCTGTGCGCATGCGTCTTCAACCCGCCGGTCACAGGCCGGGAAGTGCATGACGAGAACGGCGCCTATCCCGCCGAGGCCGCGTTTACCGACTGAACCCGCACATGAAACAGAAAGGGGGAAGTCCCATGAACGACGTCTACCCGTCCCGTCACGGCGAGGTGGCCGAATTCCTGCCGCGCCTCGACCCCGTGGTCCACAGCGACTGGACCAGGGGTGCGCCGCTAAGCCGCGAGCAGGCCGCCTCGTTCGATCGCGACGGCTTTCTCGTCCTTGAGGATCTTTTCTCGGACGAGGAAGTCGCCTTCCTGCAACGCGAGGCGGGCACGCTGCTGGCCGATCCCGTCGCGCTCGAAGAGGAAACGGTCATTACCGAGCCGGGCGGAAAGGAAATTCGTTCCATCTTCAGGATCCATGCTCAAAGCCGCGTTGTCGCGCGCCTTGCCGCGGATCAGCGACTGGCGGGCGTTGCCCAATTCCTGCTGGGGGACGATGTCTACATCCACCAATCCCGGCTCAACTATAAGCCGGGGTTCCAGGGCAAGGAATTCTACTGGCACAGTGATTTCGAAACCTGGCATGTCGAGGACGGGATGCCGCGCATGCGCGCGCTGTCGATGTCGATCCTGCTGGCCGAAAACACCCCGCACAACGGACCTCTGATGGTGATTCCCGGATCGCACCACATGTTCCTGACCTGCGTGGGCGACACGCCCGAGGACCATTACCGCATGTCTTTGAAACGCCAGGAATATGGCGTGCCCGATGAAAACAGCCTTGCCGAACTGGCGCACCGGCACGGGATCGTCGCTCCGACGGGCAAACCGGGCACGGTCGTCATCTTCGATTGCAACATCATGCACGGGTCGAACGGCAACATAACGCCCTTTCCGCGCGCCAACGCGTTTCTGGTCTATAATGCCGTCAGCAATGCGCTCGACGCGCCCTTTGGCGTCGAAAAGCCACGGCCCGATTTCATCGCCGCGCGCGGCAAGCCGCAGACGATCCGGCCCGTCACCGGCTCTCTGGCGGAAGAGGAGCCGGCATGAAGGGGAGCCGTGGTGTCGAACAGGTCGGCGGCGCATCGATGGCCGCTACCGCGACGCTGTTCGACACGGTGCCGATTGCCGGGCGAAAAGCGCCGAACGCTGCAATCATATGTTCGTCGCGCCGGCCTGCGCCGGTGCGCCGCCATGTGCGCGGCCGTTCGGCGATGAGCCAGGCGCTTTGGGAGTGGTTTCGACAGAACTGATGCGGGGCGCCTTCCATGGCATGAAAGCGGTCCATGTTCGCAGGCTGGGACTGGCCGACCACTATGGCGGGCGCCGGGTCGTTATCGGCTGCTTGACCGTTATTTCCGCCGTCAGCGTGGCGGTGACAATGCGGCTCGTCTGCGGGTTACCGCTGATGGCCGCCGGCGCGCTGTCTGGCGGATCACGCTTTGCCCGCCATCCACTATGCGCCGCGCCATGCACGGCGATAACACTGTTTTTCGGCAAGTGGCGGCAGTTCGCGACCGATGCCCTGCCCACATCCGGGCAGCAGGAAGTTCAGACCGCGCCGCGCACGACGCGGGTTACCTCGCTGTTCGATCCCGACATCGCCAAGGATGAAACCCGGCCACAGGATAATCGCCATGAGCGCTCCCCCTGATCTTCCCGACACCCTCCCGCCGCCGACGACGGATCAGGCAACGCTTCGCCGTGCCATTGCCGCTTCGGCGTTGGGCAACGCGACCGAATGGTTCGACTATGGCATCTATGCCTATGGCGTGACCTATATTTCCGCGGCGCTGTTCCCCGGCGACGTGGACGAGGCCGTTCTGTTTGCATTGGCGACCTTTGCCATTTCCTTCCTGGTCCGGCCGCTGGGCGGTCTCTTCTGGGGACCGCTGGGCGATCGGGTCGGGCGCAAGTCGGTGCTGGCCTTCACGATAGTGTTGATGGCGGGTGCGACTTTCTGCGTCGGGCTGATCCCCGACTATGCCGACATCGGCTTCTGGGCGCCCACACTGCTGATCCTGCTGCGTATGGTACAGGGTTTTTCGACCGGGGGCGAATATGGCGGGGCGGCGACTTTCATGGCCGAATATGCGCCCGACGCGCAGCGCGGCTTCTATGGCAGCTTCCTGGAATTCGGGACGCTGGCGGGCTTTTCCCTTGGCGCCGTCCTGATGCTGGCCTTCTCCCTTCTGCTGGGCGACGCGGCCATGCACGAATGGGGCTGGCGCATCCCGTTCATCATCGCCGCGCCCATGGGGCTGATCGGCATGTATCTGCGCTCGCGAATGGAGGATACGCCGATCTTCCGCGCGGAAGGACATGGCGGCCGACGCCCCGATACGCCGCCGCTCGCCCTGCTCGTGCGGCGGCACTCGCGGCCGATGCTGGTCGTGGGCGGCCTCGTCGTCGCGCTCAACGTGGTGAACTACACACTGCTCAGCTACATGCCGACCTATTTGCAGCGGCGCATCGGCCTGTCGCTGGACGAGGCATTGATCGTCCCGATCATCGGCATGCTGTTCATGATGATGTTCGTGCCGCTGGCCGGCGCCCTCTCCGACCGGATCGGCCGCCGCCGGATGTGGACGCTGTCGCTCACCGGGCTGCTGCTTGCCGTGGTGCCGCTCTATATGCTGATGGCGACGGGGTTTGCGGGCGCGATCATGGGCTTCATCCTGCTCGGCCTGCTCTATGTGCCGCAGCTTGCGACCATTTCCGCGACATTTCCCGCGCTGTTCCCCACGTCGGTCCGCTTCGCCGGCTTTGCCATCGCCTATAATGTCTCCACCTCCATCTTCGGCGGCACCGCGCCTGTCATGGGCAGCGCGCTCATCACAATGACCGGCAACGAACTCATGCCTGCCTTCTATATGATGGCTGCCTGTCTGGTTGGCCTTGTCGCTCTGCGGTTCATGCCGGAAACCGCGGGCCGATCACTCCACCACGATCCGTTCTCCAGCGGGAAGCAAGATTGATGACCGACCCTCTTGACGCGCGGGCCGAAATTGACCGTCTGATACGAAACTGGATAGCTGAACCATGGATGCAGGCGACGGTGTCGCTGCTCCTCCTTCTGCTCTTCGCCTGGCTGACCAACTGGATTGCGAAGCTGATCGTGCGCAGGATCGTCATGCGTGTGCTCGATCACTTCCCGTTCCAGATCGAAGCCCGGCATATCGGCGCCATCGTGGCGCGCCTGTCCAACATCGTGCCGGCGCTCGTGATCCGGAACGGTATAGTCGCGGTGCCGCATTTACCGGCCGGCGCGGTCGCCCTGGTCCAGAGCCTGAGCGCGGGCTTCATCACCCTCACGCTCGCGATCGCGCTGTGCGGCGCGCTGGAACTGGCGAACGACGTCTATCAACGTCGCCCTCACGCCGCCAATCGCCCCATCAAGGGCTATGTCCAGGTGGGCAAGATGCTCATCTACGGCGCCGCGACCATCCTCATCATCGCCATATTGATGGACCGATCGCCCCTGCTGCTGCTTTCAGGCCTGGGAGCGATGGCCGCGGTGCTCATGCTCGTGTTCAAGGACACGATCCTTTCACTGGTCGCCTCGGTACAAATCGGCTCCAACGACATGATCCGGCTGGGCGACTGGATCGAAATGCCGCAACTCAATGCGGACGGGGACGTGATCGATATCGCCCTGCATACGGTGAAGATCCAGAATTTCGACAAGACGATCACCACCATACCAACCCATCGGCTGATCAATGAAAGCTTCCGCAACTGGCGCGGCATGTCGGAATCGGGCGGCCGGCGGATCAAGCGGTCGCTGATGATCGACCAGAACAGCATATATTTTCTCGAGGAAGCAGATCTGGCCAGCCTGTCGCGTTTCGGGTTGCTGCGCGATTATCTCCGGGCCAAACAGCAGGAGGTGGACCGCTGGAACGCGGGCCATGCCGGTAGGGATGTTCTGGACAGCCGGCGGCTGACCAATATCGGGACCTTTCGCGCCTATGTCCGTGCGTATCTGCACGCGCACCCCGATATCGCCAACGACAAGACTCTGCTGGCGCGCCAGCTCGCGCCCAGCGAACATGGTCTGCCCCTGGAAATCTATGCATTCGCCAGAACAACGGCATGGGACGATTATGAAGGCATACAGGCGGATATTTTCGACCATCTGCTCGCCATTCTGCCCGAGTTCGGCCTGCGGCTGTTTCAACGCCCGTCGGGGTCCGATCTTTCCGCGCTGGCGGGACAGGGCATGCAGCCGGGTGGTCACGCCGCCCGTCGTGCGTCCGATCAGGCGTCCCGTTCCCCCTTTGCCCACGGGGGTGGACGGTCCCCCGCAGATCCGCGCGGCTGACCGAAATCGAACATATAAGCCGGGCGCGGAGCAGTCCTGTTTATAGCAGCATTGCGACATGTGCTGCATGCGCCTGAATGGGAAGGGTTTGTGCCGGGCGCGATCAGAGTTGACCCGCTATCCGCGCCAAACCGCGGTCCCCCGCCAGCCCGGCATCCCTGCTGGCGCGGACGATGATCCGCCGCCGGAACGGATCGCCAATCCGCTCTGGCGGCCTGCAAATGGCGGCTTATCGCGGTTCCGCTACTCACCTTCTGCAAGCAGGCTGCGCGCCCGGTCACGAAAAACCGCCATTTCCGTCACGCCGTCTGCTGAACGTCGATCCGTCCTAACCCTGACCATGCGCGGCGCGGTTGCGCCCTGCCCGCTTCGCCGCGTAAAGCGCTTCGTCAGCGGCCTTGATGATGTGCGAGGGCATGTCGTTGCGTCGCGGCACCATGGTCGCCGTGCCGACGCTGATGGTGACCCGATCATGGGTGGGCGATTGCGCGTGAAGAATGTTCAGCGCCGCCACCTGATCCACGATTTTCGAGGCGAGCGTTTCGACTTCGGCTTTCCCGGTCGATGGCATTATGGCGATGAACTCCTCGCCGCCATAGCGCGCGGCGATGTCCGACGTGCGGCGGCACATCGCCTTGACGACTTCGGCCACCTTGCGAAGCGTTTCATCTCCGGCCAGATGCCCGTACGTATCGTTGAAGAGCTTGAAGTGATCGATGTCGATCATCATCGCGGATATGGGCGTTTGCGTCCGCAGCGCGTGTTTCCATTCGGAATCCAGCGATTCCTGGAGATAACGCCGGTTGCTGAGGGCGGTGAGCCCGTCCACATTGGTCAGTCGCTGAAGTTCCAGATTGATTTCGGTCAGTTCCTGCTGGCTCCTGCGGAGCGCGCTATAGGCGGCATCGCGCTGCAGCTGGGTGAGATAGGCGTTCGAGTGATACCGAATGCGGGCGACCAGTTCGATCGGCTCGGGCAGCTTCACCAGATAGTCATTGGCTCCCACATGGAAGGCCTCACGCTTGACCGTGGCTTCTTCCTTGGTGGACAGGACGATGATCGGAATATTGCGGGTCTGCGGATCGCCGCGATATTCCCGGACCAGGTCCAGTCCATGGACACCGGGCATGACCAGGTCCTGAAGGATGACGGAGGGCCGCACGCGCTTCGCGATTTCAAGGGCGTTCACACAGTCGGAGCAATAATGGAATTCGATGTCCGGCTCGTTCAGCAAGGTCCGCCGCACGGCTTCTCCGACCATCACCTGATCGTCGACCAGGAACACCATGATGTTCTGCCCGATTGCGGGGAGCGTTTCCTGCAAGGAAAGATCAACCATCTCCATCAGGTCCTCCTTACCCGGCCAGACGCTGCAATCTGATTAACGATCCGTCCGGCGATCATGTCGAGCGGGAGGATTTCCACGGCGGCGGACAGCGCGGCCGCCGCCTTGGGCATGCCGAACACCGCGCTGGTGGCGCTGTCCTGCGCGATGGTGTGGAAACCGCAGTCGCGCATCGCCTTCAGCCCGGTGGCGCCGTCCGCGCCCATGCCGGTGAGCAGGACACCGACGGCCTGCCCCGGCCAGACGTCGCAGATGCTCTGAAAGAATATGTTGATGGAAGGGCGGTAGATTTCATGGGCCGGCACCGCCGAGTAACCGATGCGCCCCTCGCCGCGCAGAACGAGATGATCGCCGGTCCCGGCAAGCAGCACGTCGCCGGCATGCAGTTCATCGCCTTCCCTGGCGATTCGGACCGGGCGCGCACTATGGATGTTGAGCCAGTCGGCCATTCCCGGAGCGAACCGTTCATCGACATGCTGGACGATGATGATCCCGCCGGGAAAATCCCGTGGGACCGCCCTCAGCACGGCGGCAAGCGCCGCCGGCCCTCCCGCCGATGCGCCAATGGCGACCAGCGGGGGAACCTGCGCGGCCCGCATCGGGGTACTCGCCGGATTGCGTCCCACCAGTCTGGCGAGCGCGGCGATCTTCTTCAGCAACGATTGCGCGCTGACCTCCGCGTTCCCGACCCCCAGACGCGGCAGATCGACGGCGTCCAGCGCGCCATGCCCCATCGCGGCAAATGTTTTCGCGACATTGTCGTCGACGCTCGCCGTGACGATGAGTATCCCGCACGGACTTTCCGCCATGATCCGCCGGGTCGCCTCGACCCCGTCCATGCCCGGCATGACCAGATCCATCAGGATCAGGTCCGGCCGGTCGCCGGCGCAGCGGCGGATGGCCTCCGCCCCATCGCAGGCGGTCCATATGACCGTATGTTCGGGCGCCATCGCCACCACCCGGCGCAGCGCTTCGGTCGCGATGGGCAGGTCATTGACGATCGCGATCCTCATGCCTCCGCCTCCCCGATCAGGTCGAGAACCGCCTCGATCAGGGCATCGCTCTGATAGCTGCCCTTGGTCAGGTAATAATCGGCGCCGGCATCCAGCCCCCGCTGACGATCATCCTCGCGATCCTTGTAGGACAGGATCATGACCGGCACCGCCCGAATCCTCGGATCACGCTTGATCCGTTCGACCAGTTCGATGCCGTCCATCCGGGGCATGTCGACATCGGTCACGACCAGATCGAAAGCGCCGCCACGTACCGAGTTCCAGCCTTCCATGCCGTCGACCGCGAGTTCGACTTCATAGCCGTGGTGCGTGAGCAGCTTGCGCTGCAATTCCCGAACCGTGAAACTGTCGTCGACGACCAGCACCCGTTTCTTCCGTCCGCGCCCGGCGGCGGCGGCCGAAGCGCGCTCGATGACATTGAGCCGGCCGCCGTCCGCCAGTTTTTCCATCGATCGGATCATATCCTCCACATCGATGATCAGCAGGGGCGTCCCATCCTCCATCAGGGCGCCGGCGCTGATCTCCCTGACCTTGCCCAATCGGGGGTCAAGCGGCTGGACCACCAGTTCTCGCGCGCCCAGCAGGCTGTCGACGACGATCCCGTATACGGATTGCTGATTGCTCACGACGACGACCGACAGCATATCGTCGGCGGCGGGCGCCGGATCGTAGCCGAGCAGCTGGCGCGCCGAAACAAGGCCGATTTTCCTGCCGTCGAGATCGAAGAACTGATGCCCTTCGGTAACGCTGATCTCCGTGCCCGCGACCTTTATGGCGCGCAATATCTGCCCGAAGGCGAAAGCATAGGGTTCCCCCGATATATCGACGAGCAGGGCACGGATCACCGAGAGGGTCAGGGGCAGTTGCAGCTGGAAGCGGGTCCCCTCCCCCAGCCGCGATGTCACCGTGACGACACCGCCGACCTGCCTGACCATGTCGCGAACGACATCAAGGCCGACACCCCGCCCGGAAATCTCGCTCACCTCCTCCTTCATCGTGAAGCCGGGGAGGAACAGGAATTCCAGCAGTTCAGCTTCACTCAGCTGCCCCGCCACCTTCTGGTCGGCATGTCCCCGTTCAATCACGCGGGCGCGGAGATGTTCGAGATCGATGCCGCCGCCGTCATCGCTGACGATGATCTGCAACATGCCGGCGCTGTGATGGGCATCGAGGCGGATCAATCCCTCGGGCGCCTTCCCCGCCGCCAGGCGCGCATCGGGCATCTCCAGCCCATGATCGACGGCGTTGCGCAGCAGATGGCCCAGCGGCGCTTCCAGCCGTTCCCGAATGTCGCGGTCGACCTGCGTCGCCGTTCCGACCACCTGCAGGCTGACTTTCTTGCCAAGGGAATGACCGATGTCGCGGACCATGCGGGGAAAGGCCGCCACCCGGTCGGCGAATGGCTGCATCCGCACCGTCAAAGCCTGATCGTAGAGACGGTGGGCCAGCGCGGCGGTCTGCTGGTCGACGGTTTCCAGTTCCGCGAGCCGATCGCCCAGAAACTGCCGGGAAGCAAGCATGGCCCGTTCGGCGCCTGCGAGCGCCGCTTCCACTTCAGGGGGAAGCCCCGCCGTTTCCAGCCTTTCGCGCAACAGATCGATCGACCGCGCAGCCTCGTGCTGGAGGCGTTTCAA
The DNA here is from genome assembly GCA_050251675.1 of Sphingobium sp. Classification (GTDB taxonomy): domain Bacteria; phylum Pseudomonadota; class Alphaproteobacteria; order Sphingomonadales; family Sphingomonadaceae; genus Sphingobium. Next base: position 57,340 of record JBFWMJ010000006.1, read on the forward strand.
GCGCTGGAATGATCGGGTCAAAGGCGGCAGGCGGCGCGATCCGACCAGCGATTCCCCCGCCAGATCAAGCAGCCGGTTGAGGTTGTCGGCGCTGACGCGCATCGCGCGTTCGGTCCCGTTGACACCTTTCGGCGTGTCGACGACGGGCTGGAGCGGCTCCCGTTCGGCGGGAACGGCGGGCAGCGGGGGCCCATAACCATCCGGCGCGGCCGGATCGGACGCCTGCGATGCCAGGGCGTCACGAAGGGCATGGGCATAGCGCTGCGTCACGGCGTCGATTTCATCGTCCCGGCCGTCCGGCACGCCGGTGGCATCGGCGATCGCCGACAACAGGTCTGTCCCCTTCAGCAGCAGATCGATCCGCCCCCGGTCGAGGACGATGCGTTCCTCCTGCGCGGCAACGAACAGTTCCTCCATCGAATGGGCGACGATGACGCCGGCGCCGACATCCACGAGCCGGGCGGCGCCCTTGAGCGAATGCGCCGCGCGCATGCAGGCTTCAAGCTGATCCGCGCGCAGCGGGTCCGATTCCAGCGCAAGGAGGCCGGCGACGAGTTCCTGCACCTGCGTCCGCACTTCCATGCGATACAGATCGTGCATCGAAAACTGGTCGAATGCCTCATTCATGCCAGGCAGCTTTCGAAGGAATCGAGTATCTTCCCTTCGTCCAGACAGGATATCATGCGATCCCGCCAGGAGATCAGGCCGATGGTATAGCTGGTCGCGGAACGGGTGCTGGTCGCAGGCGGCGCGATCATCTCGCCCTGCTGATAGGCATGGGTGTGCTGAACCTCATCCACGGGGACGGCGAAGCGACCGGAATCGGAACGGAGCACCAGCAGCCGCCGGGTCCTGGCACCCAAAGCGGCATCGGCGGGCAGACCGAGCAGGCGATCGAGCGAAACGCATACGACCAGTTCGCCACGGACATTCGCCACGCCCAGCACGACGGGGTTGTTGCGATGGGGAAGCCGGTGAATGGCGCGAAGGTCGATAACCTCGTCCAGCATCGCGATCGCAATGGCGAACCATTCGCTGCCTATACGGAAAACCAGCGCCGAACGATCGTTGCGATGCGCCGCATGCTGCGGCGCGGCATAGCGTTCATTCCATTCCTCGCCGCTATCGACGACCGCCTCGCGCGTCAGCAGCCCCGCCGCGATATCCGAATAGGTGGGGCAGTTGCGGCAATGCGCATAACGCGCGAGCGCCGCGCAGGATTTGTCGCCGCGCACGCCGATACTGCTCCAGCAATTGCGCGCTTGCGGCGCATGCACGTGCGAAGAGCCGATCTGCGCCATCACCCGTCCTTTCGCGCGCCGATGCGCCGCGCCCGGTCGCGCATGCGCCGGGCGCCGACGCCATCGCCGGCCTTGTCCAGCAGCAGCGCGAGGTGGGTGAGCGCTTCATGATGTTCCGGTTCGAGATAAAGGACCTTGCGATAATAATCGGCGGCCGTCGGGATATCGCCCGCCGAATCGCTGATAACGGCCAGCAGATGCAGGGCCTCGGCCGTCGCCCGCCCCGTGCTCACCATCTGTGCGCCAAGCCGCGCGGCGGTTTGCAGATCGCCGCGATCCGCCGCACGGCGTATCTCGGCCAGATCAATGGCTGGCGATGACGGGCGAGGCGGCAGGGGATGCGGCAAGGGAGGCGTGTCAGCCTTCGTCCGCTGCGCGGGTGCTTTGGCGGCAGGACGTTCGATTTTGCGCGCGACGACCGTTTTTTTCGGGGCCGGGCACAGGGCGGCGGCCGGCCGCGGAACGGCACTCGCAGGGGCTTCCTTGCGAAAGGCGAAGGCATACGGGATTCGCAGGGGGGCGAACCCCTCCTCCACCGCCACCCATGTTTCGGAATGGCCGACAAACAATATGCCCTGCGGGGCGAGCAGGCGCCTCAGCACGGATATGGCGCGGCGCTGGTCGGCTGCGTCGAAATAGATCAGCAGATTGCGACAGAATATGACATCGAAGCTGCCCGCCTCCAGTTGCGGCAGTTCGAAGATATTGCCTTGCGTGAACGCGACGGCGGCGCGCACCGCATCCGCAATGCGGAACCCGCCCGATTCCTCGGTAAAATGCCGGTCCCGATAGGTGAGGTCACTCCCCCGAAAGGAATTGCGTCCATAAACAGCGGCGCGCGCGCGCTGCAACGCGCCATGGCTGATGTCGATACCCTGAATGCGGAAGGCGGCCAGCGGCAGACCGGCGTCGAGCAACGCCAACGCCATTGTATAGGGCTCCTCCCCCGTGGAGCAGGGCAGGCTGAGCAGGCGAAACGGCACGCCGGCCGCCCGCCCCGGCCACGCTCCCTGTAGGATGGACACCATGGCGGCGAAGGCTTCGCGATCGCGATAGAACCACGTCTCCGGGACCACCACGGCTTCCACCAGGGCCTGCAACTCCTTGCGATCCTGTACGATCCTGTCCCAGTAGATATCCGGGTCATCGATCGCGCACAGGCGCGCCCGCTGCTCGACGGCGCGCGATATGGCCGATGCGCCGACCGATTGGTAGTCCAGCCCCATGGTCGCCTTTAGCAGGCGGTTGAAACGGTCGGGGATCATGGCGCCGCCTCCGGCAGCAAAGCGACCGCCTGGAGCAGCGGCGACGGCAGCAGCGCTTGAATATCGAACCGCTGCACCAGCCCCCTTGGCCCTTGCGCGAACGGCCTGAACGCGCCCGGCTCGCAATTCAGCATTTCGGTCGCCTGTTCCAGGATCAGGCCGATCATCAACTGCCGATCGTCGACCGGCACCGCGATCACGGCGATCCGCGTGCCCATCCGCCGCTCGGCCGGACGCCCCAGTTCAAGCCGGGCCAGATCGATCAGCGGCAGATAGCGGCCACGATAGCCGATCGATCCGGCGATCTGCGCGGGCGCGCCCCGCACGGGCTTTGGCACGATGAAAGGCAGCATCTCGACAACCTCATTCGCCGCCAGTGCATATCCGTCGCCACCCAGATCGAAGATCATATAGAGCATGGCGTGGGCCTGTCCGGTCAGGAGGCGAGCTTGAAGCGGGCGACGCTGCTGTGCAGATTGGATGAAACCTGACTGAGTTCCTCGATCGCATTGTTCGACTGATTCAGCGCCTCGACCGTCTGGCGTGTCGTTTCGGTCAGTTGCAGCAGCGCTT
>JBFWMJ010000007.1:0-54882 GCA_050251675.1 Sphingobium sp.
AACCCGCTCGTCAGCGCAATCCGCACCGCCTCCTGCTTGAACTCTTCTGTATGCTTGATCATCTCGTCGGTCTCCTGTTGCGAGCTCTAATCGCTCAGGTGACCGGCGCAAAACCGTTACAAGTCCAATGCCTTGCCGACCGCGGGTCAGCAGCACGCGATAGGCATTGGCCACATAAGCTTTGCGCGCTTCGTCATTCACCGCCTGCCATCGCGTGTCTTTGAACTGCATGGCCTGCCATTGATCATAGACGCGTCGGTAATTGGCATTGGGACCTAGCAGCCACCGCTATCATTCATGCCCAGATAACAATTTTGATCATGCGTTATGCTCTAGCCCGGAAAGCCAGTCGCTTCTCAACGCCCGTCATGCGGCAACGCCAATGGCACAATTCATCGCTTACGCCGAAATGGCGCGCGATATCAGTCACAGACTTCCCAGCACTGCGGTGATGATAGAGTGCTGCTTGAGGCAGCAGGAGTGCGCCTCCCAGCCAATCAGCTTCCTCTTCCTGTTCATCTGAATAGTCGGAGAGCAGTACCAAGCCCGCGGGCGAGACCTGTACGCTTGCCGGGGTGTGATCCAGAATCGAGTGTGCGAGTTCGTGCATCAACGTCGAGGCTTGGCGACGTTTGCTATGGACTGAATTTAGCACGATTAGGAGGAGGCCATCTTCTGCCAACGTCATTCCCGACCAACTGTCCGGATCCCGCTCGAGAAGTTGGGCTGCATGCTGTGGGGGCAAGTCTAGTTCGTTTGCTGCCAGAACGTATGCTCCCAGCGATTCGGCATATACCCAGGGATCAAGTTTTTCGAGCGCGCCTAAACCCAGCGAAGCCCGAGCAGCCTCTGATAGTCTCTCAGACTCAGCCTTAAACCCCCTGCGCATTCTTATTGTTGCTGCAATGCCAACCGCGCCTCTTTAGCCCGTTGTGCAGCCAAGATAAGTTCTGCCAACGATTCGGCGGTTTCCGGTGAGAAGGTCTTCTTCTTGCGGAAATGGACAACCGCAGCTTTTTTGCTAGGCTCTTCGTTCGTCTCAATTCCTAGGAAGATGGCCGGATCGACGCCAAGCCAACGGCAGATCTTAGCGAAAGTTGCCAAGTCAGGCACATTTCCATTCTCTACCCTGGACAAGGTCGCCGAACTTACCCCCGCCTCGGCAGCAGCCGATCTTATCCCACGGTTGCCCCGTTTCTTTGCGATCAGGCGCCCCAGATCCTGGATAGGAAGGGTTTCCATAAAATTCTCCAACAGCGCCCCTTGACTCTCAAGGACCGCCGGCGATAGTGTCTCACGTGTAAGACAAGTCGTCTCATGATTGATACTGCCTTACACAAGAGACGGGGAATCACGCCGAGCTCTCTGAGTCAAGAGATAGTGCGGCCGGGCGCCCCTTCAACGTGCAGAAAGGCAGTAAATATGAGTGGTAAGAATCAATACGTCGTGCGGAATGGAAACGGTTGGGGCGTTCGGGGCGAAGGCAATAGTCGTCTCACCGGCTCGTTCGAGACGCAAGCCCAGGCTATCGAACGTGGGCGCGAAATCGCCCAAAATCAAGGTGCCGAACTCCGCATCCAGGGCGCGAATGGTCAGTTCCGTGAAGCTTGGTCCTATGGGAACGATCCCTATCCGCCGAAAGGCTGAACTGTTAGGCCGCTCCCGTCGGAGCGGCCCTTTTTTGGAGGCGCTGATGCGCAAATTGCCTAAGCTGAAGCCGCTCCGTCCGCTGAAGCCGCTTGATCGAATGCAAAACATGAAAACGCTGCGGCCGCTCGGAAAGACGAAGTGGGTAAGGGCGCATTGGCGCTACGACTATGCCCGTCATCAGTGGGAATGGGTTCTTGGACACTGGGCGAAATAGGAGATTTTCGATGGCGACGATCACTGGTTTCGACAAGTTGACTAAGACGCTTGACGAGGCATCCCGTGCATTCAAGGAACTTGACGGCACGATCACGGAGGTCCGTTTTGACCCGAACGATCAGGCCAGCATCGATGAAGCGATCAGGACGATGGAGAACGCGATCGATCAGAAAGTGGGTGCTTTCCGGAGCAATCCAATGGTGGCCCAACTGATCCCGCAAATGAAGGCCAGGTACCGGGATGGCATTCTCGCCCGCGCGGAAAGCGCTCGGACCTGTTCGAACTAAGCGGGAACGCTTCGTCTGATTTGTGAAACGATTAGTTGAAATGTAGGAATTTGCCTTCTATCTTGAGCGCAATCGAACCCGCCAGGCCTCTACCCGAAAGGGCATGCACACTTGGCGGGTCTTTTATTTTCAGCACCATAGAAGCTAAGTGGCTCGGTGACTCGCCCTTTCAATAAACCCGCAACGACGATCGCTCAGCAGATAGCGCACCTGACAGCGCAGGGCATGGCAATCGCAGATGTTCCTCGTGCAGAGCATTGGCTGCGCCATGTCAGCTACTATCGCCTGAGCGCATATTGGCTCCCATTCGAAAAGCCCAAGGGCCAGCCCGGGCCAAGATTCCTGCCCGGTACCGACTTCGATACAGTTACCGCTCTTTACGAGTTTGACCGCCGCTTGAGGCTGCTGCTGCTGAATGCGATTGAAAGAATTGAAGTCGCAGTTAGAGGAAGCTGGGCTTGTGGGCTGGCACAGCATGGCGGTCCGCACGGCTATCTGGATGCTGCGCTCTACACCGACCGTCGCCAGTTCCACGACAATCTTTCACGCCTTGCGCGCGAGGTTGGTACGTCCCCCGAAACCTATATCGACCATTACCGAAGACATATGATGATCCGGCAATGCCCCCGGTGTGGATGGTGGCTGAGATGATGTCTTTCGGCCAGCTATCCCGCTGGTATTCCTCTTTGGATGACAGGGCTCTACGGAATGTAATTGCCCAACCCTTGGGTTTACCTGAAGCGCTACTCGTTCCCATTCTCAAACATCTCTCAATCGTACGGAACAGTTGCGCGCATCACGCTCGTCTGTGGAACCGCGGATTTTTGATCAGGCCGAAACTGCCTAACAAGCCCGCCGACCTAGCCGCAACCTTGGAACCACCGGCTGGAAATGGCCCTGCTATGCTTTACAATTCGCTGGTGTTGATCGGCTTTCTTGCTGGAAAGGTGGATCCGACTTCTACTTGGGTCGCCGATCTGAAGGCGTTGCTAGCGACCCATCCGACAGGTCACCTTGCGATGATGGGATTTCCGGCTGCGTGGGCTGGCCGTCCTTTATGGCCTTAAGGCAGGCGGCGATGGCAGACATTCAACGCGATCTTCTACCTTAGCGCGATACCGGCGATTGGGCCTGCCGAAGCTATATGAAACTACAAATTCGATACCTCAGTTTTTACCGCGAATTTAAATCCGCGCATAAAGTTCTGGATGTGTCTGAGCCAGCTTGAGCCTCGCGGCGCGCACTACCTTGAGTCGAGGAACGGTCGCCTCCCAGGCTGCCAACGCCGCGACCAGATGCCCGGATCGTTGCAGAATTCGATCGGCCAATTCTACGACAACGTGATTGGGTGTAGCCTCAGGGCGGACCGCCAGCAGGCGATCGAGCGCTTCGCGCTCTGCGCCTGGACCAAGCCGGTCGGCAATTACAGCTAGAGCGATCGCGGCCGAGCGCCCGACGCCGTGAAAGCAGTGAACTAGCAAAGAACCTTTGATATGGAGCCGAGCAAATTCTATCGCCGCGCTAACCTGCTCATCGGTTGCGACGCGGATACCAAGGCTCGCGACATCCACATCCTCAAACGACAGGACAAGGTGCGCTGGCGCAGGCTTGCCCCCAAATCGAAGCCGCAAATTCAGCCGTGCATGCGGATCTTCAAGAGTGATAACGGCATCAAATCGTCACTTGTGCCTCTTCGCCTGAGCAAGGCTTCCTACCGCGATCGAGCCAGGGGTAGGTTGACTAATTTCCGAAGAAATGATTCGACCTCCCCCAGCCTGTGAAGCTCACTTCGTTGCGCGCCTGAAATTCACCTTCAGCACCTTCCCGCCGGCCTGCAAGCCATCAAGGTAGTTCGACCAGTGCCGCATCATCCTGACGCGCTCGTCCCAATGGGTGCCGCGCGCATAGGCTCGTCGAACATCATTGGATTCGACGTGGGCTAGCTGGCGCTCAATGGCGTCCGGATGCCACTTGCCCATTTCATTCAAAAGTGTGCTGGCGGTGGCTCGGAACCCATGAGCCGTCACCTCGTCTTTCCCGAACCCAAGCCGCCGGAGCGCGGCATTCAAGGTATTGTCGGTAATTGGCCGCTCAGAGGAACGAACGCTGGGGAAGAGATATTTGCCGCCGCCGGTAATCGGCTCCAGTTCGGCCAGCATGTCCAGGACCTGCTGCGTGAGCGGCACCTTATGGGCGCGACGCATCTTCGTCTTCGCCGCCGGTATCGTCCAGACGGCCGCCTCGAAATCGAATTCCTTCCATTCAGCCATCCGCAGTTCGCCGGGGCGCGGAAACATATGCGGAAGCATCTTGAGCGCGATTCGCACGGCAGGCTGGCCATCATGGGCATCGACCGCGCGCAGGAGGCCTCCAAGCGCCTTTGGTTCCAAGATCGCCGCCCGGTGTTGCGGCTTGGGCGTTATGAGTGCGCCGCGAAGATCAACGGACACGTCCCGCTGCGCACGCCCTGTCACGATCGCGTAGCGAAAGATCGTTCCGAACGTGCTGCGGAGGCGGTTTGCCGTTTCATACCGTCCGCGCACCTCCACCTTGCGCAGAACCGCCAGCAGTTCCGATGCAGTAAGATCTGCGATCGGCCGGTTGCCGATGAGCGGGTATGCCAGATCAAGCAGCCACCTCATCTTCTGAAGGGTCTTGGGCGCTCGGCCTTCGAGCTCCAAACGGCCGAACCATTCATCGGCGATAGCCTGAAAGGTTTCCTCCGCCTTGGCCCGCTGCTCGCGGATCTTCTCCTTGCGCACTCCGGCAGGGTCCCGGCCGTCGGCCAGCGCCTCCCGAGCTTCCGACCGCTTCTCCCGCGCCTTTGCGAGAGACACGTCGGGGTAGTTTCCGAAGGAGAGGGTCTTCTGGCGGCCAAGGAACCGATAGTTCATGCGCCACAGCCGACCACCGGAGGGTGCTACCAGCAGATACAGCCCCAGACTATCAGCCAGTTTGTAGGCCTTATCCCTTGGTTTTGCGGCGTTTATTGCAGTGACGGTGAGCGCCATGATGGTATCTCCGTGAGGGTATTTTTCGGAATACCATCAAAATACCATCACCGAGGGGTGGCTGCCAGTGTACCCCCGGGGACGTACGGGGACGGTGGGTTAGGCAAAAACCCACGTTTTCCGCCATTTTCTGGACGGTGCTGGATGCTGCTGGATGAGGAAAAAAGAACAAATGGTGCCCGGGGACGGAGTCGAACCGCCGACACTGCGATTTTCAGTCGCATGCTCTACCAACTGAGCTACCCGGGCATGGCGGCCAGTCAGATGGCGTGGCCGCATGAAGAGCGATGCCTATAGGCGTCAGTCCTCTTCCCTGTCCAGCCCATAATCGCCGCTTTCTTTGCTATCCTCAACCGATGCACCGGGCACGCGATACCCGTCGCCTAGCCACGCCAGCAGGTCGCGGTCGCGGCAAGCGGTTCCGCAAAAGGGGCGGACCGGCGGCGATGACGGCGCGCCGCAGAGCGGGCAGGACGGGGGCTTAGGCGACATGGCTGGCCGATATGGCAAGCGCCGGGTCGGCCTGCAAGGTTGCGGCGCCGCCGCGCCGCCGTTCCAGCCGCCCGATCCACTCGCGCGCCTGCCGCAGGCGGTCGATCAGGACCGGCGCGGCGGTGATCGTGATCGCACCGCCTGTCCCGTGACGTTCCGCCCGCCGCAGCAACGCCAGCAGCGCCGTTTCGACCGGGTCGGCGCGCAGCACCTCCATGAGGCTGGGCCGCTCCCGCCGCCGGATGATCTGGACGAACCCGAATCCGTTGACGGCGGTCCGTTCGAACGGCTGGGGCAGATATTTGTCGATCTGGGCGGCGGCGATCAGCCGCTCATCCTTGTTGTTCATGGTTGGCAGGTCGATACCGATCGATCCGGCCAGACCCATGAGCCGGATTGCCTGGGCAGCGAGTCTGGCGCCCTTGGGCCCCAATTGGGCCGGGGGCAGCGACCCGTCGACGTCGATCAGCACCATGGCGGGCGTGGGAAAAATACGCAGGGACGCCGCCTCGGTGCCGACTTCTCCCGACATCGCCTCCTCCAGCCGCTCGCTCCAGCCATGGGCTTCCAGCAGGTCTTCGGCATGGGCGGGGCAGGGCGCGACGGGCACGCCGGTCGCCTGCAACCGTTGCAGCAGGCTGGGGCCGGCATGGGGTTTGCCGCCCGGCACGACGCGGCCCATGGCCAGTTTGCGCCGGCCTTCTTCGGCAATCGCCTCCCGCAGCACTTCGACCGTCACCGGCGCGCCTTCGGCCACGCGGGGTGGGATGGGTTCGATCAGAATATCCTCGCCGCCGTCCGACCGGACGATGCCGCGCTTGCGCGGGATGACGGTGCGGACCAGCCGGCCCGACGCCAGTGCGCCTGCCCGCACATGCGTGCCCTCTCGCTCCACCAGCGCCTCGACCAGTTGTCCCCGTTCGATCAGCGCGGCGCGTGCCTCGCCTATGCCTTCCTCGTACAGCCACTCAGCCAAGGGGCCACCCCGCCGCGCGCAACAGGGCACGGGTTTCATAGAGCGGCAGGCCCATGATCGCGCTGTGGCTGCCGTGGATGGCGCGGATCAGGCCGGCGGCGCGTCCCTGAATGGCATAGCCGCCCGCCTTGCCCCGCCATTCCCCGCTGGCGAGATAGGCGTCGATCTCCGCCGCTTCCAGCCGTTTGAACAGCACGATATTGTCGGTCAGACGATGACGCATATGCCCGCCGGCATCGATCAGTGTCACCGCGCTCAGCACATGATGGCGCCGGCCCGACAGCCGCAGCAGGCAGGCGCGCGCCTCCTCCTCGCTTTCCGCCTTGGGCAGGATATGGCGGCCGGTGGCGACCACTGTGTCGCCCGACAGGATGCAGGATGCAGGGTGGCGCGCCGCGACGGCCACGGCCTTTTCCGCCGCGACGCGCGCCGCATAGGGACCGGGCCGTTCGGCGGCATGCGGGGTTTCGTCGATGGCGGCGGGATCGACGGCATCGGGCACGATACCGATCTGGCGCAGAAGGTCCAGCCGGCGCGGCGATGCCGACGCCAGGACCAGACGGCGGCTGTCAGCCGTCATGGGCACCCGCCCTTCACTTGAAGCGATAGGTGATCCGACCCTTGGTCAGGTCGTACGGCGTGAGTTCCACCAGCACCTCGTCCCCCACCAGCACGCGAATGCGGTTCTTGCGCATCTTGCCCGCCGTGTGGCCAAGGATTTCGTGGTCGTTTTCCAGCCGTACGCGAAACATCGCGTTGGGTAGCAGTTCCACGACCGCCCCCCGCATCTCAAGCAGTTCTTCTTTCGCCATAATGTCCCAATTATCGAAAAATCGCGCCGCCATAGCGCCAAATGGCGCAAATGGAAAGTCACGCGTGACCGGCAAAGCTTTCCCCGGCCTGCGCCAGGACCGCAAAGACGTGATCCAGCTGGTCGTCGGTCAGGCAATAGGGCGGCATCAGATAGATGGTGTTGCCCAGCGGCCGCAGCAAGAGGCCGCGTTTCAGAAAGAATGCGCGCAGGCGCGGCGCGACGTCGGAGAGATAGCCCGCGTCCGGCGTGATCAGGTCGATCGCGGCGATCGCGCCGAGCTGGCGCGGATTGGCAAAGCCGGGCCGCGCGGCCAGTCCGGCGAGACGCGACGCCATGCCGGCGGCCAGCGCGGCGATGCGGCCGATCACGTCCTCCTCCCGCCAGATGGCAAGGTTTGCCGCGGCCGCCGCGCAGGCGATGGCATTGGCGGTATAACTGGAGCTGTGATAAAAAAGCCGCGCCCTGTCGGCGGATCGGTGCGCGTCGAAAATGGCCGGCGTGGCCAGTGTCGCGGCCAGCGGGATGGCGCCTCCGGTTATTCCCTTTGCCACGCACAGGATGTCCGGCACGACTCCGGCCTGTTCGCAGGCGAAGAGGGTGCCGGTCCGGCCCCAGCCGGTCATCACCTCGTCCGCGATGAACAGGACGCCGTGCCGATGGCAGATGGCGGCCATTTCGCGCAGCACGTCCGGCGGGTAGAACAGCATGCCGCCGGCCCCGAGCACCAGCGGTTCGACGATGAAGGCAGCGGGCGGATCGGCGGCGGCGCAGGCGGCCCGCAACGTGTCGAGGCAGGCGCTTTCCCTGCCCGGGGCGGGAAAGGGGATGGTGCCGACATCGAACAGCAATGGCGCCCAAGCCCGGTTATAGACTCCGCGCTGCCCGACCGACATCGCGCCGATCGTGTCGCCGTGATAGCCATGTTCGAGCACGAGGATGCGGTGCCGCGCCGCGCCGTGGCCGTCGAGCGCGCGATTATGCCAGTAGCCGAGCGCCATTTTCAGCCCGACCTCCACCGCGGTCGACCCGCTGTCGGAAAAGAAGACATGGGCGAGCGGCGGCCGATCCGGCGCGCGGGGGGCCAGCGCCACCAGATCGCGCGCCACCGTTTCCGCCGGATCATGGGTATAGCCCGCGAAGATGAGCTGATCGAGCGTTGCCGCCTGCGCGGCGATGGCGGCGGCGATAGGCGGGTGGCAATGGCCATGGGTCGTTACCCACCAGCTTGAAACGCCGTCGATCAACGTCCCGCCGTCATCCAGATGCAGCAGCGCCCCTTCGGCACGAACGACGCGCGGTATCGGTTCGTTCAAACCATGCTGCGTGAAAGGGTGCCAGACGGGCGATGGCTGGATAGGGGAGGACATGGGTGCCAGTGCCTAAAGCAATCCGTGCTCCGCTGGAACCGGCGGCTGGCAAAAAAAACAGGACGGCGAAAGGCGCGTTCGGACCCTTCGCCGTCCCAAATCGTGCCGGGGCGGGCCATGCCGGCCCCGAGCTGCCGTTATGGTTGCGGTGCGGGCGCCGGTGCCGCCGGATCAGCGGAATGGGCCGCTGCAGCTGCCGGCTCCGAGGGGGCGGCGGCCTGGATACGCTGTTGCAGCGCGGGGTCGGCGGCGGCGGCCTGACCGATCGCGTTGAACTTTTCAGGCGGCAGGCCGGATGCTTCGACAGCGGCCAGCATCTTGGGCTGTTTGTCGGCCGCGGGGATTGTCGCGTCGGACTGGATTTTGGTCACCTCGACCGCTGCGGCCGCGAACTGCTTGATGTCGCTGTCGCTGAAGGTGCTGGCGCCAGCCTGCGGCGCGGCCGCCTGCGGGGCTGCCGGTTCGGGCTGGGCGGGCGCGGTCTGGGCCGCCAGCGGCAGCGCCGCGCACAGCGCCGTCGAAGCGATGGCCAATTTGATACCCGGCATGATAGTCGAACCCTTCAAAGTCAGTCTCCTTGGTAAAATCGGTCCTTTGGTCTGTCGCCAAAGCTGTGGTGATTATCCCTGCGGGAAAAGAGGCTATCCGGCGAGCCGTGGCATTAGAGGGACGGCGACAGGGTTCCGTTCGGCCCGTCCCACTTTCACGACGGCTCATCGGCGGGCAGTTCGTTGCATTGCTGTAATGAACTGCCCGCCGATCGTCCTGTTACCAGATTTTGACGCGTTCATCGGCGGGCAGGGCGATCTTTCCCTGCGCATCGGGTTTGAAGGCGGTGTACCACGCGTCGAAATTGCGCACGATATCGGCGCGATACTGCGCCGGGGCGTGCGGATCGGTCACCAGCCTCTGCCGCAGATTGGGTTCGCGATAGTTGCGCCGCCACACCTGCGCCCAGCCGAGGAAGAACCGCTGGTCACCGGTCGTGCCGTCGATCACGGGCGCGGGCTTGCCGCCCAGCGACGCGTGATAGGCGTCGAGCGCCACCGCCACGCCGGCCAGATCGCCGATATTTTCACCCAGCGTGAACGCTCCCTTCACATGCGCGCCGGGCAGGGGTTCATAGGCGTCATATTGCTTCACCAGCCTGTCGGACAGCGCCTTGAAGGCGGCGACGTCGGCATCGGTCCACCATTGGCTGAGCTTCCCGGTTTCGTCATATTTGGCGCCCTGGTCGTCGAAATGATGACTCAGCTCATGGCCGATCACCGCGCCGATCCCGCCATAGTTGACCGCCGGATCGGCATGGGGGTCGAAAAAGGGCGGTTGCAATATGGCGGCGGGGAACACGATTTCCACCATGCCGAAATCGGCATAGGCGTTGATCTCCATCGGCGTCATCTGCCATTCCCAGCGATAGATGGGCTTGCCCAGCTTGCCGGCATTATAGTCGAAATCGAACTGGTTGGCGCGCAGGGCATTGCCGTACAGATCGTCGGCGCGGATCGTCAGCCCGCTATAATCGCGCCATTTTTCAGGATAGCCGATTTTGGGCGTGAAGGCTGCCAGTTTCTTGTGGGCGCGGGCCTTGGCCGTGTCGCTCATCCAGCTCAGGCCATCGATACGGCGGCCCATGGCGGCGATGACATTGCCGACCAGCTGGTCCATCGCGGCCTTGGTTTCGGGCGGGAAATAGCGGGCGACATAGAGCTTGCCGACCTCCTCGCCCAATATGCCGGTGGTGAACGACACAGCGCGCTTCCACCGCTCTTCACGCTCGGGCGTGCCCGACAGCACGGTGCCGTAAAAGGCGAAATCCTCATTCGCGACGGCATCGGGCAGGACGGTGGCGAAACTGTGCAGGCTGCGCGCGATCAATGCGTCCTTCAGGACAGCCAGCGGCGTCTTTGCAATCAGCGCCGCTTCGCCGGTGATGGCCGTGGGCTGCGCGACCAGCACCGATTGCGGCGCCAGCTGGTTCGCGGCGAAGAATGCGGCGAAGTCGAAACCGGGGGCCAAAGCCTCCAGCTGCGCCAGCGTCATCTTGTTATAGGTCTTGTCGGCGTCGCGGCTGTCGGTCCGGCTCCAATGGACTTTGGCGATGGCCGTTTCAAACGCCATCAGCGCCGCGGCCCGCGCGCCGGCGTCGGATTCGCCGGCCAGCGTCAGCATGCGTTCCAGATGCGCGACATAGGCGGTACGGATCGCCGCCATCTTTTCGTCCTGCTCCAGATAGAAATCGCGGTCGGGCAGGCCCAGCCCGCCCTGGCGGACGATCGCTATATAGGTTTCGGGGTCCTTGTCGTCCTGCCCCACATAGCTGGTGACCGGGCCGGGGACGCCCGCGCGCAACGCCTTCGCGGCGAAGGCGGCATAGGCCTTGTGATCCCTGATCGCCCTGATCTCCGCCAGCCAGGGTTTGATCGGCGCCAGCCCCTTCGCCTCTACCCCCGTCTGGTCCATATAGCTGGCATAGGCCGCGCCGATCTTGCTGTCGGGGTCGGCGCGCGCCGTTTCCAGCAGGCCGCGCGTCCGTTCGCGCGACAGGTCTTCCAGAACGTTGAAGACGCCATAGTTGGATCGGTCGGCGGGGATGGGCGTCGCCTTCGCCCAGCCGCCATTGGCGTGGTGATAGAAATCGTCGCCCGGCTTGATCGCCGGGTCCATGCCGGCCGTGTCAAAGCCGTAGCGGCCGTAAACCGGCTTGCCGGCCGGGGCCGGGGTGGATGTGGGCGCGGCGGCGCCGGACGCCGGCGGCGCGCTGGCCGGCGTGCCTGCGGGAGCTGCGGATGCGGTCATGGCCAGAGTGGATGCGGCCGCGCAAAGAAGAAAGGCTCTCATGCGATCAATGTCCTCCTATATGCCGGACGCGCCCGTGCGCTGTCCCCGATGCTGCGATCAAACGCCTGATGCCGCGCCATGTCCATGGCGCCGCTGAAAAAATGTCCAGGACGGATCGCCGTTGCGAAGAAGGTGTGACCAAAATGGTGTTTTCCGTGGCCCGGAGCGCAGCCTGTTTACGGCAGCGGAGCGCCGCAAGCGTGGCAAGCCGCCATTTGAAGGCCGTCAGAGCGGCATGTCGATCCGTCCTAAAGGCCGCGCAGGTCGATGGCGGCGGCGAAGGCGGCGCGCAGCGTTGCCGGGTCGAGCGGGTCGACCCGCGGCAGCCGGCCAAGGCTGCGGACCTTTCCCAGCAGCGGAATGATCCGTTCATTCTCCGCGTGCGGATCGCCGATGAAGACGATGCCGGCTATCGCCACGCCCCGCGCCCGCAGCGCTTCGATGCTGAGCAGGCTGTGGTTGATCGTGCCAAGGCCTGTGCGCGCGCACAGGATGACCGGGCGGCCCCAATGGGCGAACAGGTCCGCCATCAGCAGTTTTTCGGTCACGGGCACGAGCACGCCGCCTGCGCCCTCCACGACCAGCGGTCCGTCCACCTTCGGCAGCGCCAGTCGATCAAGCCGGATGTCGACGCCGTCGACCCGCGCGGCCAGATGGGGCGAGGCCGGGGTCGTCAGGCGATAGGCTTCGGGCAGGATATGCGCGGCGGGCAGGCCCGACAGGCGCGTGGCGGCCTGCGTGTCCCCTTCCGGGTCGAGACCGGCCTGTATCGGTTTCCAGTAATATGCGTCCAGCGCCCCGGCCAGACCGGCGGCGAACACCGTTTTGCCGATGCCGGTGTCGGTCCCCGTGACGACCAGTACGCTCATCCCCGTGGTCCTCCCGCTGTTCGCCCAGCCGTGCCCGCCATTGCATCTGCCAGCGCGGCGCCCAGCGCCGCAACATCGGCGCGGCCGACATTAAGTGTGATCGAGATGCGCAGCCGGCTGGTGCCCGGCGGAACGGTCGGCGGGCGGATGCCGCGCACGTCGAACCCGGCCGCCTGCAACGCCCCGGCCACCGCCATGGTCCGCGCGTCGTCGCCCAGGATGACCGGCACGATCTGGCTGCGCGGGGGGGGGAGGCCGAGCGGTCCGCACAGCGCCTCCGCCGCATCCTGGCGCAAGGTGGCGAGCCGGTCGCGCAGGTCGTCGGCCTGCTCTATCCGGTCGATCGCGGCCGACACGGCGATCGCCATCAGCGGCGAGGGCGCGGTCGAGAAGATGAAGGCGCGGGCGCGGTTGATCAGATAGTCGATATGGATGCGCGGCCCGCAGATCAGGGCGCCCTCCACCCCCATCGCCTTGCCGCAGGTGTGCAGCGTGATGACATTATGCCGCCCGTCCAGCCCGGCGGACAGGCCCCGTCCTCCCGGACCGAACACCCCGGTGCCGTGCGCTTCGTCCAGCAGCAGCATCGCGCCATGCCGGGCCGCCAGTTCGGCCAGCCCCGCCAGCGGCGCGCAGTCGCCGTCCATGGAATACAGCGTCTCGACCGCGATCCAGACCCGTCCCTTGCCGCCTTCGCCGCGCCAGCCGGTGATGATGTCGTCGAAGCTTTGCAGGTCATTATGCCGCGCGAACCGCGCATGGGCCTTCGATTGGCCGATGCCGTCATGCGCGCTGGCGTGGATCAGTTCGTCGGCGACGATCAGGTCGCCACGCTGGGGCAGGGTGGAAAACAGCGCCAGATTGGCGGCAAAGCCATTGGCCATGAACAGCGCCGCCTGCGTCCGAAAGAAATCGGCGGCCTTCGCTTCCAGCCCTTCATGTTCGGGCGCATTGCCGCGCAGCAGGCGCGATCCGCCCGACCCCACCGGCACGCCGCGCGCCACGGCGTCGGCCACCGCCTGCCCGATCATCGGGTCGGACGACAGCGCCAGATAATCGTTGGACGCAAAGTCGATGCCGCTGCGCGGGGAAAGCTGGCGCAGCCGGCCGCGCGCCTGAAGCGCGGCGAGCCGGGACCGGAAGGGTTCGCTGGTCATGGCGGCGCTATAGAGCGCTTTTCCGTCGGATCAAAACATCTGACGTGCCGGGCGACCGTGGAAAGCACGACGCGTCCGGCTGGCCATGGCCGGCATGGCGTCCTCGCGCGGGCGGGGCGGTGCCCCATCCCGCGCGCGAACCCGGCCCTATCCCCCGTGCGCCAGCGCCGCCAGCAGCAGCAGCGCGACGATATTGGTGATCTTGATCATCGGATTGACGGCCGGGCCGGCGGTGTCCTTGTAAGGATCGCCCACCGTATCGCCCGTCACCGCGGCCTTGTGCGCTTCGCTGCCCTTGCCGCCATGGTTGCCGTCCTCGATGAACTTCTTGGCATTGTCCCATGCGCCGCCGCCGCTGGTCATCGACAGGGCGACGAACAGGCCGGAAACGATGACGCCCAGCAGCAGCGCGCCAAGGGCCGCAAAGCCGTTGGATACGCCGGCCACCGCCGTGATCGCGAAATAGACGACGATGGGTGCCAGCACGGGCAGCAGGCTGGGCACGATCATCTCCTTGATCGCGGCCCTGGTCACCAGATCGACCGTGCGCGCATAGTTGGGGCGCGATGTCCCTTCCATGATGCCCTTGTTGGTGGCGAACTGGTCGCGCACATCCTTGACCACGTCGCCCGCCGCGCGGCCGACCGCCGTCATCCCCATGGCGCCGAACAGATAGGGCAGCAGCGCGCCCAACAGCAGGCCGACGATGACATAGGGGTTGGAGAGGCTGAAATCGACCGGTTCGGTCAGGCCGAGCGCGGTGTTGTAGAATTTCAGATCCTCCGTATAGGCGCCGAACAGCACCAGCGCGGCGAGGCCCGCCGAACCGATGGCATAGCCTTTCGTCACCGCCTTGGTCGTGTTGCCCACGGCGTCGAGCGCGTCGGTCTTGACCCGCACGCTGTCGTCCATCCCCGCCATTTCGGCGATGCCGCCGGCATTGTCGGTGACGGGGCCATAGGCGTCGAGCGCCACGACCATCCCCGCCAGCGCCAGCATCGCCGTCGCGGCAAAGGCGATGCCGATCAGGCCCGCCAGCTGGTGCGCGACGATGATGCCGACCACGATGACCAGCGTGGGCAATGCCGTCGCTTCCAGGCTGATGGCCAGGCCCTGGATGACGTTGGTGCCATGGCCCGTTTCCGACGCGCGCGCGATGGAGCGGACCGGACGATAGTTGGTGCCGGTATAATATTCGGTGATCCAGACGATGAGGCCCGTGACCGCCAGCCCGACCAGCATCGACCAGAACAGGTCCATGCCGGTATAGCCGCCCGCCCCGTCCAGATCGGTGCCAAAGCGCAGGGTCATGTCGCCCAGCGTATAGGCGCTGGCCGCATAGATCGCCGGGATCGACAGGATGGCCGTGGTCCAGAAGCCCTTGTAAAGCGCGCCCATGATCGACTGGCTGGACCCCAGCCGCACCAGATAGGTGCCGATGATCGAGGTGATGATGCACACCCCGCCGACGATCAGCGGCAGCGCCATCAACTGCATCTTGAACGCATTGTCGACGCCGGTGACGAGCAGTGCGATCAGCACCATGGTGGCGCCGACAGTGACAACATAGGTTTCGAACAGATCGGCGGCCATGCCGGCGCAATCGCCGACATTGTCGCCGACATTGTCGGCGATGACGGCCGGGTTGCGCGGGTCATCCTCCGGTATGCCCGCCTCCACCTTGCCGACCAGGTCCGCGCCGACATCGGCCGCCTTGGTGAAGATGCCTCCCCCCAGCCGCGCGAAGATCGAGATGAGGCTGGCGCCGAAGGCCAGCGCGACCAGGCTGTCGATGACCAGCCGGTCGTCGGGCGCGTAACCGGCCGGGCCGGTCAGATACCAGAAGAACAGGCTGATCGCGAGCAGGGCCAGCCCCGCCACCAGCATGCCGGTGATGGCCCCCGCCCGGAAGGCGACGGTCAGGCCGCTCTGCAACGTGCCGCGCGCCGCTTCGGCGGTGCGGACATTGGCGCGCACGGAAATGTTCATGCCGATGAACCCGGCGCCGCCCGACAATAGCGCGCCGATCAGGAAACCGACGGCCGACGTCAGCCCCAGGAACAGGAAGACCAGCACGGCAACGACGATGCCGACCACCGCGATGGTCGTATATTGCCGGGCCAGATAGGCTTTCGCCCCTTCCTGGATCGCGCCGGCGATCGCCTGCATCGTGGCATTGCCCGCGGGTGCCGCCAGCACCTGGCGACTGGTGAACAGGCCGTACAGCACGGCCAGCAGGCCGCACCCTATGGCTATAAAGACAATGTGCATGGATGTTCCTCTCCCCCGATTATGGATATCATCGGCCGCTCCGCAGGGAATGACGGGCAGGCGAAAGGCATGGGAACAGGCGGCCGGAGCAAGGGCATCCGGCATTGGCCACCGCATCAATCAGCTTCTGGGTCACGCATGTCATGCGGGTCAACCGGGCTGAGAACAGGAACCGGCAAAGCTACAGACCGTACCGGCCGCGTCAAGCCGCTTGCGTAACTTCCCTTACGGCAAGGCTGTTACCCATGTTCCCACCCGATGCGGTCGGGCAGCGGCATGACCGTCCCGTCGATCAGCAGCGTCAGCCCGGACCCCGCCGCCAGATGACCGACCGGAATGGCGCGCACCGGCGGCGTGACGCCGGGCGGCAACGCGAAGAGCAGCTCATAATCGTCGCCCGCGCGCGCCGCCGCCATGCGAACGGCGGTACTGGCGCCGCGTGCCGCTTCCAGCGCGGCGGACAGGGGGATGTGGTCGATCACAACCGCGAGGCCGCTGGCCTGCGCCAGGCGCGACGCGTCGATCAGCAATCCGTCGGACACATCCATCATCGCATGGGCATGGGGGGCGATCAGCGCCCCTTCCGTGAGGCGCGGCCGGGGCCGGCGGTAGGCGTCGACCAGCGGTCCGGCCGCCCCCGGCGCATCGCGCGCCAGTTCCAGCCCGACGCCCGCATCGCCCACCGGCCCGGTTACATACAGCCGGTCCCCGGCGCGCGCGCCGCTGCGCAAGGGGATGTGTGCGCCGGCCATGCCGATCGCGGTCAGGGCATGGGCGCGCGGCGCGCCGGCGGGCATGGCCACCGTATCGCCGCCCAGCAGCGGCATGCCGTAGCGCTCCAGCGCCGTGCCCAGCCCCTCCAGAAAGGCCGCGTCCCATCCGTCGTCGCCCGACAGGGCATAGTTGAGCAGGCACCCGACCGGGCGCGCGCCCTTGCCCGCCAGGTCGGACAGGTTCACCGCCGCCAGTTTCCACCCGATATCGGCCGGCGGGTCGTGCGGCAGATAATGGACGCCCTCCACCAGCGTGTCGCTGGTCAGGACGAGCCGCGCGTCGCCGACCGGCAACACCGCGACATCATCCTGCAAGCCGTGGGCGGCGGGATCGCTGGCCAACAGACGCAGCTGGGTCAGGAAACGCGATTCAGCGGACATAAGCGGCTGACCTCCTGCCGCTCAACGGGCGGGCGGCGTGACTATTTGCGTATATCCCTGGCCACCGCGTCAAGCAGTCCGTTGACGAAGCCCGCCTCCCGCTTGTCGTAAAAGGCGTGGGCGACGTCGACATATTCGCTGATGACGGTGCCGGTCGGCACATCCTTGCGGGCGAGCAATTCATAGGTGCCGGCGCGCAAAATCTGGCGCATCGGCTTGTCCAGCCGGTCCAGGCTCCAGCCTCTGGACAGGCGCGCGGCGATCATGCCGTCGATCTCGTCGCGGCGCCGGTCCGCGCCGGCGACGATATCGTCGAAGAAATTCTGCTCCGCCGGGGCATAGGTCACATCCTCGATCGTGGCGCCCAGCCGGTGCTGATGGAATTCATGCAGCAGGGCGGCCAGCGGCGTGCCCTCCATCTCCAGCTGGTACAGGGCCTGGACCGCGGCGAGACGCGCGGCGGAGCGGGATTTGGCACGGTCGTTCATATCAGGGCCTCTACGCCGCGCTCAGGTCAGGCGCAACGTCACCGACGCGGCGTGGGCGGGCAGCCCTTCTGCCGTCGCCAGCGCGGCCGCGGCCGGGCCGATCGCAGCGATGGCGCGATCGTCCAGTGCAAGGAAGCTGGTGCGTTTCATGAAGTCGAGGACGGACAGGCCGGACGAGAAGCGCGCGCGCCGGCCGGTCGGCAGGACGTGGTTGGGCCCCGCGACATAATCGCCGACCGCTTCGGGCGTCATGCGGCCAAGGAATACGGAACCGGCATGGCGGACCTGCGCGAACAGCCGGTCGGGATCGTCGACCGCCAGTTCCAGATGTTCGGGTGCGAGCCGGTCGACCAGCGGCATCGCCTCGTCAAAGGCGCGGACCAGGATGATCGCGCCGTTCGCGTCCCAGCTGGCGCGCGCGGACGCGGCGGTGGAAAGCGTGGGAATCCGGCGTTCCACCGCCGCAGCCACCGCATCGGCGAAGGCCGCATCGTCGGTGAAGAGGATCGACTGGCTGGTCGGATCATGTTCCGACTGGCTCAGCAGATCGGCGGCGATCCATTCGGGATCGTTCCTGCCATCGGCGACCACGACGATTTCGGAAGGGCCGGCGACCATGTCGATCCCGACCACGCCGTAAAGCTGGCGCTTGGCCTCCGCCACCCACGCATTGCCGGGGCCGGTGATGACGTCCACGGCGCGGATGCGGCCCGTGCCGTAAGCGAGCGCGGCGACGGCCTGTGCCCCGCCGACGCGCCATATCTCGTCGATGCCGGCAAGGCTGGCGGCGGCGAGCACCAGCGGATTGATTTCCCCGTCCGGCGTCGGCGTCACCATGGCGATGCGCCCGACACCCGCGACTTTGGCGGGAATGGCGTTCATCAGCAGCGAACTGGGATAGGCGGCGCGGCCACCCGGGACGTACAGGCCCGCGGCGTCGACCGCGCTCCAGCGCGCGCCCAGCCGCACGCCGACGGCATCGACCATGTCGCTGCCCACCGGCTTTTGTTTCTCATGATAGGCGGCGATGCGCGCGGCGGCGAGTTCGAGCGCGTCGCGCAGATCAGTCGGCAGCCCTTCCAGCGCCGCGCGGCAGCGGGCCGGTTCGATAGCCCAGCCGCTGACGTCCAGATCGTGCCGGTCGAAGCGCTGCGTATAATCCGCCAGCGCCGTGTCGCCTTCCGCCCGGACCCGCTTCAGCATCGCCGCGACGTCGCGCGACACGTCTTCGTCCGCCTCGCGCCGGGCATCGACCAGCGCGGTGAAGGCTGCCGGAAAATCGGCATTGGCGGTGGAAAGACGCTGCGGCATCAGATTACTCCGTTTGCCGCGCGCCGGATGGGCAGTGCCCCGTCACGCCGCATCCTTGCGCTCCACAGCCCCGCGAAACGCCTCCACCAGCGGCAAAAGGTCGGCCGAACGCATCTTGTACGCGGCGCGGTTGACGACCAGCCGCGCCGACACCTTCATGATGATCGCGGTTTCCACCAGACCGTTGGCCTGCAAGGTGACGCCCGACGACACCAGGTCGACGATCCGGCGCGACAGGCCGAGCGACGGCGCCAGCTCCATCGCGCCGTTGAGCTTCACGCATTCGGCCTGAAGCCCCAGCGCCTCGAAATGGCGGCGCGTGATGTGCGGATATTTGGTGGCGACCCGGACATGGCTCATCGCCGATTCGTCCTCTGTCCCCAGACCGGCCGGTTCCGCGACAGACAGGCGGCAATGGCCGATGTCGAGGTCGACCGGCGCATAAAGTTCGGAATAATCGAATTCCTCCACCACATCCGACCCGACAATGCCGATCTGCGCCGCGCCATGGGCGACGAAGGTCGCGACGTCGAAGGCGCGCACGCGGACGATGGAAATGTCGGGGCGGTTGGTAGCGAACCGCAGCGCTCGGCTCTTCTTGTCGTGAAATGCCGGTTCGGGTTCGATGCCGACCCGCGTCAGCATCGGCAGAGCCTCTTCCAGGATGCGGCCCTTGGGAATGGCCAGGGTGAGGGCGGGAGTGCGCGCGCGGGTCATGACGGCCAAGCCCTTACTGGCGCGGGGGGCAAAGAGCAACGGGTGGAATCCGCGGCCGGGCGCCCTATCTGGAGCGGGGCCGTCATGGCGCCGCCCTCAAGGAGATTGCCCGATGGCCGACCTTTCCGCCTTCCCGATCACGGCCCGGTGGCCTGCCGCGCACCCGGACCGCATCCAGCTTTATTCGCTCAATACGCCCAATGGCGTGAAGGTGTCGATCATGCTGGAGGAAACCGGCCTGCCTTATGAGGCCCATCTTGTCGACATCGGCCGGGATGAGAGCCGCACGCCTGCTTTCCTTTCGCTCAACCCCAATGGCAAGATCCCGGCGATCATCGATCCGGTGGGGCCGGACGGACAGCCCTTCGCCCTGTTCGAATCGGGTGCCATACTGGTTTATCTGGCCGACAAGACCGGCCTGTTCCTGCCCGCCAGCACGGCCGGCCGCTATGAAACGCTGCAATGGGTCTTTTTCCAGATGGCCGGCATCGGGCCGATGTTCGGGCAGGTCGGTTTCTTCAACGCCTTCGCGGGCAAGGCGTATGAGGATAAACGGCCGCTGCAACGCTATGTGGCGGAAAGCCGGCGGCTGCTGGACGTGCTGGAGCAGCGGCTGGAGGGGCGCCGCTGGATCATGGGCGAGGATTATACCATCGCCGACATCGCGACGCTGGGCTGGGTACGCAATCTGATCGGCTTTTATCAGGCCCGCGACCTGGTGGAATTCGACAGGCTAAGCGCGGTGCCCGGCTGGCTGGAGCGCGGCCTGGCCCGCCCGGCGGTGCAGCGCGGGCTGGAAATCCCGTCACGACCCGCATCCTAGGGCAGATCGCCATTCAGCCCTGACGGCCTGCAAATGGTGATTTTCCGTGCTTCCGGTGCTCACCTACCGTAAGTAGGCGGCGTGTCAGGCAGCCTGGGCGGATACGGGCCGGGTGGTGGCGATCCAGCCGCCGCCCAGTACCCGGTCGCCGTCGTAGAGCACCGCCGCCTGCCCCGGCGCGACGCCATATTCCGGCGCGTCGAAGATCAGGTCGCCATTGACCAGACGGGCGGGCACGGGCTTTGCCATGGAACGCACCTTGGCGGTGAGCGGCCCGGCAAAGTCGCCGCCCAGCCAGTTGATGTCGGTCAGCGCCGCCGCCTCGACCGCCAGCGCCGCGCGCGGCCCCACGATCACACGGCCCGCGCCGGGCTCGAGGCGCACGACATAGAGCGGATCGGCCTGACCGCCGATCTCCAGCCCCCGCCGCTGGCCGACGGTATAATGGATGAGGCCGCGGTGCCGGCCCAGCACGCGGCCATCGATGTGGACGATGTCGCCGCCCACCTCGGCATCGGGGCGGATGGCGCGCACCACCTTTGCGTAATCGCCGTCAGGCACGAAGCAGATATCCTGGCTGTCAGGCTTGAGCGCGACGGCCAGCCCCAGTTCGGCGGCGATGGCCCGCACCTGCGGCTTGGGCAGGGCGCCCAGCGGAAAACGCAGATAGTCGAGCTGTGCCTGAGTCGTGGCGAACAGGAAATAGCTCTGGTCGCGCGCCGGGTCGGCGGCGCGATGCAACTGCGCGCCGTCCGGTCCCGTCACCCTGCGGACATAATGGCCGGTCGCCAGACAGTCGGCGCCCAGGTCGCGCGCGATCTGGAACAGGTCGGTGAACTTGACCCCCATGTTGCACCGGACGCAGGGGATGGGCGTGCGTCCGGCCATATATTCGTCGGCAAAGCCCGCGATCACCGATTCCTGGAACCGGCTTTCATAATCGAAGACATAATGGGCGATGCCGATCCGGTCGGCGACGGCGCGCGCGTCGCGAATATCCTGCCCGGCGCAGCAACTGCCCGACCGGCCGACCGCCGCGCCGTGATCGTAGAGCTGCAGGGTGACGCCGATCACCTCCGCGCCGGTCCGGGCGGCGAGCGCGGCGACGACGGACGAATCCACGCCGCCTGACATGGCAACGACGATTCGCCGCGCCGAGAGCGGCTCGGCAAGCTGGAATGCGGGGGTCATGGCCGCCCATATAGGGGGATGCGGCGCCGCATTCCAGCGCGATTAAAACCCTTTTCGTCGTGCCTAACGATCAATGACCAGCGCATTTACCGGGCTTTATGCTTTGCCCGTTACACCCCGTTCCCATGGATTTGAGCTTCCTACGCACGGGCGGGATAAAGGCCGCCGGTGGCAGACCAGCCGGCCGCACGCGCGTTCCGGCCTGGCCGCTGCTGCGGGCGGTTTCGGCAGCGGCGCAGGCCGCCAGCCCGACCGCCCAGGCGGTGACGACCAGCCTGCGGGGGCAGGATGGACCGGAAGACTGGATCCAGGATCTGGCCGAGATTCTCGCGCCAAGGTCCGGTGGCGTGATCGACGCCGCTCGTTTCGCGGGATGTTTCAATCCACTGATCGCGAAGCGTTTAGGGGTGGGGTGGGAATGATGAAAGCAGTGTTTACCGCGAGGCTTTAGCCGTTCTTCAGGGCTGAGGCGGATAACGGGGCCACTGCTGAATTCGGCAATGCCAGTGCCGCTATTTGAGGTGAGAATGATCGAGAATCAAAAAATACGACCCGCGCAGGTCGTCGGGCCGCTGGGAGAACCGCTTACGCTGGAAAGCCTGCCTCCCGCCAATACGACACGGTGGGTGGTGCGCCGCAAGGCGGAGGTCGTGGCGGCGGTCAATGGCGGTCTGCTGACCGTGGACGAGGCGTGCGAGCGTTACGGCCTGACGCTGGAGGAATTCGCCGGCTGGCAGCGGGCGGTCGACCGGTCGGGCATGCACGGTCTGCGCGTCACCCGCATCCAATATTACAAGTCCCTCTACGAGCGGCAGCAGAAATACTGACGCGCTGCGCGGTCGCGCGGATGCGACAGGTGGCGCGTGCATGAAAAAAGGCGCCGGCGATCAGTCCGGCGGCCTTTTTTCATGCCGGCTCCCGCCAGTTCGCCAACGGTGCCGATGGTTTCCGAGGTGGAATCATTTTTCGCTGGGAACGCGAAACGATTTTCTCCGTTGATAGCACAGCCAACCCGCTGGGGGCGCTGGCAAGGAGAAGATATCATGGGCATCATTCTATGGCTGATCGTCGGCGGCATCATCGGCTGGCTGGCCAGCATGGTCATGCGCACGGATGCGCAACAGGGCGTATTGCTCAACATTGTCGTGGGCATTGTCGGCGCCTTCATCGGTGGCCTGATTTTCAGCGGCGGGTCGATCAACGATGGTCTGACGCTCTACAGTTTCCTCGTGTCGCTGGTCGGCGCCATCATATTGCTGGCAATCGTCAACCTGATCCGGCGCGGATCGGTACGCTGATCCGGCACATCCTGCCGAACGGACGGTAACAGGGTCGCGCCGCTGGCGCGGCCCTCGCGCGCGTTCATTTCGGTGGCGTCGGGGATAGGATGGGCGGAACAGGAAGAAACGGCATTTGCACGCCGCTTTCCCACATCCCGGCCAGCCTGCTCCCGGAACAGATCGACGAATTCACGATGTCCTGCTCAATTTACGCTGCCGCCCGGTATATAAAGGGTTAAGGCGTACGGGCCACCGTTCCTGCCTCTCCCCCTGTACAGACCCGGGCCGCCAGCCCCCGCGGCTTTCTTTCATAAAGCGTCATATGGGGCTTGAGCCGGGTGATCTATTTGTATAACACAGCCCGGAAACCGGCAGGCCGTCGGCGCATACAGGATCGGCATGAATCACGATACGCAGCTGACGGGCGATGCCCCGGCGGACCTGGACGACGGCCAGGCTTCGCGGAGCAGGCCGCGTCGCCGTCTGGCGGTCGCGGCGATTGTCATCCTTCTGGTTTTGGCGGTCGCCGGCTGGGTCCTGATGCGCCCTGGACCGGCCGCGCCGGCCGATGCCGACACGCAGGTGCCTGTCGTCACCGTCCTGTCGCCCGGCCTGTCCAACGTTGAGCGGTCGGTCAACGCGACCGGATCGCTTGCCGCACAGGTGGAGATGCCTGTCGGCGTCGTCGGTGAAGGCGGCGAAGTGCGGCAGGTGCTGGTACAACCGGGCGACTGGGTTCGCGCCGGCCAGATTCTCGCTGTTATCGAACGGTCGGTGCAGGTCGAACAGATCCGCGCGCTCGCCGCGCAGGTCGAAGTGAGCCGCGCCGACGCGAAACTGGCCCAGTCCCAGCTGGACCGCGCAAGGGCGCTGGTCGACCGGGGCTTTATCAGCCGGGCGGATATCGACCAGCGCACAGCGACCCGCGATGCGGCGGAGGCGCGCGTCCATGTCGCTGTCGCCCAGCTTGCCGAACAGCGCGCGCGGACCGGGCGTCTGGACATACGCGCGCCGGCGGCCGGGCTGGTGCTGACGCGCGCAGTCGAACCGGGGCAGATCGTCGGGACAGGCAGCGCCGTTTTGTTCCGCATGGCGCGGGGCGGAGCGATGGAGTTGCTGGCGCAGCTGAGCGAGGGCGACCTCGCCACGCTGCGTGTGGGCAACCAGGCGACCGTCACGCCGGTGGGCGGAACGGCCAGTTTCACAGGACGGGTGTGGCAGGTTTCGCCGGTCGTCGATCCGCAGACCCGTCAGGGCATCGCACGGATCGCCATCCCCTATAATCCGGCGCTCCGGCCTGGCGGCTTCGCGGCGGCCCGGATCGTGAGCGGGGCGAGCGAAGCGCCCCTGCTGCCGGAATCGGCGGTGCAAAGCGACGCGCAGGGCAATTATGTGTTCATCGTCAACGGCCGCGACCAGGTCGAGCGTCGAAACGTGACCGTGGGGCAGGTGTCGGAGGCGGGTGTCGCGGTGACTGGCGGGCTGACGGGCCGCGAACGGGTGGTCGCCTTTGCCGCGGCGTTCCTGACGCCGGGGCAGAAGGTGAAGCCATCGGTCCGGCAGGCGTCATGACCCGGCGCGGCACGCGTTCCGAAGGGCGCGCATAATGGATTTCCGCAATATTTCCGCCTGGGCGATCCGCAACCCGGTCACGCCGATCGTCATCTTCGCGGCGCTGCTGCTGGCTGGGCTGGTCAGCTTCAGCCGGATGGACATCAACAACAATCCCGATGTCAGCTTCCCGATGGTGGCAGTCACCATCACCCAGCCCGGCGCCGCGCCGATCGAGCTGGAAACGCAGGTGACGCAGCGGGTCGAGGCGGCGGTCCGGGCGATCAGCGGGGTCGATGAAATCACGTCCTTCGCATCGGAAGGCCTGTCGCTCACCAATGTTCAGTTCGCGATCGGCACACCGGTCGACCGGGCCGTCGCCGACGTCAAGAACGCGGTGGACCAGATCCGCAGCGACCTGCCCGAAGGCATATTGGAACCCCAGGTCGCGCGCGTCGATATCGATGGCGGGCCGATCGCCTATTATAGCGCCGAAGCGACGGACATGACGCTGGAGGAGCTGTCCTGGTATGTCGACAATACCATCGCCAAGCGATTATTGTCGGTGCAGGGCATGGCGGCCGTGCGCCGCGGCGGCGGCGTCAGCCGGGAAATCCGCGTCATCCTCGACCCGGCTAAGCTTCAGTCGCACGGGATCACCGCGGCGCAGCTGAACAGCCAGCTGCAACAGGTGAACCTGAACGCCGCCGGCGGCCGTACCGAAATCGCCGGCGCCGAACAATCGATCCGCGTGCTGGGCAATGCGCGCAACGCGCAGGCATTGGGCGAAACCCGGATCGCGATTTCGGGTGGCCGCACGGTCAAGCTGGCCGACCTGGCCGATGTGCGCGACATGTATGCCGAACAACGCTCGCTCGGCCTCATGAACGGGCGGCAGGTCACCAGTTTCGGTCTGGAAAAGGCCAAGGGCGCGTCCGACGTCACCGTGTTCGACGAGGCGATGAAGGTCCTCGACGCGTTGCAGAAGGAAAATCCCAAGGTCCGTTTCCAGCAACTCTACACCAGCGTTGATTACACCAAGGAACAATATCGTTCCGCCATGGCGGCGATGATCGAGGGCGCGGTGCTGGCGGTGGTCGTCGTGTTCCTGTTCCTGCGCGACTGGCGCGCGACGCTGATATCGGCGCTGGCGATCCCGCTGTCGGCCATTCCCGCCTTCTGGTTCATGGACATGATGGGCTTCACGCTCAACGGCATCTCGCTGCTGGCGCTCAGTCTGGTGGCGGGCGTGCTGGTCGATGACGCCATCGTGGAGATCGAGAATATCGTGCGCCACATGCGCATGGGAAAATCCGCCTATCAGGCGTCGATCGATGCGGCGGACGAGATCGGCCTTGCGGTGCTGGCCACCACCATGGCGATCGTCGCGGTGTTCTTTCCCGTGGCGATGATGCCCGGCGTGTCGGGCCAGTTCTTCATCCAGTTCGGCATGACCGTGGTGGTCGCCGTGCTGATGAGCCTGGCGGTCGCGCGCCTGATCACGCCGATGATCGCCGCCTACTTCCTGAAGGCACATGGCGAGGCGACCCATGGCGAAGGCTGGCTGATGGACCGCTACATGGCCGTGCTGCGCTGGTCGCTGGACCAGCGCGCGGCCATCGCCCACCGCGCCAGGGGCGGCGCGGCCCGTTTTACCGCACCCTTTCTGGACCATCGTGTCTGGACGCTGGGCATCGGATTTCTGGCGTTTCTGGCGACGATCGCGGCCTTTGCGACATTGCCGATGACTTTCCAGCCGGCGATCAACACCGATTTCAGCCAGGTGGCGGTGGAAACCGTGCCGGGCAGCACGCTGGAACAGACCACGGCGATCACGCGCAAGGTCGCCGACATGCTGACCGCCGACAAGGATATGGTGGAGGCGGCCTTTGCCGATGTGGAGCCGACGGGCGCCACCCTTTATCTGACGCTCAGGAAGGATCGGCCGCTCTCTTCGGTGGAGTGGGAACGCAAGGTCGCGCCCGGATTGCAGACGATCGCAGACGCCCGCGTCAATTTCCAGTCGCAGTCGGGCGGCGGGTTCGGCCGGGACATCGTCATCATGTTCGGCAGCGACAATCCCGAACGGCTGGAACAGGCCGCGCATCAGCTGGTGCGGGAAATGGCGGGCATCCCGGAATTGCGGGCGCCGCGCGTTCAGGGCGACATGCAACGCCCGGAAATCATCATCACGCCGCGCATGGACCTGGCCGCCAGCATGGGCGTGACGACCGCCGCGCTCAGTCAGACCATCCGCATCGCCACCATCGGCGATATCGACCAGAACAGCGCCAAATTCTCGCTCGCCGACCGGCAGATCCCTATCCGCGTGGCGATTGCCGAGGATAGCCGCCGGGACATCACCACGATCGAGAACATGCCCGTGCCCACGGCGGACGGCGCATCGGTCCCGCTCAAGGTCGTGGCCGACATCCGTTTCGGCGCCGGTCCCACGCAGATCCGCCGGTACAACCAGATCCGGCGCGTGGTGGTGGGCGCCGACCTGGCGCCGGGCGTCGTGACCAGTCAGGCGATGCAGAAGATCAACGCCCTGCCGACGATGAAGGCCGTGCTGGACGGCAAGGTCCGCGATGTCCAGAAGCTGGATATCGGCGACAGCAAGTGGCAGGCGGAGATGTTGCAGAACTTCGCGATCGCCGTCCTGTCCGGGATCATGCTGGTGCTCGCCGTGCTGGTGCTGCTCTACAAGCGGCTGATGCCGCCGTTCGTCAATCTCGGGTCGCTGCTTCTCGCCCCGCTGGGCGGCGCGCTGGCGCTGCACGCGACGGGGCAGCCCCTGTCGATGCCGGTGTTCATCGGCCTGCTGATGCTGCTGGGCATCGTTGCCAAGAATTCCATCCTGCTCATCGATTTCGCGCTGGAGGAGATGGACAAGGGCGTGCCCAAATTCGACGCCATCGTCGATGCCGGGCACAAGCGCGCCCAGCCGATCGTGATGACCACCGTCGCCATGGCTGCCGGCATGGTGCCCACCGCCCTGTCATTGTCGGGCGATGGCGCGTGGCGCGCGCCGATGGGCATCACCGTGATCGGCGGCCTCATCCTGTCCACTGTGCTGACGCTGGTGATCGTGCCCGCGACGTTCAGTCTGGCGACCGCCATGGAACAGTGGATCGGTGCGCGGCTGGGGCGCCGGCTGCTGACCTATCGTCCCGGCGACGCCACCGCGCATGCCGGACGCGCCGGGACGAGGCCATGATGCCCGCGCGGCGCGCCGGATCGATCAGCACGCCTGCTTGCCTGGCGACAGGCCATGGCGTCAAAAATGCGTGTGCCTGAACGAAACGGCCGCGTAACCGTTTGATGGTGATGCGCGTCCTTTCCGCTGTGCGGCTCGACCCCCCTCATCCGGCCCGGCGCATGCGTCTGGTCGCGACAGGCATGCTGATCGCGATGGCGGCGCTGTTCATCGCCGCCCGTGCGACGGTACATGTCCATCCGGCCATCGGGTTCGTCCAGGCTTTTGCCGAAGCGGCGATGGTCGGCGGTCTGGCCGACTGGTTCGCCGTGACCGCGCTGTTTCGCCATCCCCTGCGCCTGCCCATTCCCCACACCGCGATCATCCCGCGCAACAAGGACCGGATCGGCGACACGCTTGCCCTGTTCCTGCGCGACAATTTCCTGACGCCCGCCGTCGTCGCCCGCCGGATGCGGCGGCTGGACGTCGCCGCCGCCGCTGGCCGGTTCCTCGCCAGCCCGTCGGCGGGCGATGGACGGTTGCGCGAAGGCGCGTCGCGGCTGGCGGCCGACCTGCTGGAAACGCTGGACCAGGAACGGCTGGGCGGCATGGTCAAGGGCGCGGTCGCCCAGCGGCTGCGCACCGTCAACCTTGCCCCCCTGATCGGTCAGGCGATCGAGGCGGCAATGCGCGACGGGCGGCATGCCCCGGTGCTCGACAAGCTGATCGGCTGGGCGGACCGCGCGCTGGAGGCGAACGAGCCGATGATCCGCCAGATCGTCCATGATCGCGCCGGCCGCATCCTGCGGTTCACCGGGCTGGACGAAAATCTGGCCAATGCGATCCTCGACGGCCTGCGCAAGCTGCTGGCGGAGATGGCGAGCGATCCCGGGCACAGCCTGCGCGTCCGGGCGGAGGAGGGCATGGCCGCGCTGGCCCGCGACCTGCAAAACGACCCCGCCATGCAGGACAGGGTCGCCCGTATCCGCGACGAGATCGTCGATAATCCGGCGATGCAGCGGTGGATCGACGGGTTGTGGGAGCAGGCGCGGACCGGCATGCTGCGCGCCGTGCGCGATCCTGGCAAGGCGATGGCGGGCCGGCTGGGCGAGGCATTGCGGCAACTGGGCGGTACGTTGCAGACGGACGCGCGGCTGCGGGTGCTGCTCAACCGCTTCGTGCGCCGCGCGGCGGTGGGGGCGACCGCGGCCTATGGCGATTCGATCGTTACTCTGGTGAGCGACACGGTGCGCGGTTGGGATGCGGGCACCGTCACCAGCCGTCTGGAAAATGCGGTCGGCCGCGACCTGCAATATATCCGCATCAATGGCACGCTGGTCGGCGGGCTGGTCGGCCTGATCCTCCATGCGATAGATATGCTGGTCTAACGGTCAGGCTGTCTTACCTGCGCTATCGGGGTTTTAAGGAAAAGGGCCGGGCGCCAGGAGGATTGGTGCAGGGCATCATTTCAAACCGATCCGACACTGCACTCGGTCCTTTGGTCAAATCCTGCGGGGACGCGCCAGTAGCGGGGGCGGGTCGGATCGCCATTGCGTACTGGCGGCCTGCAAATGGCGCCTTTCCGCGTTCGGGCGCTCATCCGCCGTCAGGACGCAATGCGCCGGCTCACGAAAACCGTCATGTCCGGCCCGCCATCTTCTGTATGCCGATCCGTCCCGGTCTGGGAAAAGACGAGCGCAAGGGCGAGGTCCTTTTTGCATCCGGCCGCGTGCTTCTCTATATCGTCGCGATGGCGATCTTTCCCCGTCCCGTTTCCCCCAAAAACGCGCTTGGCGATCTGTGGGGATATTTTCGTCAGAGCCGCCCGCATAAATGGCCGCTGCTGGGATTGTCGGCCGCCTTTACCTGGCTGATCATCTGGGCCTTTCTGGTCGATGCGAACACCAATACCATGCCCACCCGCCACAAGATCATTTATGTCGACAGCTGGGATGCCGACCGTTCCGACGCGGCGATCATCCTCCAGCAGAAGATCGACCTTGCCAGACGGGAAGCCGCGTTGCAGGCCAAGCAGAAGGAGATGCAGGGGCTGGCCGACGCGTTCGGGATCGATTGGCGCGAAGAGGAAGCCCGCAACACGGTGCGCCGCCGCGAAGCGCTGAAGCAGATCAACGCCCAGCTCGATTCCCGTCTGGCGGAGGCGCAGGCGATGGAGCAGGCGCAGGGCACGGCCGGGCCATCCGGGCATGACCCCGTGGCCGGCGGTGGCGGAGCGCCCCGGCCCTGAGCGATTCGCGCCCACCCCTGGCCTGCGGCGACGGTCCGCTGGACCGCCGTTATATGACCGCCGCCATTGCCCTGTCGCGGCGCGGGCGTGGCCGGTCGACACCCAATCCCAATGTCGGTTGCCTGATCGTTCGGGACGGCCGGGTGGTCGGCCGCGGCTGGACCCAGAAGGGCGGGCGCCCCCATGCCGAGGCGCAGGCGCTGGATCAGGCGCTGGATCAGGCGCGTGGCGCGACCGCCTATGTGACGCTGGAGCCCTGTTTCCACCTGTCGCCGCGCGGGCCGCGCTGCGTCGACCTTATTGCCCGCGCCGGGATCGCGCGGGTGGTCGTCGCGCTGCGCGACCCCGATCCGCGCACGGATGGCCAGAGCATCGTCTGGCTGCGCGATCAGGGTATCGCGGTGGAAACCGGCGTGCTGGCCGGGGAAGCCGCACGGGCGATGGCCGGATTCGTGCTGCGCCAGACGCGCGGCAGGCCGCAGGTGACGCTGAAGCTGGGTCTGTCGCTGGATGGTCGGATCGCCCGGCCCGACGGGCAGAGCCAGTGGATCACCGGCGCCGCCGCCCGCGCCCATGCGCATGTCGAACGGGCCATGCACGACGCGATCGTGGTGGGCAGCGGCACGTTATGCCGCGATGCCCCCCGGCTGGACGTGCGTCTGCCGGGGCTGGCGCATCGATCGCCGCGCCGGCTGGTGCTGACCGGCGGCGCCGCGCCGGACGGGTGGGAGGGGATCGGCACGCCGGATGCCGTCGCCTCGCTCGATCGGGTGGATCATGTGCTGGTCGAAGGCGGCGCGATGACTGCCGCGGCCTTCCTGCGCGCCGGGCTGGTCGACCGGCTGCTGCTCTATCGCGCCCCGATCCTGATCGGGGACGGGCTGGCGGCGGTGGGCGACATCGGCCTGACCGACCTGGCCGATGCCCATGGCCGCTGGCGTATGGTCGATGAGCGCCCGCTGGGCGTGGACCGGCTGGAGATATATGAGGCGGTGGACACCGCCTGGCACGCCGTGCCCCGTCCCGCGCCATAGCAGGCGCATTTTCGCTTTCTCACAATTTCCCCTAACGAGCAGGACCAGACATGTTCACCGGCATCATCACCGACATCGGCACCATCCGCGCGGCGGAGCAGCGCGGCGACCTGCGCCTGGTCATCGGTTGCGCCTATGCGATGGACAGCGTGGCGATCGGGGCGTCGATCGCCTGTTCGGGCGCCTGTCTGACGGTCGTGGAGAAGGGGGACGACTGGTTCGCGGTCGACCTGTCGGCCGAAACCGTGGCGCGGACGGCGCCGGCCCTGTGGGTGGCGGGCGGACAATTGAACCTTGAACGGGCGCTCAAGGTCGGCGATGAACTGGGCGGTCATATCGTCACCGGCCATGTCGACGGCATCGGTACGCTGGTCGCCGCTGACCCGGAGGGGGATTCGGTTCGCCTGACCATTTCCGCCCCGGCCGCGCTGGCCGGCGCGATCGCGGCGAAGGGATCGATCACCGTCGACGGCATATCCCTGACCGTCAACGCGGTGGACGACCAGCCCGACGGGACGGTCCATTTCGGGCTGAACATCATCCCGCACACCGCGGTCGCGACGACATTGTCCACCTTGACGCCCGGACGTGCGTTCAACCTGGAGATCGACGTGCTGGCCCGCTATCTCAGCCGGATGCAGGCCGTGCGCCCCGTACTGTGATTTGCTCCGAAATGTGATTGGCACTGTGATTTTTTCTTGAAATCATCACATCATGATGTGATATGCGCCCTGCCCCAAGCGGGAAAGGGAAATGCGCCAATGTCATCCGCACTGATCGATTCGCTCCGTTCACTCGTTACCGAAGGCGGCATGTCGCGTTCGGGCCTGGCCCGTGCCGCGGGGCTTCACGCCAACAGCCTGCGCCGCCTGGGCGAGAGCGACTGGAACCCGACCGCCGAGACGCTGGGCAAGCTGGAAAGCTACCTTTTGCGCCGGGCCGGGGGCACCGCCCTGGCCAGCCCGGAAGAGATCATCAACGAAGCGCGCAACGGCCGCATGTTCATCCTGGTCGACGACGAGGATCGGGAAAATGAAGGTGATCTGGTCATTCCCGCCCAGATGGCGACGCCGGACGCGATCAATTTCATGGCGACCCACGGGCGCGGCCTCATCTGCCTGGCGCTGACGAGGGAGCGGGTCGAGACACTGGGCCTGGACCTTATGAGCCGCAACAACGGCACGCGGCACGAAACCGCCTTCACCGTGTCGATCGAAGCGCGCGAGGGCGTGACCACCGGCATCAGCGCCGCCGACCGCGCGCGCACTGTTTCCGTCGCGATCGACGGGTCCAGGGACGCGCGTGATCTGGTGACGCCCGGCCACGTTTTTCCACTGGTCGCCCGCGATGGCGGCGTGCTGGTCCGTACGGGCCATACCGAAGCGGCGGTCGACGTCGCGCGGCTGGCCGGGCTCAACCCGTCGGGCGTGATCTGTGAGATCATGCGGGACGACGGCACCATGGCGCGGCTCGACGACCTTATTCCCTTCGCCCAGAAACATCAGATGAAGATCGGCACGATCCGCGATCTCATCGCCTATCGCCGGCGCCACGACCATATGGTCGAACGGCACGCGGAAGCGACCTTCGTCAGCAAATGGGGCGGCACCTGGAAGGCGATCTGCTTTTACAACAAGGCGACGCGGACCGAACAGCTCGTCTTGCAGAAGGGCACCATCGATCCCGACCGGCCCACTCTGGTCCGCATGCACCAGATGCACCAGCTGAGCGACATTTTCGGGGAGGAAGGGCCGCGCAGCGACCTGCTGAGCCGGTCGATGGAGATCATAGGCGAGGAGGGCGCCGGGATCGTCGTCGTCCTTTCGCTGGAGCCGGAAGGCGAGAGCACATTGTCGCGTTTCCTGCGCCGGGCGGCGGGGGAATCGGTCAGTGGGATGGACACGCTGCGCAACTATGGCGTGGGCGCGCAGATCCTGGCTGAACTGGGCGTCCACGACATGATCCTGCTCACCAACGCGCAGCCCAGCCTGATCGCGCTGGACGGCTATGACCTGGCGGTGATCGATCATCGGACCATCGACCGCTGAACCAAGGAGCCCGCACCATGGCAAAATTCCTGATCGTCGAAGCCCGTTTCTATGACCATCTCAACGACCTGCTGATCGAAGGCGCGACCGCCGCGCTGGAGGATGCGGGGCACCGGGCCGAGGTGCTGACCGTACCCGGCGCACTGGAGATTCCCGGCGCGATCGCGATGGCGGCGGAAACGGGCCGCTACGACGGCTTCGTCGCGATCGGGGTCGTCATCCGCGGCGAAACCTATCATTTCGAGGTGGTGTCCAACGAAAGCGCCCGTGGCCTGATGGCGCTCAGCATGGATGGCATCGCCATCGGCAACGGCATATTGACGGTCGAGAATGAGGCGCAGGCCCTCACCCGGGCGCGCCGGACGGAAAAGGACAAGGGCGG
The DNA here is from genome assembly GCA_050251675.1 of Sphingobium sp. Classification (GTDB taxonomy): domain Bacteria; phylum Pseudomonadota; class Alphaproteobacteria; order Sphingomonadales; family Sphingomonadaceae; genus Sphingobium. The sequence continues at coordinate 33,378 of JBFWMJ010000007.1, forward strand.
CGAAGCGGCCCGGGCGGCAATCGCTATGCTGGGTTTGAGGGAGCGTTTCGCGGTCTGACCGTCTGTCGCCCACTATAAGGAGCGCGCAAAAGCGGTGAGGGACGGGGTCATCCCCGCCCACTTCGGCAGCGAACATACCCGGACCCGTGTTTCCCGTGCGGATTGTGTCTTTGCGCGCCGGACAGCGGCCGGCCAGATACAGGTCATGGCGCTTTGCCGCTCCCCGCTGGTGAGCGCGCCGACGACGGCCACCCGTTTCTGATCCTTGTGCGACCGGCCCGGCCGGCATACAATCACGCCCATGGCTGACCCGCTACCCGACGATCCGACGCTGGACGAACTGCGTGCCGCGCTCGCCCCGCTGCTGCCCCGTCATGCTGCCTTCGACGGGTGGCGTCCCGCTGCCGCCGCCATGGCTGGGGCGGACCGGGGCGTCGACTCCGACATCGCCCGGCTGGCTTTTCCCGGCGGCGCGGCGGACATGGTCGATGCCTGGTTCGAAAGCATCGACAGGCGTATGATCGCCACGCTCTCGCCCGAGACGCTGGCCGCCATGTCTGTTCGCGCGCGGATCACGGCACTGGTCGAGGTGCGACTCGACCTGCTCGCCCCCGATCGTGAGGCGTTGCGCCGCGCGCTGGCGGTACTGGCCATGCCGGCCAACCTGCGCCGGGCCGCCGGTCTCGGCTGGCGCGCCGCCGATGCGATGTGGCGGGCGGCCGGCGACACCGCCACCGATCTCAACCATTATACCAAGCGCATGACGCTGTCCGCCGTCTATGCCGCGACATTGCTGGTGTTCGTCGATGATGAGAGCGAAGGGCAGTCGGACAGCCGCGCCTTTCTGGCCCGCCGGATCGACGGTATCATGCGGTTTGAAAAGGCGAAGGCGCGCCTGTCGGGCGCGGGCGGGGAACGATTGAGCCTTGCGCGTTTCATCGGCCGTCTGCGTTATCCGGCGGTATGACACGATTGGACAGCGCCGGTCGCGCGCCTATTTCGTCGCTGGTTTTTCGCTGCCGATATTGATAGGCGGTCGCGTTTACACGACGAGTAGCCTGTTTTGCGCCTGACCGATCTGCCCCTGCGTCACCCCGCTTTTGTTGAGAGCATCGACTGGAACAGCCTTTCGGCGTCCGAAGGCCAGCGGCTGCGCGAGTTCGGCCTGTGCGAAGGCGCCAGTGTCGAGGCGTTGCATCATGGCGGATTGTTCGGCGGCGGCCCGATCGCCTGCCGGGTCGGGCGGATGACGATCGCCATGCGGCGGACCCATGCCGCCGCCGTGACGGTGCGGACGGACGTGCGCGCATGAGCGCGCAGCCGCTGGTCGCGCTGGTCGGCAATCCCAATGCCGGCAAGAGCGCGCTGTTCAATGCCCTGACCGGCGCGCGGCAGAAGCTGGGCAATTATCCGGGCGTGACCGTGGAGCGGAAGGCTGGACGGCTGACGCTGGCCGATGGGCGGCCGGTGGAACTGGTCGACCTCCCCGGTACGTACAGCCTGTCGCCCGCCAGCCCGGACGAGCAGGTGACGCGCGATTTCGTGATGGGCCGCCAGCCGGGTGAAGCGCGGCCCGATGCCCTTATCATCGTGGTCGATGCGTCGAACCTCGACAATCATTTGCGTTTCGCGCTGGAGGTGATCACGCTGGGCCTGCCGACGGTCGTCGCGCTCAACATGGTCGATCTGGCGGCGCGCGACGGGTTGGAACTGGATGCCGATGTGCTGGCGCGCGAACTGGGCGTGCCGGTGATGCCCACGGTGGCCGTGCGCAAACGCGGTCTGGACGCGCTGAAGCTGGCCATGGCCGGACTGGTGGATGGGCAGGCGGCGCCGGCACCGGCGCCCGTGCGGCCGACGATGGAGGCACGGGATTTCAACGCGCTGCGCAACGATGCGCGGCGCATCGCCCGGGCCGCGATCGTGCGTGAAACCCCGTCCCGCCGACTGACCGCCGCGGTGGACCGGGTCGCGCTGCATCCCTTTTTCGGGCTGATCCTGTTGCTGTCCCTGTTGTTCGTCATGTTCCAGGCGGTGTTTTCCTGGGCCGCCCCACCCGCAGACCTGCTGGAAGGCTGGGTGATGGCGCTGGGCGAGGCGGTGACGGCGGTGCTGCCGCCGGGCATCCTCCACGACTTCCTGTTGCAGGGCGTGATCGGCGGGGTCGGCGCGGTGATCGTGTTCCTGCCGCAGATCCTGATCCTGTTCTTCTTCATCCTGATGCTGGAGGCGACCGGCTATATGGCGCGCGCCGCCTTCATGATGGACGGGCTGATGGCGCGTGTCGGCCTGTCGGGCCGCGCCTTCATCCCGCTGCTGTCGTCCTTTGCCTGCGCGGTGCCGGGCATCATGGCGACCCGCACGATCAGCGACCCCAAGGACCGGCTGACCACCATCCTTATCGCGCCGCTCATGACCTGTTCGGCGCGGTTGCCGGTCTATGGCCTGATCATCGCCGCCTTCATACCCGCGCGCACGGTGGGCGGCGGCATAGGGCTGCAGGGGCTGGTGCTGTTCCTGCTCTATATCGCCGGGATCGTCGGCGCGATGCTGGCCGCCTGGGCGCTGCGCCTGACGGTGGCGAAGGGCGCGAGCAGCGGTTTCCTCATGGAAATGCCCAAATATCAGTGGCCACGGCCGCAGGATATCGCGATCGGCCTGTGGCAGCGCGCGGTCATCTTTTTGAAGCGCGCGGGCACGATCATCCTTGCCACCAACATGGTGCTATGGGCGCTCGCCAGCTTTCCGCAGGCACCCGATGGCGAGCGGCAGAGCGAATACAGCATCGCCGGCCGCATCGCCGGCGGCATCCATGTGCTGGTCGAACCCATCGGTTTCAACCGCGACATCAGCCTGGCCCTGCTGCCGTCCATGGCGGCGCGGGAAGTGGCGGTGGCGGCGATCGCGACCGTCTATGCGATCGATGCCGGGGACGATGAAGAGGCGCTCAACCAGCAGCTTGGCGATCGGCTGGCGGGGCGCTGGTCGCTGGCGACCGCGCTGGCTTTCCTCGCCTGGTTCGTGTTCGCGCCGCAATGCATATCGACCATCGCCGTGACGCGGCGCGAAACAAATGGCTGGAAATGGCCGATGTTCATGATGGGATACCTGTTCGTGCTGGCCTATGCCGCGGCCGGTATCACCTATTGGACGGCGGTGGCGTTCGGCCTGGGCTGAAACGCTGCGCTTGTCGCTGGATTCAGGGCGCGACCGCTCTATAAAGGCGTCTTTGTCGTTTCGGAGGGAACATGGCGGGCTCGGTCAACAAGGTCATTCTGGTAGGCAATCTGGGCGCCGACCCGGAAGTGCGCAGTTTCCAGAATGGCGGCAAGGTATGCAATTTGCGCGTCGCCACGTCCGAAAGCTGGAAGGACCGGATGTCGGGCGAGCGCAAGGAACGCACCGAATGGCACACGGTCGCCATCTTCGGCGAAGGATTGGCGGGCGTTGCCGAACGGTTCCTGCGCAAGGGGTCGAAAGTCTATCTGGAAGGCCAGTTGCGCACCCGCAAATGGCAGGACCAGTCCGGCAATGACCGTTATTCGACCGAAGTGGTGCTGCAAGGGCCCGGCGCGGTGCTGACCATGCTGGACAGCGCGCCGGGCGGTGGCGGTCAGGGCGGCGGCTTTGGCGGTGGCGGCGGCCGGTCGCAGGGCGGCGGCGACTGGGGCGGCGGGCCGGGCGGTTATGGCGGCGGCGATTATGATGATTTCGGCGGGAGTCAGGGCGGCGGTGGCGGCCGCGCGTCAGGCGGCGGATCGCGCGGTGCCGGCAGTCCCAATTTCGACAATGATCTGGACGACGAAGTGCCGTTCTGACTCGGTCGCTCCCGCGACTGGCGCGGCGACGGTAGGAAAAGTCGCCGTGCCGTCGTCGGTCAGCCTGCCAGTTCGGCCCGGGCGAAGGCGCGGATGTGCGGCCCGATATCCTCACGTTCCAGCGCCAGCGCCAGATTTGCCTCGATATAACCGGCCTTTGACCCACAATCGAACCGCCGGCCGTCGAAGGTGACGCCGTGAAAGGGCTGGTGGCCGATCATCGCCGCCATCGCATCGGTCAGCTGGATTTCACCGCCGGCCCCCTTTTCCTGCGTGGCGAGGATCTGCATAACCTGCGGCTGAAGGATATAACGGCCCGGCAGAATCAGGTTGGACGGCGCGGTGCCGATCTTCGGCTTTTCGACCAGCCCCTTCACTTCGGTCAGCACGCCGTTGCGCGCCCCCGGATCGATCACGCCATAGCTGGGCGTCTGGTCCATCGGGATTTCGAGCGCGCAGACAAGATTGCCGCCGACCTGTTCATAGGCTTCGACCATCTGCTTCATGCAGCCACGGCCGGGCGCGCCCTTCATGAATTCGTCCGGCAGCAGGATGGCGAAGGGTTCGTCGCCGACGATATCGCGCGCGCACCAGATCGCATGGCCCAGGCCCAGCGGCTCCTGCTGCCGCAGGAACACGGCGGCGCCGGGCGCGAGCCGCGTGCCTTCCAGCGCGGAAATATCCTTGCCGCGTTCCTTCTGTGTCGCCTCCGCCTCAAAGGCGATGTCGAAATAATCCTCGATCGCGCCCTTGCCCCGGCCGGTGACGAAGATCATCTGTTCGATCCCGGCCTCCAGCGCTTCGTCGACGGCATATTGGATCAGCGGCCGGTCAACGACGGGCAGCAGTTCCTTGGGCACCGCCTTGGTCGCGGGCAGGAATCGCGTGCCGAGCCCCGCGACGGGAAAAACGGCCTTCCGAATCGGTCTGGTCAAGATGCACCCCTGATTTGTGCGTGATGGCACGCGATATCTTTTTCGCGGCGTGCGAAAAAGATCAATCCGCCTCGTGCTTCGTCCTTATATGGAAAGGAGCCGGTTGGCGACGGCCTCCAGCGCCATCACTTCCCTGTCCAGTTGTTCCAGTGTGATGTGAAGTATATTATTGCGCGGATCACGACAGGCAAAGCCGCCCTCCTCGGGTTGCTGGAACCCCTGGATGATCAGCGCTCGGAAGCGGTCGATCCGCTGCATGTCGCGCTCGATCTCCGCGATTTCGGTCAGGACGGCGGCATTTCGGCGGTCGCGCATGGCGACCATCGTGCGCAGTTCCGTCATCAGCTTGGCCATGGTCGGCCGGGTACGGGCGCCGACCGTGCGCACGTCGCCCATCGCCTCCCGCATCATGCCGATCTTCGCTTCCAGGCTCTGCTCCAGCATGGTCCAGGCACATACCAGACGGCCTACCGAACAGAGCAGCGCCGCATCCTCCGGTGCGTAATCCGACACTGCTTTCACCTTGATATCATGCACCAATCTCACACTCGCACCCCGTCATCACAGTCCACCATCTGTGCATGTGCGCCGGCATGATGCCAGAGCAGGGCAGGGCGCCGCCCGCAAGAGCCGCACGGGTGAACGGAAAGCGTGCAAAAGCGGCGACAAAGCGAATCGACCGCCCTGACCGCCGGCGCGCGGGACGGAAACAGCCGCGGCGCGGGGCGATCGGGTACCCCGTCCCGCCGACGCCCTCAAAAATCGACGGCTATGCCCTTTTTCTCCCAGTCGCCGTAGCGGGTGGGGCTCATCTCCTCCACATCCCGGCCGGGGTGATCGATCGGGTCGGGGGCGGGGACCGGCGTGGTTCTGGACAGATAGGCGGGCGCCTTCACATGCGCGGGACGCTTGCCATTATATGTGCCCATCATGCCGTTCCCGATTGCGGGGGCGCCACGGCAACCCCATGTTCATGGTCGATCCCTTATCTGGGCCGCAAAGGAGATTTACGCAAGTGAGCGGTTTCAAGACGACCATGTTGCTGGCGGCGCTGACCGCGCTGTTCATGACGCTGGGCTATACGCTGGGCGGCGGCGGCGGTGCGATGATCGCGCTGGTCGTCGCGGCCGGCATGAACCTGTTCACCTATTGGAACGCCGACCGCATCGTGTTGTCGATGCATGGCGCGCGCGAAGTCGACGCGGACAGCGCGCCGGAGTTTTACGGCCTTGTCCGCGACCTGAGCGTGCGTGCGGGCCTGCCGATGCCGCGCGTCTACCTGATCGAGCAGGACGCGCCCAATGCCTTTGCCACCGGGCGCAACCCCAGCAATGCGGCGGTGGCGGCGACCACGGGCTTGCTGGCGATGCTGAACCGCGACGAGGTGGCCGGGGTGATGGCCCATGAACTGGCCCATGTGCGCAATCGCGATACGCTGATCATGACGATGGTCGCCACGATCGCCGGCGCGATTGCGATGCTGGCCAATTTCGGCCTGCTGTTCCGGGGCGGCAACGGCCAGAACGGGCAGGGCGCCATGCTGGCCGGGGTGTTGGCGGTGGTGGTCGCGCCGTTCGCGGCGATGATCGTACAGATGGCGATCAGCCGGACCCGTGAATATGGGGCGGATGCGGCCGGTGCGCAGATCAGCGGCAATCCCCGCGCGCTGGCATCGGCGCTGGCCAAGATTTCGGGACAGGCGCAGCGCATTCCCAACCCCGTGGCGGAACGCAATCCGGCGACGGCGCAACTGTACATCGTGCCTACCCATGTCAGCGAACTGTTTTCCACCCACCCCGCGACGGAAAAGCGCATCGCCGCGCTGGAGGGGATGGCGCAGGATATGGGTATGCGCGATGGCGGTATGCGGAACGGGGGCGGGCCGCTGATGTCCACGCCTTCCTCCACGGTCCAGCCGGCGCCGCGTTCATCCGCCGGGCACCCGCCCGCCCCGGCGCGCTCGGCGCTCTCGCCGGTCGCCCCGCGTCCGCGTTCGGGCAAACGGTCGAGCGCGCTGGACCCCCATCGCCGCTGATGCCGCCGGGGGGTGACCACGGCGCCACAAGGGCGTAGGGGCGCGGCATGCCTCATCCTCGCCGCAAATCCGCATCCGCCCGTTCCACCGCCGCCATTCCGGGTCTGGCCGCGCGGCGTGCGGCGTTGCGCCTGCTGGACGCCGTGCTGCGCCGGGGCGATCCGCTGGAAATCGCGTTGCATGCCGCGACACAGGGGCTGGCCGACCGGTCCGACCGTGCGCTGGCCCATGCCATTGCGGCCGAAACGCTGCGCCATCTGCCCGACCTCGACGCGCTGATCGACGGGGCCACGGCCCAGCCGCTGCCCGACGATGCCAAGGCGCGCATGGTGCTGCGGCTGGCGCTGGCGCAGGTGCTGGCCCTCAACACCGCCCCGCATGCCGCGATCGCCACGGCGCTGCCGCTGGTCGATGGCGGCCCGCGCAAGCTGGTGCATGGCGTGTTCGGCACGGTGACGCGGGGGGAGCCGGTCCTGCCCGCCCCGCCGACCCTGCCGGAAGCGGTCCGCGCCCGCTGGGCGGCGATGTGGGGCGACGCCATGCCGCTGGCGGCCGCCGCCGCTTATGCCGTGCGTCCGCCCGTGGACCTCAGCCTGCGTGATCCCGCCGCCACGGCCGACTGGGCGGAGCGGCTGGGCGGCGACAGTCTGGCGCCCGGACATGTGCGTTTGCCCGAAGGCACGCCGGTGCCGACGCTGCCCGGTTTCAAGGACGGCGCCTGGTGGGTGCAGGACATTGCCGCCTCCTGCCCCGCCCGTCTGCTGGGCGCGGGGCAGCAGCGGCAGGTGCTGGACCTGTGCGCCGCGCCCGGCGGCAAGACGATGCAGCTTGCCGCCGCCGGATGGCGCGTCACCGCCATCGACCAGTCGCGCAAGCGGCTTGAAAGGCTGAGCGAGAATCTGGCGCGTACCGGGCTGTCGGTTCAGGTGGTGCAGGCGGATCTGCGCAACTGGGCCCCGCCCGCGCCCGTTGACGCCGTCCTGCTGGACGCGCCGTGCAGCGCCACGGGCATCTATCGCCGCCATCCCGACGTCCTGCATCGTATCGGACCGCGCCAGATCGAGGAACTGGCCGCGTTGCAGGCCGAACTGATCGGCCGTGCCGCCGGCTGGGTCAGGCCGGGGGGCGTGCTGGTCTATGCGACCTGTTCGCTGGAACGCGCGGAGGGGGAGGAGCAGATCGCCCGTTTCCTCGCGGACCATCCTGATTTCGCCGTCGCCCCGGCGCGGGACGACGAACTGCCCGGCGGCATCCGTCCGTCGCCCGAGGGCTGGTTGCGGACCATGCCCGAAACACTGGATCGGGCGGGCGGCGCCGACGGCTTCTTCATCGCCCGCCTGATCCGCACGCCATAACGCGCCGGCCCGGTTCGTCGGGGCCGGCGGCACGCGGCGGAGGCCGGGCGGCCCGACTGAAAAACATGCGTTGCCCTTGCGTGGGCGCGCGGCTAATGCGAACGGTCAATGACCTGTCCGATCCTTATCTCGCCCTCCATCCTGTCCGCCGACTTCGCCCGCCTGGGCGAGGAGGTTCGCGCGATCGACGAAGCCGGCTGCGACTGGGTGCATGTCGATGTGATGGACGGCCATTTCGTGCCCAACATCACCATCGGCCCGGCGGTGGTGAAGGCGTTGCGTCCGCATACGCGCAAACCGCTGGACGTGCACCTGATGATCGCGCCGGTCGACCCCTATCTGGACGCCTTCGCGCAGGCCGGGGCGGATATATTGACCGTCCACCCGGAGGCCGGGCCGCATATCCACCGCACGGTGCAGCACATCAAGGGGTTAGGCGTCATGGCCGGCGTGGTGCTCAATCCCGGCACGCCAGCGAAGATGCTCGATTATCTGATCGATGACGTCGACCTGATCCTGGTGATGAGCGTCAATCCCGGCTTTGGCGGGCAGAGCTTCATCACCAGCCAGCTTCGCAAGGTCGAGGCGTGCCGCAAGATGATCGACAGGAGCGGGCGCGACATCCGGCTGCAGATCGACGGCGGCATCGACGTCGTCACCGCGCCTCAGGCGATCGCGGCGGGCGCCGACGTGCTGGTCGCGGGCACGGCCACCTTCCGCGGCGGTCCCGCCGCTTATGCCGACAATATCCGAAAGCTGCGCGGCGGGTGAGCGGTCATCGTCGCATCCCGCCCCATTCCGTGACGGCCGACGACACCGCACCGGCCGATCAGGACGGAATCGAACAGGGCAAGAGCCTCATCCGCCTGGCGGAGGACAAGGGGCTGTCGCTGGCCGAACGGATCAGCAACCGCTTCTACCTGCTCAGTTGGAAAACCCCGATCCACAGCCGCCGGCTTAAGGGCAAATATCCGCTCAAGCTGCTGGCCGTGCCCGATGACGAGATCCCCGGCGATGCGCGCGCGGGGCAGGCCATGCGCGCGGGCTATCTGCTCTATCGCGGTCTCCAGCAGCCGATCGGGACGCTGGATTTCACCAGACCGGCCGCCGTCCCGGCCTTTGGCGATTATCTGCACAGCTTCCGCTGGCTGCGCGATCTGGCCACGGTTGCCACCCGGGAACAGGGCGCGCCCATCGCCGAAGCGATGATGCGCAACTGGCTGGCGGTCCATGCCGAAACGCCCAGTGAACCCGCCTGGCGGGCCGATAATGCGGCCTGGCGCCTGTTGTTCTGGACCGCCCATGCGCCGTTGATCCTCTCATCCAGCGATCTTGTCTATCGCTCGCTCGTGCTCAATTGCATCGCCCGGACGGCGCGCCATCTGGACCGCGGCGCGGACAAGGCGCCGCTGGGCCTGCCGCGTCTGGTCGCCTGGGGCGGGATCGTCGCGGCATCCATGCTGATGCCCGGCGGCGCGGCCCGCAAGATATTTGGCGAAGCGGGCCTGCGCCGCGCCATAGAAAATGGTTTCCATGCCGATGGCGGCATCATTTCCCGCTCGCCGCAGGGCCAGCTGGAAGCGATCATGCTGCTGTCCATGGTGAGCGCCGTCTACGACGCCCGCCGCGACCAGGTGCCCGCCTTCCTGCATGAAGCGCTGGCCCGCACCGTGCCGGCGCTGCTGGGCCTGACGCATGGCGACGGGGGGCTGGGCAGCTGGCAGGGCGCGGGCGCCATCGACCCGGCGCAGGTCAGCGCGGTCGTCCAGGCGAGCCGCGTGCGTACCCGCCCGCTGCGTCAGGCGCGGGACTGGGGGTATCAGCGGCTGGCGGCCGGGTCGAGCGTGGTGCAGATCGACGCCGCCCCCCCGCCCGTGGCCCGTCTGGCCGACGCCGGGTGCGCATCCACCGGGGCGATCGAGATCAGCGACGGGATGCAGCGCCTGATCGTCAATTGCGGCGGCGCGGGGCTTGAGGGCGCGTGGATTCCGCGCGATCTGGCGCAGGGGTTGCGTACGACCGCGGCGCACAGCACGCTGGTGCTCGACGATTGCAACTCCACCGCCCTGCTGCCCGACGGCACGCTGGGCCGGGGCGTGACGGAGGTCGAGCTTAACCGGCAGGAACTGGAGAACGGCAGCCGTATCGACCTTAGCCATGACGGCTATGTGCGGCGGCTGGGTTATGTTCATCGCCGCCTGCTGCTGATGAGCGGCGACGGCAAGGAAATCCGGGGCGAGGACATGCTGACCCCTGCGGAGCGCCGGAAGAAACCGGTCGCATTGCCGATGCAGCTGCGCTTCCATCTGGCGCCGGGCGTCGAACCCACGCTGACGGCGGACAATCTGGGCGCCCTGCTGCGCATAGAACTGGGCGCGCTGTGGCAATTCCGCGCCGGCGCCGGCAAGCTGAGCGTGGAGGAAAGCCTGTGGGTCGACGGTGACGGCCGCCCGCACGCCACGCGGCAGCTGGTCGTCACCGGCGAGGCGCTGCCCGGCGGATCGAGCATTGGCTGGTTGTTCAAGCGGGTCGGATGACGCGCGCGAGGTGAAGGATGGTGACGGCTTTCGGGCCGGCGCCGCGTCACGGGACTGTATTTTTCCCTCCCCCCCTCCTACAGCCACCCGCATACTATCCCCCAAGCCGGAGTTTCGCATGACCGCCGCCACCCATGACGTCACCATCACGCGCGCCCTTCTGTCGGTGTCCGACAAGACCGGGCTCGTGGATCTGGGCAGGGCGCTGAGCGCGCATGGCGTGGAACTGGTGTCGACGGGCGGCACGGCGACGGCGCTGCGGGCGGCGGGGCTGGAGGTGAAGGACATTTCCGACCTGACCGGCTTTCCCGAAATGATGGACGGCCGGGTGAAGACGCTGCATCCCAAGGTGCATGGCGGCCTGCTCGCGGTACGCGGCAATGCCGAGCATGTGGCGGCCATGGACGCGCATGCCATCGCCCCGATCGATCTGGTGGTGGTCAATCTCTATCCCTTCGCCGCCACCGTCGCCAAGGGCGCGGATCGCGCGGAGATCATCGAGAATATCGACATTGGCGGTCCGTCCATGGTCCGGTCCGCCGCGAAGAATCATGACAGCGTCGCCATCGTCACCGACCCGGCCGACTATGCGCGGCTGATCGCGGAAATGACCGAAAAGGGCGGGGCGACCAGCTATGATTTCCGCCGGATGCTGGCCGCCAAAGCCTATGCCGCCACCGCCGCTTATGATTCCATGATCGCCAGCTGGTTTGCCTTCGCCGATCAGGGCGTCGCGTTCCCCGAAAGCCTGTCGGTGTCGAACAGCCTGGCGACGACGCTGCGCTATGGGGAGAACCCGCATCAGTCGGCGGCGCTCTATGTGCCGGCGGGGGCGGCCGCGCGCGGTATTGCTCAGGCCCGGCAGGTGCAGGGCAAGGCGCTCAGCTACAATAATTACAACGATGCCGACGCTGCGCTGGAACTGGTCAGCGAATTTCGCGACGGCCCGCCGACGGTGGTGATCGTCAAGCACGCCAACCCCTGCGGCGTCGCCAGCGGCGACACGCTGATCGAAGCGTATGAAGCGGCGCTCGCCTGCGACAGCGTATCGGCTTTTGGCGGCATCATCGCGGTCAACCGGCCGCTCGACGGGCCGACCGCCGAGGCGATCAGCGGCATCTTCACCGAAGTGGTCGCCGCGCCCGACGCCGACGACGCGGCAAAGGCGATCTTCGCGAAGAAGAAGAATCTGCGCCTCCTCCTGACCGGTGAACTGCCCGATCCGGCGCGTGCCGGCCTGACGATGAAGAGCATTGCCGGCGGGCTTCTGGTACAGGGCCGCGACAATGGCCGGATCACCCCGGCCGACCTGAAAACCGTGACGAAGCGGGCGCCGACGCAGCAGGAACTGGCCGATTGCCTGTTTGCCTGGACCGTCGCCAAACATGTGAAATCGAACGCCATCGTCTATGCCCGGGACGGCAGCACCGCCGGGGTCGGCGCGGGCCAGATGAACCGTCTGGAATCGGCCCGCATCGCCGCGTGGAAGGCGAAGGACGCCGCCGAAAAGGCCGGCTGGTCGCAACCGCGCACCATCGGGTCGGCGGTCGCGTCCGACGCGTTCTTCCCCTTTGCCGACGGGCTTCTGGCGGCGGTCGAGGCGGGGGCCACGGCGGTCATCCAGCCGGGCGGGTCGATCCGCGACGAAGAGGTGATCGCCGCCGCCGATGAAGCCGGTCTGGCCATGGTCTTCACGGGCATGCGCCATTTCCGGCACTAAAGCGTTTTCAAGTCGACCGTTTACCGTCAACGGCTCGGAAAATGCGGCATCAAAAGACCAGAGTGTTTTCGCTCAATATGAAAATGCTCCAGATCGTATCGACATTCAGAAGATGATGCGCCGAAATCGTCGGATTTTCGAGAGCCAGCGCGCAGCGTGCTCATGGGGGAGCATCGGAAGCGAACAGACGGCATTTGCAGACCGTCAGAGCTGAATGGCGTTCCCTCCCGCGGCTTTTCCAAGTCGACCGTTGACGCATGGCGGTTTTGGACCGGCCCGCGAGGGGGGGCTTTCGCCTCGTGGGCAATGATGCTCCGAGGCGGACCGGGCCCTTCATCCCTTACCGACTATTAACCGCTCTTTAGAGGATTTCCTTCACCTCCCTGGGAACCAATCAAGGGTGCCGGGGGAATAGCGAACATGTCGGATGACGATCGGAGCGTGGATGTCGCCATCATCGGCGCGGGTCCGGCAGGCCTGACCGCCGCCTATCTTCTCACCAAAAGCGGATATTCCGTGACCGTGATCGAGAAGGACCCGGTCTATGTCGGCGGCATCAGCCGGACGGTGGAGATGAACGGCTATCGCTTCGACATTGGGGGGCACCGTTTCTTTTCCAAATCGCAGGCCGTGGTCGACCTGTGGAACGAGATATTGCCCGACGATTTCATCCAGCGGCCGCGCATGAGTCGCATTTATTATGAAGGCAAATTCTACAGCTATCCGCTCCGCGCATTCGAGGCGTTGTGGAATCTGGGCCTGTGGCGCTCGACCCTGTGCATGGCCAGCTTCGCCAGGGCGCGGCTTTTCCCCAACCGTTCCATCCGGTCCTTTCAGGACTGGACCGTCAACGCATTCGGGTACAGGCTGTTCTCGATCTTCTTCAAGACCTACACCGAAAAGGTGTGGGGCATGCCGTGCGATGAGATGTCGGCGGACTGGGCGGCGCAGCGCATCAAGGGGCTGTCGCTGTGGGGCGCGGTGGTCGACGGGTTGAAACGATCGCTCGGCCTCAACCGCAAGCCCAATGACGGCATGGAAACCAAGACGCTGCTGGAAAGCTTCCGCTATCCCCGGCTTGGGCCGGGCATGATGTGGGAAGCCGCGCGCGATTTTGTCGTGGGGGCGCGGCAACCGCGTGCTGATGGGCCATGGCTTCAGGCAGCTCAGCCAGGATCAGGGCACCGGCCGCTGGCGCATGGTGGCGCAGGGGGACGGAGGCGACGTCGTCATCAATGCCGCCCACATCATCTCGTCCGCGCCGATGCGCGAACTGGCCGGCCGCATCCACCCGCTGCCCGCCGCGCTGGGGGAAGCGATGGAGCTTAAATATCGCGATTTCCTGACCGTGGCGCTGATGATCCGGTCGGACGACCTGTTCCCCGACAACTGGATCTACATCCATGATCCCAAGGTGCTGGTGGGCCGCATCCAGAATTTCCGCAGCTGGTCGCCGGAAATGGTGCCCGACCCCGATGTCGCCTGCGTGGGCCTGGAATATTTCTGTTTCGAAGGCGACGGGCTGTGGTCGTCGTCCGACGCCGACCTGATCGAGCGGGCCAAGCGGGAGATGGCGATACTGGGCCTGTGCGACCCCGACGATGTCGTGGGCGGCGCGGTGGTGCGTCAGGAAAAGGCGTATCCGGTCTATGATGACGACTATGCCGCCAATGTGCTGGCGCTGCGGACGGAACTGGAAGCGCGCTACCCAACCCTGCACATGATCGGCCGCAACGGCATGCACTGTTACAACAATCAGGATCATGCGATGATGACGGCGATGCTGACGGCACGCAACATCGTCGCCGGCGCGCGGGTCCACGACGTCTGGCTGGTCAATGAGGATGCCGAATATCACGAAACCGGCGAAGAAGGTCAGGATCGCGCCGACGACCGCGCCGCGCTGGCCGGCGTGCGTCAGGTTCCCGCGCGTTTGCAGGCCGCATGAGCCGATGGACGGCCTGTTCCGCGCCATGATCGCGCTGACCGGCGGGATCGCCGCCCGATTCATGTTCGCTCGTTACCTGCTGGCCAGCCTTTGCGCGCTGGCGGTCGACATGCTGCTGTTCCTGGCGCTGTCCCATCTGGGCGCGCCGCCGGTGGCGGCGGCGTTCGGCGGCTATGCTGGGGGGCTTGCCGTGCATTGGGCGATCAGTGTCCGGTTTGTCTTTGCCGTCGGTTGCGACGTTTCGTATGCGCAGCGGCTGGGCTTTGTTGCCAGCGCGCTGCTGGGCATGGCGATCACCATGGCGATCGTCGGCGGTCTGGCGGCCATCGGCACGGTGCCGGCCGTCGCCAAGATCCTGTCGGTGCCGGTCAGTTTCTTTGCGGTCTATGCGATGCGGAAATATGGCGTTTTCGCCCGCGCCTGACCGGTCATCCCATGGCGGGCCGTCCGACGCCCGACCGTCCAATGGCGGGCCAGTCATCCCGTCCGGACGCCCCGGTCTTGTCGTCCTTGCCGGCTGGCTTGTCTGCGCGGGGGCGATGTTGTGGATATTCCATGGCGGTTTCGCCGCGCTGGCCTTTCGCGATCCCGACGATGCGCTTCGTCTGCAACAGGTCAGGGACTGGATCGCCGGTCAGGCCTTTTTCGACGTCGTACAGCATCGTGTGAACCCGCCCGCCGGCGGGCCGATGCACTGGTCGCGAATCGTCGACATGCCCATTGCTGCGCTGATCCTGCTGCTGCGGCCCGTGCTGGGAACCGGCATGGCGGAAATCATGGCATGCGCCGCCGTGCCCCTGCTGTTGCTGGGCGGGTTGTGCGGCGCGCTGTCCATGGCGGTCCGTCGGCTGGACGGCGCGAAGACGGCGCTGGTCGCCGCCCTTATGCTCCTGATCACGCCGTCCATTCTGCTCCAGTTCACGCCGCTGCGGATCGACCATCATGGCTGGCAGATCTGGATGGCGGCGATCGCGCTGTGCGGCGCGTTCGATCCCCGGCCCGCACGCGGCGGCGCGACGGCCGCGCTGGCCATGGCCGTCTGGCTCCAGATATCGAGCGAGGGATTGCCCTATGCCGCCCTGTTCGGCGGTCTGTTCGCCCTGCGCTACGGCATCGCGCGTGATCATGGGCCGCGCTTTATCGCCTATGCGCTGCTGCTGGGCGGGGCGGCGCTGGCGCTGCTGATCGCGACGCGCGGATGGCAGGCCGCATTCGACCGCCACTGCGACACGCTGTCCGCCGCCTATGTCTGGCCGCTGGCGGGATTCGCCGTCGCAACGCCGGTAGCGGCGTGGCTGCTGGGAGGAGCGACGCCCATGCGGCGGCTGGCGGTGGCCGCCGCGGGCGCCGGGTGCGCCCTGCTGATCCTGCTCGCGACCGGTGGTCCCTGCCTGGCGGGTGATCCGTTCCGCGCGCTCGGGCCGCTGGCCTACCGCCATTGGTATTTGCAGGTGATGGAAGGCCGGCCGATCTGGGAACAGGGATGGTCGATGGCCGGTGTCATCCTGCTGCCCGCGCTGGCCGGTCTGGTCGGAACGCTGGCCGCCGCGTGGCATGAAGGGCGGCGGGACGCGGGACGGCGCGCGGGCTGGCTGGCGCTTGCTCTGCTGCTGATCGGCGCGACGCTGGTGGCGACGATGGTCATGCGCGCCCTGACGGTCGCGCATCTGATGGCGCTGCCCGGCATCGCCTGGTTGGTGATCCATGGCTTCGCCGCGGTGCAGGCGTTCCGCCATGCCTTGGCGCGCATGGTCGGATCGGCGGCGTTGGCCGTGGTGACGCCGGCCGGGCTGTGCACGCTGTGGATCGCCATCGTCCCGTCGCACCATATGACCGGCAGGGCCGGCGCGGATTGCCGGGCGGCGGCCACATTGGCGCCGCTGCGCGCGCTGCCGCCCGCAACCCTGTTCGCCCCGCTCGATATAGGCCCCGACATCATCGTGCATAGCCGCCACAGCGTCATCGCCACGGCCCATCATCGTGGCGCGGCGGGCATAACGGCGGTCATCGAAGGTTTCATGGCACCGCCCGATCAGGCGCGCGGCGTCATCGGCCGACTGAATGGCGGGCGTGGCGCGGACTATGTCGTGACGTGCGGCGGCCTCACCGAATTTGCCCACTATGGCAGGACGGGACCAGCCGGTCTGGCGGCCATGCTGGCGCGGGGGGAGGTTCCCCCCTGGCTTGTGTCCGTGCCCGCGCCCGCGCAGTTGCAAATCTATCGCGTCGTGGACCCGGCCGGGCGATAACGTCCGCGACCGGCTCAGGCTGCCCCGCGGCGGAACAGGCCGCGCCGTGGCGCGCTGCCCGATTTCAGCACATGGCGCCGGAACAGCCGGACGCCCAGGCGGATGATGACGGCGACCCAGATCGCCTGCCATGCCAGGGCGATCAGATGCGGCCAGATCGCGTCGTCCTGCGCGGCGCGGGCGATCATGGCGAAGGGGGAGGAGAAGGGGAAGATCGCTGCCGCCACTTCCGGCGCGGATCCCATATGGTCGACCGCATAGCTGGCGATGAAGAACACGACCATCTGGCCCATGGTGACGGGCATGTTGAGCGTCTGCACTTCCCGCACGGTCGCGGCCTGCGCGCCGATGCCCAGGAACAGCGATCCCAGCAGCGTGTAGGCCGACGCGAAATAGAGGACGGCCAGCAGCAGGAACATCGGCCACCCGACCGCCGGCATGGGCAGCGACGTCGGCCCGACCAGCAGCAGCACGCCCGCCGCCGCGCCGGTCCCCCAGAACAGGATGCCGACGAAACTCATCGCCAGCATCGCCATCAGCTTCCCCAGAAACACCGAATCGATCGGCACCGCCGCCGCGAGTATCTCGATCACCTTGCTGGTCTTTTCCTCCACCATATTGGACAGCACCATGCCCGCCAGCAGCATGGTGAGCAGGAAGATCAGCACCTGCGCCGCGCGCGCGGTGAGCAGCCGTGCCTGCCGTTCCGACTCGCCGCTGGCGGCGACCGGCTGTCTGGTCACGGTGACGGTGGGCAGGCTGGCGCCGGCCTTCGCGGCGCTGGCGATCAGGCTGACATCCCGTTCCAGCCGGGCTATGTCGCTGTCCCGGCCTGTGAGCACCGGCCGCTCGACGCTGCCCGACACGATCGCGACATAGCCCGCGCCCTGACGGGCGAGCAGCGCGCGGGGATCGCCCGCCTCGCCCACGACGCGCAACTCGGGGAGGTTCTGTGCGCCGATCCTGCTCGCCAGCGCATCCCAGGCGGCCGTCATGCGCTGCGCGTCGGACGCGGGCATGAGGACGCCCAGAGCCGGGCGCAGGCTGTCGCTCGTCACCTTTTCGCTCAGGCCGCCGAACGCCATGCCGATCACCAGCGGGAACAACGGTCCCAGCAGGAAGAAGATGAACATCCGGGAAAAAACGATCGCGGTAAAATCCCGCCGGGCGATGACGAAAGCGGCACGCATCATGTCGGTCATGCCGCCTCCTCCTCGCGCTGTTCGGCCTCTTCCATCTGGCGCGCCGCCGCCTCGCCCGCGATCGCGACGAACGCGTCGTGCAGGCCGGGGCGTTCGATGGACAGGCTCTGTATGCCGGCATGCCCGTCCAGAAGGGCGCGGAGCAGCGGTTCCACCCCGCCCGGCGGCAGGGCGAAGTGCCATGCCCCGTCCTGCATCACCGTATCGGGCGGCAAAGCGGCGCGCCATGGGCCATCGGCGGCGCGGGTGCGCAGGCGCACCTGCGGCTGCAACCGGTCGCGCGCGGCGGCGACCGACCCTTCAAACCGGATGCGTCCGCCCGCCACGATGGCGATGCGTTCGCACAGCCGTTCGGCATGCGCGATGACATGGGTGGAAAACAGCACCGTGACCCCGGTGCGCGCCTGATCGCGGATCAATACTTCCAATTTTCCCTGATTGATGGCGTCGAGGCCGGAAAACGGTTCGTCCAGCACGATCAGGCGGGGGCGGTGGACGATCGTGCCGAACAGCTGCACGGTCTGGGCCATGCCCTTGGACAAGGCTCGGATCGGCTTGTCGATGGCCGCGCCCATGCCGTGCGCTTCCAGCATCTCGCGCGCCCGTTTCCGCCCGACCTTCAGCGGCAGGCCGCGCAGCGCGCCCATGAACGCGATCGCGTCATAGGCCTTCATCGATGGATAGAGACCGCGTTCCTCCGGCAGATAGCCGACTGATTTCGCCTGACGCAGCGGCGCTGCATCGCCCAGCAGGGTCCGATGGCCCGCATCCGGGTCGATGATGCCGAGCAAAGTGCGCAGCAGCGTCGTCTTGCCCGCGCCATTGGGCCCCAATATGCCATAGATACTGCCGGCCGGCACGGCGATATCCACGCCGTCGACCGCACGGAAACCATCGAATCTCTTGACAAGCCCATGGCCTTCGACGGCATGGGTGGGGGGCGGAGCCGGAGTGTCGCCGATCATCCACTCCTGATAGTCCCTGGTCATGGCAGTGCAACTCGAAACCTTGGAGCAGCGCCTCAAAGCGCAGGCCGCGCAGCTGGGCTTTGCCGCATGCGCGATCGCGCGCGCCGACGTCGCCCCGCAGGCGGGCGCGCGGCTGAAGGCGTGGCTGGAGGCCGGCCATCATGGCGGCATGCTGTGGATGGAGGAACGGGCCGAGCAGCGCGCATCGCCCCGCGCGCTCTGGCCCGATGTGCGCAGCGTCGTGATGCTGGGGATGAGCTATGCGCCCGGGCGCGATCCGCTGGCGCTGGCGGATGTGCGCGACCGGGGTCGGATATCGGTCTATGCTCAGGGCCGCGATTATCACGATGTTGTCAAGAAGGGCCTCAAAAGTCTGGCCCGCTGGCTGGTTGATCAGCACCCCGGCGCGCTCAAGGTGTTTGTCGACACCGCGCCGGTGATGGAAAAGCCGCTGGCACAGGGCGCGGGGCTGGGCTGGCAGGGCAAGCACAGCAATCTGGTCAGTCGCACCCATGGCAGCTGGCTGTTCCTGGGCGCGCTGTACAGCGAGATCGCCCTGACCCCCGACGCCCCGGAAACCGACCATTGCGGCAGTTGCTCGGCCTGCCAGACGGCCTGCCCGACACAAGCCTTCCCCGCGCCCTATGTGGTCGACGCCCGCCGGTGCATTTCCTATCTGACGATCGAGCATAAGGGCCCCATTCTCGAGGATCTGCGCCCCGGTATCGGCAACCGCATCTATGGCTGCGACGATTGTCTGGCCGTGTGCCCGTGGAATAAATTCGCGGATCTGGGCGCGGCGAACCGGGCGTTTCTGGGGCGGGCGGAACTCGCCGCGCCGGCGCTGGCCGATCTGCTCGCGCTGGACGATGCGACTTTTCGGGAGATATTCTCCGGCTCCCCGATCAAGCGGATTGGTCGCGACCGGATGGTACGCAACGCTGCGGTCGCGGCGGGCAATAGCGGCGATCAGGCGATGGTCCCGATATTGCGCACGCTCACGCATGACCCGGACCCGGCGGTCGCGGACGCGGCGGGCTGGGCGATCGGCCGCCTGATGCAGGCGTCCTAACGGGACTGCAAGGCCGCGACGCAGGCCGTCTGGTCGACATTGACCCCTGCCGGCGACCGGGCGTCCGCATGGGTCACGACCGGCTCCTTGCCCCGTGATGGGGGGTAGAGATAGGCGTCCAGCACGCATCGGCCGTTGGCGAACTGCAATTTGCGCATGCTGCTTTCGCGAATGTCGAGGCGCGGCGTGCCGAAAAGCTGGGTCAGGCGCCGCGCATCCATGCCGGCCAGCGCGCCGGGCCGGGCAAAGGCGCTGGCCGCCGGGCCGCCGGGCGCCGGGGCGATGCCCGGCTGGGGCGCCACGATGCCGGTTCCGCAACCCGCAACGGACAGGGCGGCCAGACCGGCGGGGAAGAGACGGCCAAGAGCAATTCGGGCAACGATCATCCGCGTTTCCTTCCGACACCGTGCAGCATTCGCACGGCCATAGACGCGCTCCAGATCGGCGCAAGCAGGTTGACGGGGGAATGCGGAAAAGCGGCGCCGCCGCCCGTGCCCTCTGCCGCGGCCGCCGCACCGCCTGGCCCCGCGACTCATGGCCGCAACCTGATTCGCGCGCGGGTAGCCGGTCTCCGCACCTTATAAATTTCCCTGTAAATGCGTCAAACGGCAGCGGATGGTCGGAAGGGGAGGCGGGATGAAAAGAAGCGGCGTGGTCCGCACAGCCGTCCTGAAATGTCCATATTTCCTTTCTGGTTCAGTATGGTGTGATAGTGCCGTATATGTAGCTGCGGCGGGGGTGCGACGCCGTTTCTGCCCGTTAACACCTGCCCGGCCATGCGGCCCGCCGTCGCGCGGGTCCTGCTGCTCCGTGGTCACGCGCCATCTTGAATGAGCGATCAAATGGACGCATGAGGCGCTATCGCGACCGGCCACCGCTATGGAGTGTCGTCGCCGCCCGCTTGATGAGGACTCCGATGCAGACGATGCTTTCTCCCGCCGACGCCGACGTGACCGGCCTTCTCGACCGGATCGCCGGCCAGTTCGACGCGCTCACCGTGGCGCTGGCGCAGCGCTGCGCGCGGGACGGGGCGCTCGACGGGACGGCGCTCGACGATCATCAGGTCGCCTCCTATGAACTCGCCTTTGCTTCTTCAGAACTGCTTGCCGCGCGTACGTTGCTTGCCGCTGCGGGGATGCAGCCTGGCACGCTCCAGCATGCGCTGTCGGCCGTCTTCGCCGCTGACGCCGTGCCCAGCGCGCTCACCCGCATGGAAGCGATCGCGCGGGAGATCGGCGCGGACGTCGCGCCCATCGTTCTGATCCGCACCGATCCCGCCTATGCCGCCATGCTCGCCGCGGGCGGCACGGCGACGCTGGAGGATGCGGGCGTCCGCCTCGAACAGGGGCATGAGCCCTTTGCGGAAGTCGATGCGGGCGAAGACGTCGCCATGGCCCGCGACAGCTTCCGCCGTTTCGCGGCAGACGTGGTCGCGCCCCTGGCGGAACAAATCCACCGTCACGACATGACCGTGCCCGAAAGCCTGCTTCAGCCCATGCGCGAAATGGGCGTATTCGGTCTGTCGGTGCCCGCCCGCTTCGGCGGCAGTGCACCGGACGAGGGTGAGGACAATCTCACCATGATCGCCATCACCGAAGCGCTGTCGGAAGCCTCGCTCGCCGCCGCCGGCAGCCTCATCACCCGGCCGGAAATCCTGACGCGCGCC
>JBFWMJ010000008.1:0-54848 GCA_050251675.1 Sphingobium sp.
GCCAGAGCGGGCGAGATTCTCGACAGCGCCGCGCTGGATGCGGACGCCTGAAAACTGGCTGTAAATACCGTTCGTCTCGCCAGGCCACGCGGCGGGGCGGCCGAATACAAGAGTGTTGGCTGAGAAGTCGACCGTGTTGTTCACTCCAGCATCAGTCGTGACCACTTTGGCAGGCCGACCACTCGTGAGCGACTTGAGCATAAGGCCTTGGCTGTCCGCGTTGCGCCAGGCGCCAAATTGACAGACGGTGCCGAAATCCTCCGCCTCGGCCACCACGTCCCCAACCGTCTGTGCTACGCCCGCGGCGGTTTGGCGGCGGAACTGGATCGCGCCGGGTGCACCTCTCGTGAAAGCCAGCACCAACAAAGAGGCAGAATTATTATACTGCTTGTCGGCAACGAAGGAGATGAGGCCACTGCCAGAATCCCAGTTGGCGGCGGTGGGCAGCTTGACGAAGCCGCTAACCAGGAAGCGCTGCGACGCGCCATTGTAGGGCGCCCAGATATCCGCCAGCACGGATGCTGGCGCGACGACGCCCGCGTCGACACTGCCGGACGTCGAAGAGTTGGTGAGATCGAACCCACCGCCCGCATAAGTGATCGCCCCGGGGTCCGAACCGCCGATCGACACCGATCCATCCGCATGCTCCGACATGTCGTAGACCAGCGCGCCGTTAACCGGAGCAGTCGGCGCCGGGCGGCCGTCAGGGTCGCCGCCGGGATAGCACCAAGGGAAGGCCAGATCGAACAAGAAACGGACGCCGCTATTCTGGACATCGCGTAGGAGTGGGTCGCGGATCGGGAAGGGGCGCGACGGATCGGACGCGATGCCGGGGGCCTTGATCGTGGGGACTCCAATAAGCGTCATGTGCGTTACTCCTCTAAAAGGGCCGGGTCATGTCGAGAAACCCGGCGAGCAGGAGCCTGCCGCCGGTCTCCGGGATGGGGTGGATGAGGTCGCCGGCAAACAGATGCGCATAGGCGGCCGCATCGAACGGACTGCCGAATTTCCACTGCTGGTCGCGATACGCGCACTCCAGCGCCACCGCCCGCTTGCGCGCCTCAGTCGCATAGACGGCCATTGATATCGGGTTGTCGGGGCGCAGATTTTCCGGCGGCGTCGCGATCAGGACATCGATGCCGGGGCTTGCCGCCCGCACGCGGTTGACGATGGTCTCCTGCCTGTCGCCCCAGACCGACGCGGCCATTCCCAGCGCCTGGCTGTTGGTGCCGTCCATGTATTTCCAGGCGTTCGCCCCCAGCGCTGCAAGGCCGGTTTCCCAGCCGGCGGGCGCATTGGCCCATTGGCCGATGTTCGATCCGGTCGCCGCCAGTTTGTTGACGCGGACGCCGGGCACATCGGATATGAGGTTGACGCCGCACAGCTTTGCCGATCCGGCGGTGCGTGCGACCCGCAACATCCCCGCGCCCGATGGCATGCCGTCCGCGATATCCTCGATCTGGAGCGCGCCCAGCGTGCCCTGCACGTCAAGCGACGTGCCGGAGGCAAAACTGTAGGATGACGGATTGTCTACGGGGCCGGATACATATTCGCCCCAGCTATATTCGACCTCGCCATCCGCCGTGCCGACGAAGAACAGATCACAGCCATTATGCACAGGCAGTGCAGGAAACGCCTGGTAAACGGCGTCGCCGCTGGTCCCGAGCGTCACAAGCGCGAGGTCGGGCGACAGGGCAGTGTAGTAGGTGCCGACGCCCGCACCGATATGGATGGTCGGATAAGTCGCTGGCCGGACATTGCCTTGCCGGAATGTCGGCTGGTTGGCGACGGTCCACGGCGCGACGTTGCCCGATTGCAGAAACCCGAAGCCGCACCAGCCGCCGCCCGCGTCGCCGTAAAGCGCGGCCATCACGGCGGCATAGGCGCCGGTCCAGCGATCCGGGCGATGGCTGAAACTGTCGCCGCCGATATTCTCGATCAGCTGACAGGCCT
Source organism: Sphingobium sp. (assembly GCA_050251675.1). Classification (GTDB taxonomy): domain Bacteria; phylum Pseudomonadota; class Alphaproteobacteria; order Sphingomonadales; family Sphingomonadaceae; genus Sphingobium. The sequence goes on from JBFWMJ010000008.1 coordinate 1,954, forward strand.
CGGGGGCAGGCAGCGACAGCTTGGTCAGCAGCATGTGCGTCTGCCGCAGCGTGTCGCGCCCATAACGGTCGACGATCGGCGCGCCATCCGGGGTGACGATCGCGGCGACCCGCGCCGACAGGCTGGCGGTGTTGCCGCGTGCTTCGGTGATCTCCGCTACCACGTCGGCCAGGCCGTCAGGGTCGACAGCGGACAATGCGGCATCAATCGCGGCCTGGGACACAGCGGTGCTGATCACCCGGCCGCTTTCGTCCAGCGTATGCGTGGCGACATTGATGTCCGTGGTCTCGTAGATCGCGACCGGCGTGGTCCCCGCCTCGACCATCGCTTCGACCCCCTCGACCGTGGGCGTTTCGGAAACACGGTGGCCCGCCTGATCGAGGACAATCGACGCCAGCATGTCCGTGGTCTCGTAGATCGTGACCGGCGTGGTCCCCGCCTCGACCATCGCTTCGACCCCCTCGACCGTGGGCGTTTCGGAAACACGGCGACCCGCCTGATCGAGGACAATCGACGCCAGCATGTCCGTCGTTTCGAATAGTGCAGCCTCAGCCATCACGGCACCGATATCCTCCAGTCCCGTCTCCAGTTCGCCGATGCTCTCGACCGCGCCGGACAGGCCACCCTCCACCGCGTCCACGCGCGGAACCAGCGCGACGGGCGCGAAATCCCCGGTATCGGCCGCCGCCGCAGTGCCGAGCGTCGGCTTGTCGGTGAGGTCGTCGTAGGAGCCTGACGAGGCGACCGCAGGCAGGCCTGCGATCAGCGCCCTGAGCGCCGCGATCTGGGCCGAATAGGGGTAGAGTTTGACGATCGTCGCCATGTGCGCATCGCTCCTGTCAGAGTGAGGGCGGCACGGTCGTGCCGGGCCACAGGGTGAAGGTGCCGCCGAACGCCAGATCCTCGTCGGGCGCGGCGCGATAGACGACGAGGTCGTAGACGAAGCGGTCGGGCTGGTTCGGCTCGGTGCCCTGCACCGGACCGCCGGGAAACGCAGCCAGCGTGGCCTGGTCGATGAGGATGCGGATGATACCGCGCGTGGGATCGGTGCTACCGTCCAGCGGATCGATGACGCGGATACCCTGGACATCGCTGGTGACCAGTTCCAGCGTCACGAGGGCGTCGCCGGGCTGCGCGCCATATTGGCGCACCTCCATGCGGATGGACTTGCCGGTGAGGTCGAACGGCGCATCGTCCTCGCCGTGCAGTTCATAGGGTTCGCGGAACGCACGGTTCCGCCACGCCTCGAAGGGCATGGTCTCAATACGCATCGATGTCTCCGATGGTCAGGAAATGGCGGTGATGATGCCGTTCACGGTCGTGATCGTAATTCCGCCGACGGTGTGCGGACCGTCCGCGATGGGCGTGACGGCGGCGATGGCGGTCAGGGTCGGGCTGGCGTTCTGCTTGCCCCCGACCGCCGCATAGAGTTCGGTGAAGTTGGCGTTGATCTTGCCCGCGCCGGCGCGCAGGTCGTCACCGGTTCCATCGTTCGCCGTGGCGCCGGTGTTGATAATCTGCTGTGCCATCATGCGGCTCCGTCAAATGTGCGGTCGGTACTGTCGAACCTGATCGTCGTGGCGTCGAAGCTGCCAGCCTCGTCCACGATCGGGCGGCTGCTGTCCGTCGTCGGCGCGGGCACGCCCACGCGGCTGAGCGCCCAGCCATGCTTGGCCGGATCCTCGGTGCGCAGGGTCAGCGTGACGGCCGCCGTGGACGGGTCGATCGCGCGCTTGATGATGATCGCATCCTTGCCGGCCAGCCGGCCGAACTGCGGGTTGTCCTCGAAGGCCAGGCAGTCGCCGGGCCGATAGCCCAGCCAACGCAGCTTGAGCGGCATCACGATCGGCCCCGCCTCCCGCGCGTTGGCGATATCATAGGCCGCGAGTTGCGCCACCTGGTCCGGCGTTTCCCCGGCCGCGCACTGGACCATGGGATAATCCACCATCTTCGTGCGCTCACGCGCGTCCGCCGCCAGATAGTCGGGGTTGACCACCGTGCCGGCGGGCACCTGTTCCCAGAAATGATCCTCGCTGGTGTAGCGCGGCGTGATGCCGTTCACCCGGTCGCGGATCGTCTGCGCGGTCGACGCCTCCGCCGTGCCGATCAGATCGCCGATGCCGATCGTCGCGATCGGCACGCGCGGCGCGTTGATGTAACAGGACAGGATCGCCCCGTTGCGGATGGGTTCGCCGCCACCGGCCTGGCAGATAGCCTTGAGCGACTCCCATTTGTCATCGCCCATGCTGATCCGGCCGCCGGACTTCCAGCCATTCGCATCGGCGATGTTCGCCGCCTCGACAAAGCTCTGCACGTCGATCGCGGTGATGTGCATGCCCACACCTCCGACGCGGACCCGCGCCGGACCCTGATGCCAGCCGATCGCGAAGGACAGGCCCTGTATCCACGGATTTTCACTGAAAACCCATGTGCTTTCGTCATCCCACCGGCATGGCCCCGACCCGCCCGGGAAGCTGCTGTCCAATCGCGGGTCATAATGCCGCACGCCGCTGATCAGCCAGTTCATGCGCGGCGTGCTGGTCAGCGTATGATCGCCCGTGCCGTCATATTGGAACGTATTGAGCACCGCAGCATAGCCCGACAGCTTGTGGGCGGGCGTCCAGGCGGGCGGCGCGCCGACCAGCGGCGCGAGATAGGCGGGCTCCGGGCATTGCCCCCGTTGCGTGCGCTGCCAGATGCGATCGTGCCCGTCGATCCTGTACACCCCGTCGAGACCGCCGGAAAAGACGATCGGCTCCTTTTCCATATAGGTCTGGTGGATCGCCTCGATCGGGCCGCAGCCCGACAGAACGCTGGCGATCGTGTCCCATTTGTTCTTGTTGCCGTGCTGCTTGCGATAACGGATCTCGCCGGCGGCGATCGTGCGTCCGAGGCAGATCGAAATTGCCGCGTCGGGATCGGCGCTCCAGCTTGTCTGCACGCCCGAAACGCTGGGCCTCTTCGCCGTGATCGCACCCAGCAGACCGACGCCGACCGAAAGACCGGCCGCGACCATGGACGCGGCGGACGCGCTCATGGACAGCCCCATGCCCAGCAGCGATGTGCCGCCCGTCGGAATGGCGGCGGCGATCGACACCACCACTGCCGCGATCCGCAACACCTTCATGGTCAGGGCCTCCAGGCAGTGAGGAACTGCACGGGCTGGATGATCGCGGCACCCTCCAGTCCTTCATAATAAGCCAGCACGCGGCCGTTGCCGATCGCGATGCCGAACGCGCCGAGTGACAGGGCCGCCGGCATCTCCAATATGTCGCCCACGATGCGGCGCGCCGGGTCGATCCGGGCCCCGATCCACCCGTCGAGCGCTGCCGCCCCGCTGCCGCCGTGCCGGATCAGCCAGCGCTGGAGACCGATTGCCGTCGACCAGCCGCCTGGGCCGATCACCTCGTCATAGCCGAACAGTCGCAGATGGCTGATGACCATCGTCCCGCAGTCATACTCGCCCCACGCGAACGGGTGTCCGGCGAACCGCTCCATGGTCTGCCGGGTGGCGTTGCGCCGCTCGACCAGGTTCATCGGAACAGATTGGGATAGCTGACGCCGCCGCTCGGCGGGTTCTGGCCCCAATAGCCATTGTCGGTTACGCCGGTGCAATGGTCCATGCCCGCCTCGCCGGGCCAGACGCGGCGGTGGAAGGCGGGTGACATCACCCGGTCCTCATCGTTCATCATCAGCTGCTCCATCTCGCTGACGATATCCAGCTCCACCGCATTTTCCCGCAGGCCGAACCGATGGTGCGGCACATCGATGATGCCGCGGATCGGGACATAGGGGTCGCCGATGGCGAGCCCGGTCTCATCGTCGCGTGCGCCGATCATCACCGTGACCGGTTTCCCCTGGTTGTCGGGGTCGGTCATCAGACAGGCGGCGTCATCATCCTGGGGCAGCAGCGAGATCGTCGTGCCGGGCGCCTCATCGCCAAAGCCGTCCTCTATCTCCTCGATCGAGTCCCAGGCGCCGAACCCTTCGACATGCCCGGCATACTCTTCGCCCGCGATATCGATCTCTGCCGACCCGTCGAGCAGGCGCGCGGTGATGGTCGGCAACTCGACCTTGAGCGCACCGAAAATGGTGACGCGAGCGCCGGCAAGCGCCGCATCGAGCGCCGGGGAAAGGACGGTCATGCGCGCTCCTGCAAATCAAAGCTGAGCCCGACCGTCCGCTGCATGTCGATCGGCCAGCTGAAATTGTCGCCCGTGATCCATCCGGCAATGACAGGCCGGACAAGATTGACCGGCTCCGCGCCAAGCAGCTTCGTGCGCAGCGGCGTGGTAAGGGGAATGGACCCGGCCCCGCTGCCGTCCAGCACCACCTGCCGCGCCGCGAAATAGAGATAGGGATGGCCGTGCCGTATGATGTTGAGTGCCTGCCCCAGCCGCACGGCATAATCCGGCGTCGCCCCGGTGATCGCCACCGCCATGCCCCCGTCATGCGCGCCGGCGACCGTGATGACGTTGCCCGGCGTGCCCACCGCGAACTCGACCTGCGGATAGGCCAGGATCGCGCCGAACCGTTTGGCCAGCATGCACCGCGCCACGATGCGCCGGCCATCCGGCTCCATCATCTCGGGCGGCAGGCTGTATTTGATCAGGAAACCGCCGCCCAGCCGGTCGATCTTGTTCGACGGGCCGTTCAGCACCGGCGATTGCAGCACGCCATAGTCCGGCATCGACGGCTCGGGGACCTGGCATTTAAGGTCGGTCAAATCCTCAAACGCCATAGTCAGCGGCCCATTCTGCGTGCCTGTCGCCGGCGTGCGCGACGTTCGGTTTTCCCAACAGCCTGATTGCTGGACGCCATGTCCCGGGCTTCAATCTCTGCCCACCACTCCGGGGTGAGCAGGTTGCCGGTGAAATGGTAAGACGCACCGCTGCCGACCGGCCCGCCGACCTCTCCCTTTCGGCGCACAGCAAACTCTTCGTTGCTGGACATGCGGAAGGACACGAGATTTTTGTCAACGCCTGCCATCCCGCCCACAGGCTTGAGCCAACCACTGGTCCCCTTGGCGAAGCCTTTCAGGTTCCGCGCCTCGATCCCGGCCGCAAGGCCCGCGACATTCTTGCTGGCGGTCGAGAGCGAACCGGCAAGCGGGTTCCCGCCGCCGATGCCGAGCAGGCCGCCCAGCGCCCCAAGGATGCCGCCGCCGCCCGATCCGCCGAGCGCCCCGGCGCCCTGGCTGAAAGCGTTGCGGAAAAGGCCGAACAGGAAATCGCTGATCGAGTTCAGTGCGTCTTCCATCGACCGGGCGAACATGTCCTTCCAGAAGTTCTTCGCAAACCCTTTCAGATCGCCGTCCATCGCGGCGCGGAAGGCGTCTTTTATCGTGCCGCGCCATTCGCCCTTCTGGCGGGCTATCTCCATCTCGCGGTCCTCGGCCTCGGCGGTCGCGCGTGCCTCCGCGTCGCCCATGCTGTAACGGGACTTCAATTCCGCGATGCGGCGTTCGATGTCATAGCGCCGTTCCGCCTGACGGATCGCCTCCTCGCTATCTCCGCGTGCCTTCATCAGGTCGATCTGACGCCGCGCCTCATCCTCGGCGAGCCATTTCGCGCGCCCAGCAGCGCGAGCGGCATCGACACGCTCTTGCTGCTCCATTGCAAGGACGGTCGCCTGTTCCTTCCGAAGCTTTTCGTTCGCGACCTCCACAAGCTGGCGCTCGAAGAACAGGATGCGCTCCTTGATTTCCTCTTCACGCTCCAGGAATTGAACACGCTCTTCGTCATCGGCGAGCCGCGCCATATCCAGTTCAACAGACTGGCGTTGATCGTCCAATTCGCGTGCCAAAGCGATGCGGCGCGCGGCCAGGATTGCGTTATGATCGGCGACCGCAGCGCTCTGGGCTTCGGTGTCGGATAGGCCTGCATCGATATAAGCATCGATCTGCCGGCGGAGGTCCATTTGATCGCGCAGCCGCTGGGCAGTGGCCTCGTCGCCGCGAAGTTCCGCAGCGGCGATTTCCGCCTCCAGCCGCAATTCCTCACGGCGCGCGGCCAGTTCTTCTTTGGTCGGGCCTGAGCGCCCCTTACCCTTGCCGCCTGACTTTTCGTCGTCGTCGTTGGCGGCGGCGGGAGTGCTGCTGGCGGGCGGCGCAGATGCGGCTTGAGGCGGACGCAGGGCGTCCTGCATGTTCTTCGCGGCCGCCTCGGTAGCTGCGGTTACGTCAACGAGAAGTTCGCTTGCAGCCTTCAATTCCGCGCGGGCAGCATAAGCCTGCCCCCGCGCAGCCTCACCTCCGTGGCCCATGTTGGCACGGGCCGCGCTCGCATTTTGCTTATCCGCGTTAGATTTCGCTGCGGCATAGCGCTGTCTCGCATCAGCGAGATTGGCGCGGGCGCCTTGTAGCGCATCCCATTGTTTCGCCACACCCAACCGCGTAAGCGCCGCCGTCAACCGATCGGTCTCGGTAGTCAGCTTCTTCGTGTCACCGGCGCCCTTCCGCTGGGATTCTGCCAACTCTTCCTGAGCGATCCGCGCCTTGCGCGCTTCAGCATACAAGGCTGCAAACGAGCCACTGCTGTCCCCAGCCGCCTTTGATACGCGATCAACGCGCTTTGCCGCTGTGTCAGAAGCGAGCGCCAGCGCGCCGATTCCGGCCGTGATCGCGGCAATGGCAATGCCCCACGGTCCGGTAAGAAAAGCCATCGCACCGCGCAGCGCTACAAACTTGATGACCGCACCTGACGCAGCTGTTCCGGTAGCCGTCGTCGCAATCGCCGTTGCCGTTGCAGCCGGAACCACCCTCCCCAGCAGGAGTGCCGCCAAGCCGCCCCACATGGTGATAGCTTTTCCGCCTATGACCAGCAACGGCCCAACAACAGCGGTGAGCCCCAGCATAACCCCGATCACCAGTTGGATCGGCTGCGGAAGGTCGGCAAAGGCGCCGATGGTGGCCGCGACCAGTGTCAGCACCTTTGTCAGCGCAGCGAGGATGCCACTATCGCCGAGTGCTATAGCTGCGGCCTCAAATGATTTCTTGACCTGGGTGATGGTGCCGGACCAACCCTTCATCCGGGCTTCCATCTGGGTCTGGGCAGAGGCTTTGTCGATCTCCGCACGAAACCGCGCAAGGCCCTCGGCACCCTGGTTCATCAGCCCGATCGCAGTCCGCATGGCGTCAGTCCCGAAGATTTTCGTCAGCACCTCGCTTTTGGTCTGATCGTCAAGATGACCAAGCTTGTCCTGTAGCGACTGCGCAATCGCCTCCAGGGACTTCATACTGCCCTGGGCATCGTAGAAGGACAGGCCGTATTTCTTGATCGTCTCCTTCGCCTCCTTGGCCTTGCCGGGCAGCGAGGTGAGGAAGGTCTTGAAGCTGGTGCCAGCGTCGGAGCCGGACGCGAACAGGGCGGAGGTCGCTGCCAGCGCGACGTTCATATCCTCGAACTCGACGCCGATGCCGCCAGCCACACCACCGGCCTGACCGATCGCCAGCCGGTAGTCGTCAAAGCCCATTTTCGATGCGAGCATGGCGCCTGTCATCTTGTCGACAATCCCGTTCGCTTCCGACACGTTGCGGCCGAACTGCTGGATGATGTCGGTTACGGCGTCGGCGGCGGGCTCGAACTCCGCGCCGTTCGCGGCGGCCAGCCGAAGGGTTGCCTCTGTAGCCCCGCCAAGGATCTGTTCGACGGCGAGCCCGTTCTTCGCCAGCGCCTCCATAACATCGGCGGTCTCGGCGGCGGTTGCGGTGAAGCCCTTGTCCTTGCCGAGTTCGACCGCCTTCTGCTTGAGCGCGTCCAGCTGCTTGCCGGTGGCGCCGGTCGCCGCCTCGACGCGGTTCATGGCGCTCTCGAACTTCGCCGCCATGCCGAGCGCCGCACCGCCTACCGCCAGGATCGGCAGCGTCACGCCGACCGAAATACGCTTCCCGATATTCTCGATGCGCTGGCCGAAGCGTTCCATCTTCCGGGTCGAGCGGGACAGTTCCCGCTCGGCATCGGACAAGCCCTTTTCAAAGGCAGCGGTATCGAGGCCTAGGATTACCCTGAGCTGGCCGATGACTGAGCTTGCCATTAGCCCTCCTGACCGTAGCTTGGCCGCCTAAACAGGAGGCGGCGATGGTTATGCGGATGTTGAATTGTCTTTTAGGTTTGGCGCTGGTGATGGCGGCTGGCGGCTGCGCCCCGGATCAGCCCCAAAATGACGCGGTCAAGTCGGTGGTGACGACCGTGCCCGTAACCTATAGCCTGACGCATCAAGCTGAGGCCGTGGGACCAAAACAGGTCAGATTCACGATTGAAACTAATGCGCCGCTACCTATCGAGGTCGCAATTGGTGTCAGCCTGAGTAGCCAGAAACCAGACGATGCCTACATTGGATTTGATGATCGCATTACGCTGAAAGAAATGCGTACAGAGGTCGTTCTTGACGGACAGAGGGCGCAGATGAAGCTGCCCCACGGAGAATACGACGCAGAAGTAGATTTCTACCCAAACTGGGGTGCAAAAACTAACCCTGCGGCGAGCGTAGTGCCCCGCCTCCATTCATCGACAAATGTCGAAATCGAAGGCGATGGCCTATCCGATAAACAGGCGAACCAGCGGATCGAGCGACGCAACTGGGTTATGTCCGAAGTGGTGTGGCACACTCCGTGGAACCAAGACGTGTTCACGAAGAAACTCGGCTCGTTCACGAAATCGCAAGCCGAACTATCCCACCTCCATGACGCATATTATTTCCCCGGTGCCGATATGACAATCATCGTAAATCGGCTTAAGAACGAGGTGACAGTTTGGCGAATGGGGAAAGCGTCAAGATAGCGCTCGCCGCCGACTCTTACCTTCCAGAAAACTCCCCCACGCCGCCGCCTGCTTCTGCCACGGCCGGGCGCGGTGTGCTCGCTTTGGCTTGCCGTCGCTGCCCAGCAGTTCTTTCTTCAGATCCGGCAGCTTCTTGACCCGCTGGTAGTAGGCCGTCCGCCACGCGCCCATGATGACCATGTCGGCGTCCGCGCGACGGCGGGAGGTGGCCGCCTCTATGGTTTGCGCGAAGATGCGCGGCGTTTGGCGCCAGAAGCCTTCTTCTGGCTGGCCGATTTCGATCCAGATCTTGCGGCACTCGGCGATGTCCCATCCTCGCCGGTCGCCGCCTCCAGAGGGTCCGCGTCGCCGCTCTCGGCCGCCTCCGGGAAGCAGAGCAGGTAGGATTCGGCCAGCAGTTCGCTGGCTTGCTCGCGCCCGAGCGCCTGGATGATCTTTCCGGCCGTGCGCGTGTCGACCGCGCCGTGATGCTCCTCCAGCGCCGCCTGCATAACCGTGATCATGGCAGACGGCGACGTCAGCACGCGTGTGCCGATATCCTCGATCAACCCTTTGAGCATCGTTTCGACTGCCGCCAGGGCGTTGAAGTCGAACAGGAGGACACCGCCTCCCTCGAAGCCGACAATGTCGACACCGGGGAAGGCTACCTCGCCCTTATGCTTGTTCGCCAGCATATCAGGCGGCGGGCGTCAGGGCGGGCTTGCCGCTGATCTTGAACGTCGCCGCGCCGGTCATCCTGTCTTCAAGCGGCGTGGCCCGGCTGTGGCTGGTGAAGAAGCCCTTGATATCGAGCGTCGCGCCGTTGGGATATTCGATGCGCCATTCCGACAGCCCGCCCGCCTCGATCGCGTCCGTCACCATATCGTCATCCGCTTCGCCAGGGATGAGGTTGTAGGTCAACGTCGTCTCGCCCGCGTCCTTCAGGCCGGGCTTGTACTCGCGCCAGCGGTCGGGCGACGACATGTGCGTGAATTCCACGCTGTCGATCGTCGTTTCCGGCGGCTCGAACTCGACCACTTCGGCGAGCGTCTGATAGGTGCTGGCACCGGTCTTCTTCCTGAAGAGGGTGCCAAAGCCAATGTCGGTGTCGTCAGCGGTAGCTGCCATCTCTATTCTCCTGAAAGCTGCGAATGCCAGACGTCCAGATCGAGGCGGAACCGATGGACGACGCCACTGGAAACCGCCTTGTCCTCGTCCGTGCTGGCGTCACGGTCGATGACGAAAATGCGAAAGCGATAACCGCCGAAGGTCGCGCGAAGGCCGTTCAGCCCGGCCTTGCGCCCCGGCGGCGCGATGATGTTCGATATGTCGCGGGCCTGTTTGAAGGTCGCGCCCCACACGTCGATCTGCACCCGCGACCGGGTCCAGCCACTCGGGCCGGCGAGGTTCATCTGCTCGATCGCGCTGATGTTCCAAAGCACAACTGACGGATAGGGCCGCCCCTGCGGCGAAAGCCCCCAATCGACCCGGCTGCCCACGGCGGCTGCCATCCCGGACAATGCCAGGATGTAGGCGCGCAATACTTCCTCCATGATCAGCCGCCCTTGCGAGCCAGTTTGCGCGCGCGGCGCCGGGCGGCACCATCGACCGCTGCACCAAGGTCTTTGGCAATGTCAGTCAGCAACGCGCCATTATGTTCATCCCACGCGCCGCGCATATAGCCGGCGGGCGGATTATTGATGCTGCCCATCTCCTGCGGGATGGCGTGGCCGTGCTGGTCGTGGCTCGGCCCCATATAGACTTCGACCGCAGCCTTGTCCGCGAACCGGCGCTTGCGCTGGCCGTGCGTGCCCTGCCGCGTCGAAATGATGAGGCTGTCGCGCAACTCGCCTTCGCCCACGGGCGCCTTGGCCTTCGCTGTATCCCGCATCGGCTCCAGCCGCTTCCTACCGAACCGCGTGAGCGTGGCCTTGCCGGTTGCGCGCGGCAGGGATCGCAGCACATCGTTGATCTCGCGCAGGCCTTCGATCCGCGTCCTGGACATATCAGGCCTCCTGCGCGCGATCCGGCCGCGCCGCCGTCGTGATCTCGATCACGTCGTCGCGCTCGCGCCCTTCCTTGGTGCCGGTCACCGCATAGGTGGCGCCCCGGTGCTTGATGACGTCGCTGCCGACGATCGTGCGGGTCAAGGCATCGGATCGCACGGTCCAGCGGGTCGTCAGGTCCTGCGCGTTCTCGCCCGCCCGCAGCCGCTCGCCATCGCTGATGTCTGCCTTCTTCGCCCAGCGCTTGCCGATCTCCACCAGCGGCCCCTGCACGGTGGCGGTGCCGTCATCGATCAGGCCGGCGCGCCAGATGGAAATGCGGCGATCGAACTCGCCGGCGGATGCCCGGCCCATGTCAGAGGGTGACGCCGCTATTCTGGATGTCGACGTTCAAAACAGTCGTGGACGTCGACATGCCGAGCAACACAGCATTTTCACCCGATGCGAGGTCGGCAACCGGGCAGATGCCGCCCGGCGTGTCGGACAGATAGTAGGCCGTCCCTGCGGTCAGGGTCGCGCCGATGGTGATTGGCCCGCCCGTATGAACCGCAAGAGGCTGGCCGCTCGCCGCGCCGTTCAAGGCGATGCCGCGCGGCGATCGGGCGGCCAGTGTCGCCGAATTATTGTCAGCCAGCAGATATTTGCGCGTCGCCCTGTCGAGATAGACGATCTGGCCGGCGGTGATCACTGCGCCGGCCACCCCATGTTCCAGGATGCCACCCGCGCCTGAAACTACATTCGCGGCGGTGATCGTCAAATCGGCCATGGAGATTCTCCTTCGATGACCTCAGCACCAGATGCGAAACGGGCTGAGCAGGTTGGTCACGGTTGTCGACATCGGGATCGCAACGGGCGACAGGTTCATGTCGCTGGCGGTCTCCGGGAATTTGTACAGGTCCCCCACCATCAGCAGGATGGCCGCCTTGATCGGCTCGGGCACGCTCGGGACCACGGGATCGGCGTTGGGATCGACCGGATAGCCGGCGCGATAGCGGATGCGCACCGTCTCGACACGACCGCGATAGGCGCCGGGCGTGGGCCACGACTTTCCCCATGCGGTGCCAAGGTCGGGACCGAACAGTTCGTAGGTGTCGGGATCGACCAGCGCGGGCTGGCCCATGCCGTCGAGATAATGGACGGAAACGATGTCCACGATCGGCGGATAAAGCAGGCGGATAAGGCCGCCGCCGAACCCGCATATGCGCGCCTCCAGCGTCTGCGGCCCCAGTGCCCGGCCCAGCCAGCCGGCGGGGCCGTCAATATGGGCCGTAGCGGCGGCGATCAGGCGCTCGACCATCGGGCGCTGTTCTTCGTCGCCGTCGAGCCGCAGATGCGCGTCAGCCTCCTCCCACGTCACGACGGGCGCGGGAGGAGATATGACGGTGACGCGCATGTCAGGCCTGGTTGGCCTGCGGGTTGTCAAAACCCCAGCCCTTGAGCACGATCGCGGCGATCGGCGTGCCGGTGCCGTGGGTGCCCGAGAAATCGGCCAGCAGCTTGAGGTAACGCTTCCCGCCCTTGTAACCGAAGCGATAAACGGCGGCGGCCGCGTGGGCGGCGGTCAGCGCCTTGATGATGCCGCCGGTCCCGACCGAAGCAGCCCCCAGCACATCGTCCGCCTCGACCGCCGTATAGGTCACATTATCGTCCGAATGGGTGAGCTTGAACTCGATCTTGTTGGTCCCGCTGAACGTGATGCCGCCGATGCCGATGGCCAACAGGATTTCAGCCGCATCATAGCCGATCAGGTCGATCGCGGCGGGGGTGTTGTCGGCGTCGAGCGCGGCGGCGCCGATGGCCGCGAGCGCGATCAGGCCGGAATGAATGTCCTTCATGGGATGTCTCCGATGGAAAGAAAGAGAGGGCGGCGAACCCGCCGCCCGTCCGGGTCAGGAAGCGGCGATCTTGAGCAGCTTGATCGCCTCGAAATTCACGACGCCGCCGCCCACGCGCTTCGTGGTGTAGAACAGGACGTTCGGCTTGGAGGTGTACGGATCGCGCAGGACGCGGATGCCCAGCCGATCGGTGATCAGATAGCCGCGCTGGAAATCCCCGAAGGCAATGGGGAATTTGCCGGCGCCGACATCGTCCATATTGTCATCGGTGACGACCGGCTTGCCCAGGATCGTGGAAACATCGCGGGTTGCCGTGGGCGGCGCCCAGATGAATTCGCCTTCCACCGTTTTCAGCTTGCGGACCGCCGTCTCGGTCTTGTCGGACATCAGCCAGCGGGCATTGCCGCGATAGCCCTGCCGCAGCGCGCCATTGAGGTCGATCAGGGCGTCGACCGGGCTGGCGCTGGTGGTCGGCACCAGAAAGCCATCGGCCTTTCCAGAAGCGATGAACCCCAGCTTGCCCCACGCATAGGATGCGTTTGCGACCGTGTCATAGGACAGGATGCCGCGCGGCTTGTTGACGCCGTCGCCGCTGACGAAGGCCGCGCCTTCCTGTTCGGCGAACTCGATCGACACTTCATCCGCCAGCCAGGATGCGACATCGAACGCCGCATCGTCCAGCGAACGCTGCGTGGCCGCAGGGTTCGCGTAGATCTCACCAGCATTGATGACGATCTCGCGCAGCGTTGGCGTCGCGGTTTCCGGGCGGGCATCTTCCTCGCCGACCCAGCCGGACGCAGCGCCGCCCATGTTCACCAGCTTCTTGTAGTGATCGGTCGACACGTTGATGACGCGCGAGATGGAGCGCACGGCCGACACGGTGCCCAGCACGCGATCGATGCCGGCTTCGGTTTCCTCGGGGACCAGATAGCCCCCATCGGGGTCGGACTGGGTGGTCAGCTTGGCCTTGACCTCCATATCCTTGAGGCCGGCTTCCGCACCCTTGCGGAAGAACTGATCGAACGCCTTGGCGTGTTCGATCTTGTCGACGTCGACATCTTCACCACCGCCGCCGACCTTGATGGCCGCGAGCGAGGTGTTCACCTCGTCCAGCGACTTCTGGAGCGTGGAGATTTCGGCATTGATGCGGTCGACCTTCTCGGTCTGGACGACATCGCCCAGCTTCTTGTTGATGTCGTCCAGTTCCTTGGTGCGTTCGGCCTTGAAGGTCTCGAACGTAGTCTGGAGTTCGTTCAGGATGCGCGTCGCCGCGCCCGCATCGGCGCGCACGCCGACAATCCCGCGCGCGCGGGCGTTGAGAAGAACGGTCATTGGGATAACTCCTATTGGATGGCGGAAATCAGCCGCTTCAGGGCGGCAACGTCGATGCCTGCATCACGCGCGGCAGGGGGTGCATCACGCTGCCCCGTCATGGCGGCGATCATCTGCGAACGATCGCTGCGGGAGAAGCCGGCCCGTGCAAGCGCGGCTTCGGTCTGGCGGCGGGCCATGAGCCCGCGATCCATGTTTTTCGCGTCGCCCTCGGGCACATCGATCTCGTTCGCGATCGTGTCGGCAAAACCGTTCTTCACCGCGTCGGACGGGCCCATGAAGGTTTCCGCGTCCATCAGCTTCACGATCTCGTCGCGGGCTAGGCCGGTGCGCGCCTGGTAGATATCCGCAATCGCGCTGTCGAAGCCCTCGAATACCTTGCTGGCCTCGGCGAAATCATGGCGGTTGCCGATCACGCCGCCCCAGGCATTATGCACCATGACGAACGTGCCCAGCCCGACGCGAATTTCGTCCCCGGCCATGGCGATGATCGACGCCGCCGACGCGGCCCAGCCCATGACGTTCACCGTCACACGGGCCTGATGCTCGCGCAGCATATTGTAGATGGCGATACCCTCGAACATGTCGCCGCCGGGCGAATTGATGTTCACGACGACATCGGCGTCACCTATCGACCGCAGCGCGTTGGCCATACGCTTCGCGGTGAAGCCGCCGCCGGTCCACCAATCCTCGCCGATCACGTCATAGATCGAGATGATATTGTCCTTGTCATCCGCAGCGGCCAACGGTTTCTCCGCCCATTGGGCAAGGACATCGCTCGGGGCGTCCCACTGGAAATTCTGCGGGCGCGCAAACGTCCTCGCCTCAGGAAGCTGGCGGATCGTCATCAGGATCGTCCTTTTTCTGTACGTCGCCGCCGGCCGTGTTGGGCGGGTCGTAATAGACATCGCCGCCGTCGCGCGGGTTCTCATCTTCCAGTTCCAGCACGCGATTGGGGCTGTAGACGCCCCATTGCAGCGCTTTCACATAGGCGTCCCACCGGGCCTTGATGTCGCCGCGCACGAGCGCGTTGCGGTTGAACCGGGCATAGAGGTCGCTGTCGTCCTCAATGCAGTCGGCGTTGATCGCCTCCTCCCACATGGTGAGGTGATCTTCGAGCGTGTAGGCGACAAAGCCCTGGCTCTGCTGCTCGATCCCGCTGCCCCAGCTGGTCGTCTTCTCAGTGTCGCCGATCATGTGCGGCGGTACGCCGAAGAACATGGCGATGTCCGAGCGCGAGAATTTCCGGCTTTCCAGCCATTGCGCGTCAGACGCGGTCATCGCCATCCGGGTATAGTCCATCCCCTCTTCGAGGATGAGTTCCTTGCCGTCCTTCGCGCCGCCGGCGCGGTATGCGTCCAGACTGGCACGAAGCGATTCCTGGCCCTCCTGGCCCAGCTTGCCGGGATGCTTGAGAATGCCCGTGACGCGCGCGCCGTTCTTGAACATAGTCGCGCCATGGTCTTCCATGGACAGCGACAGGCCGATGGTCTCGCGTGCATAGGTGATCGGTGAAACGCCCGTGATGCCGTCGAGCGACAGGCCGACCAAATGGAAGACATCCTTCTGCGACAGCACGAAACGACGGCCATCCTTTCGGGTCCAGGTATATTCGAGGCTCAGATCATCCTTCTGTTTCACCGCTACCCGATCGGGGTGCAACGGAATCAGGCCGATAACCTCGCCGCGTGACCACACGATCATCGCATAGGCATTGCCGCGAAGGAGCACATGCGCCTGCATCATGCGCCGGAACTGCGCGGGTTTCTGCCAGCGATTGGGCTTGCGCCGCAGGACTTTCCAGATCGCCGCGTCCGATGCATCTTCCCGCGTCCGCGCATCCACCCGGCGATTGATATGCAGCGGCAGGGTCGCAACCGCGCCGGAAATGATGCGAACGCACGCATAGACCGCCGCGACCCGCATGGCCGTGGCCGGCGTGACCGTCGCGCCCGATGCGGACACGGCGCCACCGCGCAGCGCCTCCTCCAGTTCATGCGCGGTGCGAATGACGATGCCGCCGTCGCCCATCATCGCCGCAGGCTGATGCGGGACCGGGCTGGCAGGGGCCGGACTGGAGAGAAAGCGCTTCCAGAATCCCATTACATCACCAGCAGGCCACGGGTTTTATAGACAGAACCCGTGTCGCCCTCGTGGGCAATGGCGGCCCCAACGGCCATGCAGAGCGCAACCGCTGCGTCGATCTTGTTCACGGCGCGCTCCTTTGCCAGCCAGTAATTGCCCCAGCGGTCCTCATCGGTGACCGCGCTCATCATGGCCGATATGAGCACCGGGTTGGTCTTCAGCCGGATACGCCGCTCCAGCAGCAGTTCTTCCAGCTGGCGCACGCTCATGGGCATCCACAACCCTTCGGGTTCACGATCAGCGGCCTTGGCCGCCTCCTTCATCGCCTCGCTGGGCTTGCCCTTTTTCGTGCCGCCTTGCGGATGCTCAACGGTATCGATCGTCAGGCCCAACTCATCCAGTTCGGGCTGGAGCATCCGGGCGAAGGCGTATCGGTCGAAAGCGAGACACGCGATGTCGAAGTTCTGGTTATCCTCTGCGATCGACTGCGCCACATGGCGATAACTGATCGTGGCGCCGTTGGGCGCCAACAGATGCCCCTCCCTGATCCACCGCTGATAATCCAACTTATCGCGCAGCGCGCGGGCCTGGACCGTATCGCCGGGCGTCCAGGCCTCAATCCAGGCATCGAATATTGGCTTGCCGGCATGTTCGCCAGTTTCAACAACACCCGTCTGAACAGCAATCGCCTTGGCGGTTATGTCCTTCGTCTGTGACAGATCGAGGCCAAGGAAGGCCCGCTTGCCGTGATGCTCCGCCGGATCAAATTCAGCCAGGCACGGCTCCAGCACCGCCCGCGTCATCCATGCCGTTTCGGCGTCGGTCCAGACGCAGAAGTGCAAGCGGAGGATGCCGTTCATCGCGCCGGGCATCTGCTTGGCCTGCTTCACGACGTCGGCGAGATAATCCTCCGTGATCGTGACACCCAGCAGGGGGTTCGCCTTGGGCCAGCATGACGGATCTTCCAGCGGATCGTCGCCAGGATCGAGCGAGCAGACGAAGCTGAACGTGTTGTCGTCCAGCGGTTCGCCCAGATAGTGCGGATCGTCATCCTTTGCGTCGGGATTTCCAGCCGCGACCCGAATCGCGTGTTCATGCTGTTCCCAGCAGAAGCTGTTGCGGTCGCTGCCGCTGTTCGTAATCATTGCCAGCAGGGGCTGGCGCCGAAACTTGAAACCGCGCTCCAGCATCTCCACTGTTGACCGTTCGGTCATTTCGTGGATCTCGTCAGCCAGGGCGAAGTGAGGGCGGGGACCAGACCCCGTCCGTCCCGCCTCTCGACTGATCGGTCGGAAGAACGACGCCTTGGCGAGATAGGCTAGATTATGCTCCTTGCCGTCGCCGCCGCTGGCCGTCAGGCGCTGCTTGAGCGTCGGCGCGGCCTTGAACATCTTGATCGCGTCGCGGAACAGAACTTGCGCCTGATCCTTCTTCGACGCGGCGGCGTAAATCTCTGCGCCCGCCTCGCCATCTGCGGTCAGGCCATAAAGGCCGACGCCCGCCACCCATGGCGACTTACCGTTGCCTTTGCCCTCTTCGATATAGGCGCGGCGGAATCTCCGAGTGCCGTCGGCACGCTTCCAGCCGAATATGCTGCCAGTCTTGAACGCCTGGCTGGGGTGAAGCTTGAACGGCGTACCCTCGAACTGCCCATCACTCAGCTTCAACCGCTCTTCAAAAAACCGGATGGCGCGATCAGCAGCGGAAAGATCGTAATGAAGCCCGCGCTTCTTCCCATGCTTGAGATCGTCAAGGTGACGGCGGCAGGCGTTGCGAATATGCGGACCGGCGATGACCTTGCCGGATACAACGGACTTGGCGTAGGCGGTGGCGCGATCAGTCGCCGAAGAACTCGTCCTTGTTCTTGCCGTCATCGACTTCCCCGCGATTGCGTTCGTCGGTCAGGCCCAGCTCGCTCATGTAGGCGCGCAACTGGCCGTGCTTCGACGCGGGGAAGCCCGCCGGGTTGAACTGGAACTCCTTCCACAATTCGCAGAAGGCGATGGCGGCCGGCTCGCGCGACGCATCCAGCCAGCCCGCCGGGTCTATATATTTCTTCCACGCCGCCGCCGCTTCGCCCTTGAGACTGGTCGGCTTTTTCAGCTTACCGAAGGTCGCCGCCGCTGCTTCAACAGCCTCCTTCGCCTTCCCGCTATCTCCGTGCCGCGCGCCGCGATGTGTGCCGTCAACGAGCCGCAGCTTCACCGGCTTGGGCTTTGCCCCTCGGGTCGCCATATTGGGCACTCCAGACAATCAATGTGGTTTTGCGCGAAGTTTTGCCCACGCCCGGTCCCAGAGCTCTAGGCGCTGAACTTTCGATAGGCCCCTACCCGGTCTCGAGGCCTCGGCCGGTCGAAATCGGGGCCGATCCGGCCGGAAACGGGTCAAAAATTGCAGAAAACCGTGGGTTTCAGGCGATCGGCACGGTCACGCTGACGATGCCCGACCATCGGCGCACGCCATAGGAGGGCGACCCTTCCGTCTCCTGCTTCAACTCGACCTCGGCTACGACGCCCTTGGCACCAGGTGCGCCTTCAATGCCGGCCTCCGCCATGGCCATGCGTGCCAGCACCGCCTCGATGTCACGCCACTCCAACTTCACCCGCACATCGCGACGGCGGATCGTCTCATCGCTCAAGGTCTTGGCCATGGTCAGCCCTCTGGCGCCATCATCTCGACGGTGATGCACGACGCACCAACGCCCATGACGCGGGCGGCCAACCGCATGAGCCACACCCCGGCGAGGATGCGCACACGGGCACGGCGCTGGCCGGTCACTTCGATGTTCATGGTCATGTCCTTCATCGCCTCCGACATCGACATGCTCAAGACTTTGGCCATCCGTCCGCTCCAATCTCCACGCGCCTGCGCGGCGCGCGTGCACCCCGCGCCCGTGCCGCTTCCTCAGCCGTCTTCGCATCATGGCAGGGCCGGCAGATGCCCTGATAGTTCTCTCGCTCGCCGTTGCCGCCTTCGCTCAACGGCTTGATGTGGTCTGCAATGGTCGCGGCGGTGACACGGCCCGCCGCCCGGCAGGGCCGGCACAGCGGCTCCTCCGCCAGCACGACCGCCCGCATGCGCTGATGCTCGCGCCCGTATCCGCGCTCATGCCTGCTCTTACGAGTCGTCGCCCATGCCTTCGGGCGGGGTCGCTGCTTGAGGCTGGGCGGGCGGCTGGGCATGACCGTCTCCCAACGCAAAAGGCCCAGCGTGTGGCCGGACCTTCCATAGTCGCAATGCGGACCAATGACAATGTGCATGCCTTAGTGCGTCCGCTATGTCAAGCGGCCAGCTTGTATCGTGTGCGCTTGATGCCCAAAGCCGGATTGCCACGCCAGTGTGCGGACACGCGCTCCAACTTCCCGCGCTTGATCCTGATATGCGCTCGGCAGAAGTGCAGGCACTTCTCACCGGTGTAGTGGGCCTCATGCTCGGTGCCGTCTGCGCGCTTGCCAATATCCGATACGGATAACTTCAGTTCGGTCCATGCGTGAAGGGGGAATTTACCTACCAATCCCTTTGTTTTTGCCAGCCTGCGTTCAAGGCCACGGTGCGGCATGTGCTGCTTACGTCCGATTAAGCGTGGTGTGTTGATGATGGCGAGAAGGGCATACATCAACACCACGTAACCAATCATCACTTCCCGAGGTTCATCACCTACATCGCGAACACAGGGGAAGCCTTGGTTAACAGGCGTGCTTCCACCTTCCATCAATAGCGCGCCAGACCTTTTGTTCGACGCAAAGAGGTCGTCCTGCCATACAGCCCAGTCACATACAGCAAAGCCGTTCCGTTGCTCCATAAGCACGCCTTCCCGCGCTCCGTTGCTATACTTCCATTCGATCCATGTTCTTGGTGCCGGTAGAAATGTCTGGGCCTCCATAATGTCTAGAAAACCAGACGCGGAAGCTGATTTATGCAAGTCCTTGGATAGCGCGCCGGCAAGGTTGAAAACCTCAGTCGCGTCGAAGCAATGCACGTCGTCCATCCTCTGAAGCAACCCACACTGATCGTTGAACGTCCGGTCCTTCACCGGCAGCGTCAGCTCTTTGACAATCCGGTGAGCCAGCGGTGTCATGCCGCCAACCTCATGAAATACGCCAACTGATCGAGCGTCTGCCTGATCTGCTTCACCGTCCGATTATATTGGTTGCCGCCATAGCGGGGCAGGTCATCGTGGACGAGGAAGCGATCCATGAACCCGCGCATGTCGACAGGGATTTGCGCGCGGCATTGGCGCAGGAAGTCGCGGGCGCGGGCCTGGCTCTCCGTGCGTGCCAGACCGTAGCTGCATTCGCCCACCGTCGTACGCTCGCCATAGGCTGCCACCACTGCGGACGACATGGCGGCCCTCGCGTGGGCGTTGCGATAGCAATCTCCCGCATACCACTGGGCCCAGTCGATCTTGCCGTTGACGTGCAAGCGGTCGAGCATGGATGAGCGGAACCGGCGCACCCGGTTGATAGCCTGCTCTCTCGGATCGATCTCAGCGGCGTTCACCCATTCGAAATGATCACCCTTGGCCAGTCTCTCAGGTGTGGCGTCCACATGACCGACGACTGCGATCACGACCTTCTTTTTGCCCCTGTTCCGCTTTGCCATCGTCACCTACCTCCGAACATTATCGAACCAGTACCGCGCCCAATCGAGGCGAAGCCCGAGCCGTCGCGCCTCTTCCTCGGCCTCGGCACGGGTGCGCTGCGCCTTGAGGAGCCAGCAGAGATAGGCGGTGGCTGGCGGGTGCATGTCATGCGGCGCTCCGTTTCAGGATTTGGTCGATCAGCGCTCCGGTGTGTTCACTGACCCGACTGGTTTCGGCCTTGCGGGCCTCCGCAGCCTCTCGAACTGGCTTGTCGAAGAAGGCGAGTGACTTGGGGGTTGCGCGCAGATTGGCGCAGCGTTTGGTCAGGGTATCGCGTATCAGGGCCGGGTCGGCACCGGCCTCCATCCATCCTTCGACGGTATCCAGCGCTGCCTTGTGCTTGTCGAAGTTGCAGCCGGGATCGGGCGGGGCGATCGAGGCTATCCCGCACAGCTCCAGCATCAGGCCGGACACGCGCTCGCGCGGAGAAGCGTTAGCTTCTGATGAAGGTGAAGGTGGCGGGCATTCTCCAAGCATTGCTTGTGGCATGCTCGGAGCATTGCTTGGAGCATCGCCCCAGCGTGCTTGAGCAGCCTTGCTTGCCTTCTCGGAGCGGCGTTCAGCATTAGCCTTCGCCTTGGTTAATTCCTTCTCGATGCGCTTATGTCTCCATTCATCATCGCCGATCTGGAACAGGCGGGAGAGAGCAGGGCGGCACCTCTTCCATCCGGCCTTGTCCAGCTTCGTGATCTGCATCAGCACCGCGTCGTCATCGGGCGCCGGACCATTGCGCCAATAGTCGAGGATCAGCAGGAAATAGGCGCCATGCTGCTCGGTGG
Organism: Sphingobium sp.; assembly: GCA_050251675.1. Classification (GTDB taxonomy): domain Bacteria; phylum Pseudomonadota; class Alphaproteobacteria; order Sphingomonadales; family Sphingomonadaceae; genus Sphingobium. Next base: position 23,392 of record JBFWMJ010000008.1, read on the forward strand.
TGAGGCGCTGGGTGTCGCCCAGATAGTCGCCGATATAGAACGGCATCCAGGCAGATGCTTCCTTGCTCATTGCAGCGCTCCCCTGACAGCTTGGTAGGCGCCGAAGAACCGGCCTGTGGCGCTTCCACCCGGGCCGTTGCGGCGCTTGGCAACGATGAAGTCGATATCGCCCTGGCACTTGTCCATGGCGGCCTGCCAGTCGAAGAACCTGGCGTCGTTTTCCGGGGGCTTGCCCTGTCGGAGATAATATTCGTCGCGGTAGAGGAACACGACTGCATCAGCGTCCTGCTCGATCTGGCCGCTGTCGCGCAGATCGGAGAGCATCGGGCGCTTGTCGGGCCGGCTCTCAACGCTGCGGTTGAGCTGGGCCAGCGCGAGGACGCCGACGTCATATTGCTTGGCGATGGCCTTGAGGCCGCGCGATACTTCGGACACTGCCAGGTTCATGTTGTCGGTCCGGAAGTCGGGCCGGACCAACTGGAGATAGTCGACCATCACCAGTTCCAGCTTCTGGCCGGCGGCCTCCATGCGGCGCTTGTACCGGCGCACGATCATGTTGAGGCGACCGATCGTCAGGGACGAGGCGTCCACCAGATGGAGGGGAAGGCTGCGAAACAGGCGCGCGGCCTCATAGACCCGGCGCCGGGCATTGTCGGAAGTGAACCGGCCATCGCGGATCGCCTCATAGGGGATGCCGATGGACCCATCGAACAGTGCGTCGGAGGTGGCGCGCTGCATCAGCTCGCGCCGGTTCATTTCGAGGCTGACGAACAGCACGCCGTGCCCGGCTGCGGATGCGCCCATGGCATAGGAGAGCGCGGCAGAAGTCTTGCCCATGCCGGGGCGGCCGGCCATGATGTCCAGATGGTGCGGCTTGATAGGCCCCAGCACCTCGTCCAGGCACTCGATCTGGCCGCCGCTGGTAACGCCGTTGGTCGGCTCGTCATAGGCGGCCAACATTTCATCAAAGGCGCGGGCGGCGCTGATCTGGACGATGCCGTCATCCGAATCCCCGATGCTCGACAGGGCGGCATCGGCGGCGTTGACGACTTCCTCGTTCGTCGCGCCCATGTCCGTAGCGAGCATTGCCGCATTGGTCAGGCCATCGATCAACTTGCGACGCTTCGCCATATCGATGACCTGATCGACGCACGTATTGAGGGCGATCACGGATCCGCCGCTAGCGGTAAGCGTGGCGAGGAACCCGATGCCGCCCAAATCCGCGAGCGTCGGATCATCGGCCAAGTACGGCTTGAGGGTGACAGGATTTGCCACCCGTCCCAAAGAGGCTTCGCGGATGATCGCGGAGTAAATTCGGCCGAACAACGCTTCGGAAAAATCATCGGGGGATAGCCGATCCGCCACTCGGTCGATCAGCTTATTCTCCATCATCAGCGCGCCGATGATCGCAGCCTCGCTATCGACGTTCTTGACCGGTTCGATTTTTTGGCCCTCGATCACGCGGCGTTCTCCGATGCGTTGAAGGCGGTTGCGAACCGTCGATGCGCGCGGATCATCGCTTCATTGTGCCTGCGATCCTCCCGCAGCATGGGATCAAGGCGAGCAGCGCGCGCCAAAGCGGCATATTCATTCCAGAGGCGGTCAACCTCGTTGGGTGAATGGAGTCGGACGACGTTGCTCACAGCGGCATAACCCCCACCTCAACCCGCCCCGGCTTCTCCGGCGCGCAGAACTCATAGACCGGGACAAAGCGCGCATCGTTGACCCCAAGGGCCTGCGCGATCCCATCGAAATAGGGCTTCATGCGGTTGGGAAAGTTCACCCTGTCCCCGCGCCGGTCGGGCGGAACAAAGCGTACGCGAACGAGGATATCGCCATCGCGCGGCACAGTCAGTCCGGCCGCCAACGTGGCGTGATACGCCCATTCGCGATGCTTCTTGGTGTCGGTGATCTTCTTCCACTGCTGGTTGCCTTTGGCATGGCCAGAGAGGGAGGACGCGGGGAAGGGGAGGGTGATCTGCATTCAACGCACTCGCTGGTTTCATCCTCGCCCCGGATCGCTCCGGGGTCCGGTGATGCCAGCGGTTATTCCGGCGCGCCGACGAAGACCGGCAGACCAGTCTTGCCGCCAACCTCTTCGATCGCCTCATTGAAGGCCGTCTCGAACGTCAGGTCAGGCCGCCACAGTTCATACCAGAACAGCAGCCCGTCGCTGGTCTTGCGGTAGCGGAAGCGGGCGATCAGGCGGAAAACATCAGCCGATCGCGCAAAGACCGGGATGGTGATGGAAAACATCGTCGGCAGGGTCAGCGGCTTGCCATCTCCGTCTGTATGCTCACTATCGAAGGTGAACTGCGCTTCGCCGGTCGAGAGGTTCTTCGCCTCCTTAATGACGGCGCGCTCATAGACCTGTAGGCCGCGCGAGATTTCGACCAGCTTCGAAGGCGAGGCGAGGGTGCCACGATTGGCGCTCACAAAGTCCTGCGATGCCTTGGCGAAGGCATCCACCTGATCGGCGGACACGTCCACGATGTTATCTTCGATGAACCGGGCAAAATCGCCCATACCCATCGGCTTTGCGTTCTTGCCGATCCATGCTTGCCATTCCTTGGACAGCGGAAACGCATAACTTGCCTTATGGCGGCGGCCCTGGACGGCATTGGCGGACTGCTCGCCGCCGACCTCGCCATTATCGGGATGATAGTCGAAGATCGCGGTCAGCGACGGCTTGTCGGCATCATCGCTGGCGAAGATTGCCGAGTGCGCAAATTTGAACCGGTTCACCAGATCGATGAATGATTGCAGCTGGGTCAGTGCTGCGGTGCCGACGCGATGCAGCGGAAACGGTCGGAAAGCATCCCACGCCGATGGTGCCACCGGAGTAAGGCCGTCGCGGGATACAGCGAAATGCGCTATTGTGCCATCACGAGGATCGGCCAATTCTACAGGCTTCGCCTTGATATGCTCCTCGGCTACCGTGAAAGCGGCTTCCATCAATTCACCGGTGCGGTCTGCAACTGTCTTGGTGTCGGTCATGGTCATGTCTCCAATCAGCCGCGAACGACGCGGGCTTCGGTGTTGATTTCACGGATGGTGCCGAACAGGTTTCCTTGATTCGGCTTGTTGGGGCTGAGCCGTCCGTCGCTGGTGAACCAAGCCACCGTTGCGCCATGCTTCTCGACCGGCAGCTTGAAAGCGAGGCTGGGGGTCAGAACCGAAAACTCGCGGTCGTGGTCATAATCGACCTCGATCGTCAGCGTGATCTTGCCCTTGGCCTTTTTGCCGGTGTCGATGCCGACAGCTTCCAGTTTGGTGGCGAATTCGCGCAGAGGCTCGCAGCTATCCGCATTGAACTGGCCATCCTTGAGCATGAGGATGAGGTCGGACAGCGTGGAGGCGGCGGGGTAGCGCTGTCCGCCATCGGCCGCTCGATGCTCGATGATTTCCCCAGTTTCTTCGTCAATCGTTTCCATCTATATTCTCCATCGGCGTAGTTCGGGCCGTGTCTCGCTTTCCTCGGGGCGCGGCCCATCCCGCCCCGGCGAATGTCATCGGAGTGCTGGTGGAACCGGGCGCCCCATTTCCTCGCAGAGCTTGCGGGCTGTTGCTTTCACCAGTTCACGCCGCTGGGCATGGCCAAGCAGAGCCAGTTCGCGGGCATGGTTCGACACGGGACGCCGCGCCACCCAGCGGCGAAGAATGCGGATCACCTCCACCCCCTGACGCGCTGGACGGCATGCACGGGCACGCCATGACGATGCGCTATGGCTGCTATGTCGGGATCGGCGCCGGCACGACGCAGGTCAGCCTTGATCGCATCGTTGCGCGCGATCTGTTCCGCCGCGCGACGCTCCTTCGCGACGACGCGGGCCAGTGCCTGCTGGATGGTGATGGACGTCATGCGGCACCTCCATGGCTGGAGACCGGCAGGACGGTCGCGATAAGCATGTCGGCCGCTTCCTGGACGACAGGCCGTTCAACATGATCTATCCGGCCATCGGCGGCAGCGGTGGCGATCACAGACAAATGCTGCATCGCGGTGGCGGTCATCTGCATCGGGCAGGCATCTCCTGCCTCGTCCAGCGGTCGGGCGACGAAACCGATGTCCGCAAGGATGGCGTTGACTGCGCGCTCTCCCAGCACCGACGCGATGGACAGCGCGTCCGCCAGAGCAATGCGGCGATGCTTCGCCTCGTCGCGGCTCAATATGCTGTCGATCGTGTGGACGTTGACGCCGCTCTCCTGCGCGAGCGTCTGGCGCGTAAAGCGACGCGGTGCGATGTTGATGGCCTGATTGATCTGGCGGCGCATGGTTCCGCGGATCGTCTCGTCCGACACGATCGGTTCATTTCGGACGGTATTGCTGCGGTGCGTCATGCAGAAGCATCCTCATGAATTTGATTGGAAACAGGATCAGCGCCCACCCCGCCAGAGAGGGGGGATGCGGCAGGGTGGGCGCTGGCACCGCCGCGCAGGGCGGTGAAGGGAAGGGTGTCGATTACCGCCGCGTAGAATTGCGTGAGCGTTTCGGCATCGATTGCATTGCCGTAACCGCGCAGTCGTCCCACTCGGGCGGGAGACGCATCAACCAGCGGGAATGTGCCGGGTTCAACCGGCCGCCACTTGGCATCTCGGCAGAAGAGCCAGTCAGCAGCGTCCCGTCCGAGCATAGGCGTGCCGGACCTGCTGTTGTGTCCCATGCCGCCATGCTGACCGCTGTTCGCAGGTCCATACCGCCCGTTCCATGCAGCCCGGCCCCGGTCTTGTCCGATGCCCGCACTGTTGGCCACCCGCACAACGGCGCCGTCTCCAACAAGCCCATCATTCCGGCGCGCGGTGAAACCTGCCCACCCTTGATCGCATCCGTCGCGGTGACGGTTGGCCACCCCGCCAGATATGCCTGCCGTGGCAACTGGTCCGCGCGATCCTTGCCGTCCCGCTGCGCCACCATACCGGGCGTGTCCTTCCAGTCGCGCGCCGTCGCTGTGACCCAGCCAGAAAGCGCGATCGCGGATATGCGCCCCGCCGAAGCCCGCAGCCGGAAGCGGGACAAGCCCGAAGGCGTAACCCATTGCTTCCAGGTCAGCTTGTACAAGATCGAACCATACGCCTGTGCTGCCGCCCGCAACCTGCTCTCCAGCGACGATTGCAGGCTCGCACTGCTCGATGAGATGGAAGAAAGAGGGCCACAGGTGCCGCTCGTCAGCAAATCCTTTTCCTTTGCCTGCCGCGCTGAAAGGCTGGCACGGGCACGATCCCGTCCAGATCGGATAATCGTCGGGCCAGCCGGCGCGGCGCAGGGCGAGGCTGTGCACTCCGATCCCGGCGAAGAAGTGGCACTGAGTAAATCCAGCAAGTTCATCTGGTCGAACATCTTCGATGCTCCGTTCATCCACGACGCCGGGGGCGATCTCACCAGCGGCGATGAGTTCGCGAAGCCACGCGGCGGCGAAGGGATCTATTTCGTTGTAGTAAGCCGTCACAGGTTACACCCTCCCCGTCACGCACATGCGCAGGATCCCCCACGCAAGGGCGAGGGTGGCGAGAGGCTGGACGCGGTGGAGGCGGATGCGGGTCATGCGGCACCTCCACCGCTGGAGATTGACTCCCCAGCGGCCTCGGTCATCGTGGTGGATGCGAAACAACCACGAAAGGAATCGGGATGGGCGAAGAATGGGCGCGAGGCGTCGAGGCGGAAATCAGCAAGATCAACTTCCTGCTGGAAAACATCTACGCGGTTTCGATGCGGAGCCATGGGGCTAGTCCTTCCGATGTTGATGGGATTTCGGACGAGATGTGCCGCCAGTGCGAGCAGAACGCCGGGACAAGCTACGGAGCGGACCTGTCGCGAGAAGAAATGCAGCGGCAGCAAGAAATGCTATCGCACCGTATCGCGATGTTCTTTTCCGGCGTTCGTGAGCGGCTGCAATCCGATCAGCGGTAAGGCTGAAATCAGGGACGTTTTCGCCGACGATCACGCCGCCAAAGCCTTCGCGGGTCACGCCGCGCGCTCCCTGGAGGGGCGGGCAAGGGTTTCGATATCCACCGCCACCTGCGCGCGCGATGCGGCTGCTTTGGATGGGGTGGGGCGGTTGCACTCACGGTGTGGGGCAGCGACTTCCCGGCCGCCCCGGCTGTTGAGGAAAAGCGGGTCGGGCAGGGCCTCGACTTCGAACGCACCTGCGCGCGCCGCGTCGATTACGTCCTGCAATTCCTGCGACCAGTTGAACCATTCGCTATGCGTGTTCGACGCGATGAAGCGCCGGTGCAGCCGGGCTTCCAGCACATGATCGCCGGGAACCGATGCGACGACTTCAAGCGGGAACGGCGACTTTGCCATCAGGTCGGCCAAGCGCCCCTTATGGTCATCGCTGCACCCGATCTTGACCGGGCCGTCCATGCCGATCGGCTTGATGAAATAGACGAATTTCATGCTGCCACCTGTTGGGGCTCGTATCCGACCCAATCGGTCATCGGCACCGCCCCGCGCGTCATGGCGTCGATCTGGTGAGCCAGCTCGAGCGACGGCTTTGCGTTGCCCGCCAAGATGCGGTGGAAGTTGCTCCGGTCATAACCGGCGCGGCGAGCGGCCTCCGCGTTCGAGATTTCCTCGCGCGCGATCCAAGCCTTGAGTTTCTCGTTCGGTGCCATGAAATGAGTTGTAGGTGATACAACAAGCGTCGTCAAGCGCGCGTTGTATGATCGACCCTCGTCCGTTGTACGGGGCCGTGCGAAAATATGGCATGGAAAGAACCGCGAAGCCCAAGCCGGAACCGCGCTTTAAACCGCCATATATCCGGGCATGGCGAGAGCTTAAGGGCTACTCACTGGAGCACGTTGCGCATAATGTGCCGATGGATAAGGGGAATCTGAGTAAAGTTGAGCGCGGGCTACTGCCTTACAATCAGGAGATGTTGGAGCGGATCGCTGTCATCATAGGCACCAGCGCCAGCAACCTCATCGGCCGCGATCCTAACAAGGAAGGCAAGGTCATCGACCTGGTTCAACGGCTAAACTCGGCACAGTTGGAGCAGGCAGAGCGAGTGCTGGCGGCGATGTTCCAGAGCGATGGCACCAACGGATGATTAGCGCCTTACTCTTCCTCGCTGCTGGTGTGCCCGGTCCTTACAACCTCGTCCTGCGCTGGGGGCAGGGCGCCCCTGTCGTCGTGCGCTATGAAAGCCAAGAGCGGTGCGATATGGCAGCCGTAACGGCATGGGCGCAGGGCAATGACGCAATCCTAGACGATGGCCGCGTCGTGCCAGCAGATATCGCTGTGACCGGCCAAAATCGCCCGCACGCCTTCTGTGTTCCCGCCTGATGACCGTCAAACTAGCCATATACTGCCGCGTTGCTGGCGAAGACGAGTTCATGGGCGTGCGTGAGTTCGATTTCGCTCCCCGCGCTGGTGAGACGCTGGAGATAGAGCGCCACGGCGAGACATTGCACCTCCATATTGAGCAAGTCCGCCACCGGGTCGATGACGGCGGGCACCTGCCCAAGCTGATGTGCGTGCGCGTCCATGGGGCCTAGCCCGTGGCTGCCGATAGCAATCAGCACCTTCGCGGCGATCGTTAGCTGCTCCGCGATCGCCATCTCTTTGCTGAGCTATCGCCTATCCCGCCGTAACGCTACCTTGGCCGAACCATTTATCGTTGGGCACATGACGGCGGAAGAACACGGCCCGCAGATATGCTTTCGCCTGGCCGGTCCAAATCACGAAGCTTGGCAGATTTCGAGCGCCGCGATATCTCGTTTTTCTGCGAACCGCTTGATCCGTCCAGTGATTGGTGACGATGGTTACACCAGCTCAGCGATAGTTGGCCGAGAGCCTCATTCCGAACGAAAGATTGTCGAGCCTGGGGCGGCGCTATTCATGCAACCGCTGGCGTCGCTTCCTGTGACTGTCAGGTTCGAACTGAGATCGCGTAGCAACTCCAGCCTGCGCATCTGGCGCACGGTCAAATATACCAAGATGGCTTGAACAAGCATCCCGACGCTTGCGATGCACAGCGCGATCAGGGCAATCTGGTTCGCTAATTCCAAGGTCATAAAGCAACCCTTTCCTACAGCCTCCCATACCACGTAGCTTGCCAGCGCGCGAGGTGCGATTCGGGCGCCCGTTGTCACCAGCGCAAAATAGTTGTGCGGAATACAACGAATAGGCTTGCGCATGACGTTGTATGTGCTACAACCCCTCCATACCCAAACAGCCGGCAACCGCCGCAAGGGATGGAGCGAGACGATGGCGCAGGACGCAATCCAGATAGAGAAGTTCGAGATCCGCAATCGCTGGACGAACGCCGTCCAATTCACGGCAGAAATATCCTGCGCGCCGGACGCGACTGTCGGCATCAAGATTGGCTTGGCAGTAAAGTGGGCACGGAAAAACGGTGCCGACCTGAGCGATGCCGTCCTGAGCGGTGCCAACCTGAGCGATGCCGTCCTGAGCGGTGCCAACCTGCGCGGTGCCTACCTGCGCGGTGCCGACCTGAGCGGTGCCGACCTGAGCGGTGCCAACCTGAGCGGTGCCGACCTGCGCTATGCCGTCCTGAGCGATGCCGACCTGAGCGATGCCGACCTGAGCGGTGCCAACCTGAGCGGTGCCGACCTGCGCGGTGCCCCCATAATCGAGAGTATCCATCAGAAGGTTTACGAGGCCGCGTCTGCGCCCTCCGCTCTCGACATGGGCTCGTGGCACAAGAATGGCTATTGCGGCACCACGCATTGCCGCGCCGGCTGGGTTGTTGTCCTGGCGGGAGAAGAGGGGCGGGACCTTGAGAATCGCATCGGCACTGCCGCCGCTGCATCGCTGATCTACTTGGCCAGCGATCCGACGATGGAGAAATTCCCCAGCTTCTACGCCAGCGATGAGGCGGCGCTCGAAGACATGAGGCGCATGGCAGAGGTCGAAGCCGCGAGGGCTGCCGCCTGATCTCACCGGACCCTGCTTTCGGGCTGGGCGAGGCTGATGGATTTAACGGAGGTTCAGATGGACGCCAGATTTACGCCGGGGCCGCTGCAAGAAGTGGTTTGGGCTGATGAGCGCAACATCACCCACACGCTCGCTTGCGGGCACAAGATCGACGTTCTTCCCGGCTTGGGATGCTACGCCAACAAGCCTGCTAGGCGTCGTCGCTGCTGGAAGTGTGCCAACCATGAGGCATGATCCTGTCCCGTCGCCGCTGACGATTGCACTGGATGCGGTCAACCGTCTCACCGACGCCGACAAGCTGGCCGTGCTGGCTGACATGCTCACGGGTGGCATCGACATGGGCGAGGCCCTGGCTGACGCGCTTATCCCGCTCGATCACTGCCTCGACGCCAACATGAACAGCCTACGGGCTGCGGTGGGAGGTGAGTGATGGCCGAGCCTGATTACGAAGCTGAAATGCGTCTGCCAGACGGCAAAACCTGTGGCGATTGCGCGCATATCCGCCGCTGCTCCTCGTTCGGGTTTTCCAGCGCAGAGGCAGTTTCCTGTGACTTTCATCCAAGTCGGTATCGCGCTCCCGCACCTGCGGTTGAGCAGAAGGAGGGTTGAAGATGGCTGACCGCATCCCCGAACGCGCCGCATACGAAGGCGCTGGTGGCTGGACCGATGGCCGCTTTGGGCAAGCCTACGACCTGATCGCCGAGGCGCTGAATGAGCGCGGCGTCGAAATTCGGCGGCACAAGCTGCTGGAAGCAATCGAACTGGAGGATGGGAATTATGACCCACTACCTTAACGGCTTCGCCCCCGACATTGAATGCAAACGCTGCGATGGCAACGGCTGGGTTCCGCGCCGCTGGGCCTTCAACAGCCGCGTGCAACTGACCGAGGAAGATTGCCCCGACTGCTGCGGCCACGGCTGGCGTCCCATGACGCAAGACGAGATCGAGGACGCTGCGGCGGATGCTTTCTCTGACATGTGCGAGGGCGAGCCGCCGATCAGCTTTCAGGAGCGGTATCAGATGGCGTCCAAGCAAAAGCACGAATTGTCCGCTCCCGCACCTGCGGTTGAGCAGAAGGAGGGTTGAAGATGGATAACCCAAACGCATTCCCGGTCAACGCTGCCAACCTTGGCGGGCCCGGCGCATATGAACCTGACCCCGGCATGACCCTGCGCGACTGGTTCGCGGGCCAAGCTTTGACCGGATGGATGCACGACGGTCTTCCTCGTGATCGCGACGATGTTGTTGCCCACGAATGCTACGCCATGGCCGACGCCATGCTGGCCGAGCGCGCCAAGGCAGGTGCGCAATGAACCTCGCCACGCAATCGCAGGATGCCCGCACGGCAGCCATCGCACAGTGCCGCAACCTTGAGAGCCGGTGCATTGCGATCGGTAGTGAAACCGGCGCCGACATGGCGCGCGGCTGGGCTGACAACTTGACCGCTGAAAGCTGGATGCCTGCCAGCTTCTATCGCTGGTGGCTGGCTGACCTGACCCGCTTTGTCGAGCGCCGGGAAGCACAGACGGAAAGGGCCGCAGCATGACCCGCATCATCGCAGCCCTGTCCGATCCTGCTGGCCACGCATCTATCGAGATGACCGGCTTTGAGCGGTTCGGAACGCTGGCCACCGTTGCCGCCCTGGTCGCGGTCATTGTGACAGGAGGATTCCAGTGAACGCGCAGGCTTCCCCCCGCCCAGTGCGCGACTATTCGCAGCGCCGCGATGTGCGCGCGGAGGGGTTTGATCCCGATACGCCGATCGCGGGCTATTACCGCTTTCGCATGCGGTCAGGCGGCGCTCTTTGTGGCGTCCGCATCTGGCACGGCGCTCCGCTCGATCCTGTGACCGGCGAAGAACTGGACCGTTCGCATCGCTGGCAGGCCCAAGTCAATGGCGATGCCATCAGCCTTGAGCGCGTCTGGCCCAAGTGCGCCGCCGATCCGATTCCGGCCGACGAATATCGCCACCTCTGCACTGTGCAGTCTTGGGCGCGCGACCATGCGCCGGACAGCCCGTTCGCAGACCCGCGACGCAAGGCGGACCCGATCACCAGCCCAATTCTTTTCTAGGAGAACCGCAATGGCAACCGCATTTCCAGACGTAAGGCCGTTCCCCGGCGAGGCCAAGCAGGCCGTCGCGCCAATCGGCCATAACCGACCGCCGCTCGATATCGAGGCCAAAGCCGCGTTCGATGAAATACTGGATAGCCGCGAAGGCTTCCGACGCCGGATCGAACAGCTTCTCGACGCCAGCGACCGCGCCGCTGCCGTTGACGACGACACGGCGGGCCGCTGCGGCGAACTGGTCAAGCAAATACGCGCCGCAGCGAAGGTTGTGGATGACGCGCATAAGGATGCGAAAAACCCCTATCTTGCGGCCGGACGCGCCGTGGACGCAGCCAAGAATGAACTGCGCGGCCCGCTCGACGCGGCAAAATTGAAGGTCGAGGGCAAGCAGACCCAATATCTCAATGAGCAGCGCGCCATCCGTGACGCTGAATTGCGTCGCCAGCATGAAGCCGAACAGGCGGCATGGCGCGCGGAACAGGACCGTATCGCCGCCGAACGCGCCGCCGCCGCTGATGCTGCGCCAGCGGACTTCTCCGAGGTCGAGCCAGCGCCGCCGCCCCCACCACCAGCCCCAGAGCCTGATCGCCAGGTCATCCGTGGCGACTATGGCGCGACCGTATCCGGCAAGAAAGAATGGCGCGGCCAGGTCACTGATTATCAACTCGCCTTCATTGCCGTCGAGAACAACGAGAAGGTCCGGGAAGCCATCGACAAGGCGATAACCAGCCTTGTGCGCGGCGGTGTCCGTGAAATCGCAGGCGTCCGTATCTGGGACGAAATCAAAGCCAGCAATCGCTGAGGAGGAAATGATGACCGAGAGCCGCCAATATATCGCCTGCAAGTTCCGCATCACCGATGCGCGCAGCTACACCTACCACAATGACGGTGAGCCTTTGGCCGTTGGCGATTTCGCCAAGGTGGAGGATCGGGACGGCGATGGATGGAAGCGCGTCGAGGTCGTCGCGATCGGCGACGAAGCCCCATCATTTCCGACCAAGCCCACCCTCGGAAAGATCGAGCCGGAGGCCGACGGCAACACGCTCAACGACTTCGATGATCACGATCTTCAAACTCATCTGGAGAATTAAACATGGCGACCCAGCTTGCCGCCCGCGACGGCGGCGCGATCCAGCCGCGCAACGACAACCCCTACGATCATCTGCGCTTCCAGCTCGCCAAGCGGGCTGACGACTTCAAGATGGCGCTTCCGGCTCATATTACGCCGGAGAAATTCCAGCGCACGATCATGACGGCGGCGCAGACAAACCCCGATATTCTCAAGGCGGATCGGGCCACGCTCGTCACCTCCTGCATGAAGGCGGCGCAGGACGGGCTTCTGCCAGATGGCCGCGAGGCGGCGCTGGTGACGTTCAATACCCGCGTGAAGGACGGCAACCAATGGATCAGCGTCAAGCAGGTCCAGTATATGCCGATGGTTTACGGTCTGCGGAAGAAAATCCTCCAGTCTGGCGAGGTCGCGGACATTCAGACCGCCGTGGTCTACCGCCAGGAAATCGAGTCCGGGCTTTTCATCTACGAGGAGGGCACGGAGCGCATGTTGCGCCACAAGCCGAACCTGGACCCGACCTTCGATCCGAGTGACGAAGATATCGCCGCCGCCTATTCCGTGGCGACGCTCAAGGATGGCACGAAAACATTCGAGGTCATGCCGCGACGGGATATCAACAAGGTTCGGCAGGCGAGCCAGACCGGGGCGCTGGGCAAGACGACGCGAGATGGCAAGCCGATCCCACCCAAAGGGCCGTGGGTCGACTGGTTTTCGGAGATGGCGCGCAAGACCGTGATGCGCCGCCATTCCAAAACCCTGCCGATGTCGGGCGACCTGATCGATGTCGAAGCGATGGACGAATCCATTGCGGCCCGCTCCGCGACTATGGCGATGGCTATCGAGCCTGACGCGCCCACGGCGCTGGCTCCGCCGACCCGGCAGGAGACGTTGGGCCACAACCCCGAAACCGGCGAGATCGAGGAAGACGAGGAAGCCGCACGCGCGCTCGATGCGCAGACGGCAGGCTGGGAGGAAGGCCCCGCCGACACCCAGCGCGGCGAAGCGACGCACCCGGCTCAGAATGCCGCCGCCGAGCTGATCGCGCGTGCCGAGGCCGCCGGCACGATCATCGACCTCAACGCTGTTCGCGCGGACGCGGACCAGCATCGCACTGCGATCGAGTCCTACGATAGCGCGCTGATGAGCGCGGTCGATCTGGCGCTGGACGACGCGGAAGCGGATCTGCGGAAGTGACCGACGCCCCGAACCAGAACAAAGACCGCCAAACGGTCGCTGCGTGGCTCCGGGTCAACGGCTGGACACCCGATGTGCTGAGCCGCGCCATGCGCGCCCACCCGGAGGTCAGCAACGTGCCGGCCGACACAACGTTGCGGCTGTGGCTCGCGCGGCGGACGGCGATGAAGCCGTGCCCGCTCCGCGACCTGATGATCTTCATCGCGCGCTATCCCGATCCGGGCGAGGTGCACGCCTTCATTGATGGCGTCCGCTCCCAATTCCGCGAGCAAGTGGCCAGCCGGGATCAGGACCTTTTGGCCCGGCGCCTTTCGGTCGAGCGCCAGCGTGAGAAGTGGCGGCGCGAGCATCTGGCGCGGGAATGGGCGCCGCGCGTCAATGATCGCGGGCCGCTCGCGGGGCTGGATAAGGCCACCGTGCAGGCGCTGCGCGGGTACTGAGGAGGGCAAGAGACATGTTGGATGACCACATTCTGGACGCTCATGGCGAGCAGCCCGCATAACCAGTTTCTCAAGGGGACAGCCGGACTCGCCCAATAAGCGCGGCTGACAATTCGATGACCGCCACCATCCTTTGCCGCACCTCGTCTATGTCCCGGCGCGGGCACCGTGCGACGATATCGCCGCTGGTCGCGCATCAGCCGTTCACGGACGCCGCAAAGGCAAACCACGCTCGCAGGCTGCGGGCGCAGTTGGAAAGGCTGGGGCGGTGAGCAAGTCGTCACCCTGTCCGTTCTGCGGTGCGACGCCTCATCATGGCTTAGGTAAGGTGGAGCATTGCCAGCTTCATGGGGAGCCTTTCCAGCGCTTTTCAATCTGGTGTCCGCATGGATGCGCGAAGATCACAAGCATGTCCGAGGAAGCCGCACGGAAAAGATGGGACACTCGCGCACCACTAGCGGAGCCGCCGAAATGAAACGCGCCTTCTTCACCACCTGTATCGAATGCGGGAGCAGCCACCCCAGCCACAGCGGCGTGTGCGATCACTGCGCCCCGCTCTATGCGGATGATAGCTGCAATTGCGCTGTGTGCCGGAGCGATCCGGGTCGGGCGGGGATAGTTCCGTGCCAGAAGGAGGCGGATCATGATCGATAAGCAAAAGTCGCAGGCACTCCTGGACGCCATCCAACCATTTGCCCATGCCGCCGCGCTGGGCTGGCAGGTCATGGATGCAGTCAAGGAAGCGGATCTGCGCGGCAAGGGCCTGACGAAGCTAATCGCATCGGATGCATATGCGGGTCAGCATACCGCGCAGAGCAACGTGTCGTGGGCCGATTGGCAGCGGCTCCTCGATGCATGGGTGGATTTGATACCGCCAGTGAAGGAGGCGGACCATGGCGAGTGACATGGTGGAGGCGGTCGCCATCGCTATCAAGAATGCGCGGGCGCTTACCGGGACAAACCCGGTGGCGCGTCTGAGCGATGTAGACAGGCGCGCTTCCATCGCCGCCCTGAAAGCCCTGCGCGACCCGACGCCGGAGATGGTGGATGCAGGCAACAGAACAGCCGGACGCGAGGCGCAATGGCATTGCAGCGTCGATGAAATATGGTCCGCCATGCTCTCAGCAGCCATCGGGGAGGGGTGAGGGGTGGGACAGATCAGCGACATCGCCAAGAAATATCGCCGCGCCCTTCGGAATGAAACCGGGACGAAATTCACGCTGGACGAACTGCGCCTGCTTGTGGACATCGGCACGCTGGACGCTCTCATTCAGGCCGAGGCCGAGGAAATAAAGGCATCATGGGCAAAGACACATCGCCTTACGTCATCGGAGGCTATTGGCTCGACAAGCGCAGGGACGGCCGCTCCCCCGACATCTGGCAGATCGCCAGATACGACGCCAAGGCAAGATCGGACGTATATCGCAGCACTAAGTGCCGTGAATTAGACGATGCAATCGGCGTCATCCATGCCTTTGTCGAGAAGGAGCGGGCCAAGGGCCATCAGCCGGTCGAGGCCGCTGCGGTCCTGCCCCAGCTTATCCTCTATTATGACGAGCATGGATCGCAGACCAAGAACCCGGATACCATTGCCGGGTCGCTGCGCCACTTCATCGGCTTTGTCATGCAGGACGAAGTGGGGGCGCGCGTGACAGTCGCTCAGATCAACAAGAACCTCATCAGCCGCTATATCGCGTGGCGGATGGGGCCGCACGGCTATTCAGTCCCATGGCGCGGCAAGGAATATGTCCACAAGTCAGATGGTGTGAAGGGCGAATCGGTCCAGCGCAATATCGAGGACCTGCGTGCCGCCCTGAACCATGCCGCGAACAACCAGCGTATACCCTATGTGCCGAAGATCCCCAGCGTCCCCAAGGAGAAGCGTTCGCGCGCTCGCGACACGGTGATGACGATCAAGGAAATGGGCGCGGCCTTGGCGTTTCTGTCGATGGACAAGCCGACATGGCGCTGGGTCGTCCTGATGATGACCACCGCGTCACGGCCCGATGCCTGCCTTGCCTTTGATCCGGCGAAACAGTGGCGCAAAGATCAAGGCTTGCTCGACATGCACCCGCCGGCCTGGGATCGGACGAAGAAGGTCAATCCGGTGATCCCCCAGATACCGGAGATTGAGCGTGTCCTGAATGACTGGCTTGCCGATCCACACATGCCCGCCGCGTCCCGGCGCAACGCATGGCGGCACATGCGCGCAGCACTAGGGCTGTCGGATATGGTCGTTCCCAAGACGATCCGGCACACGCTGGCGACCCTGCTACGATCGCGGCACATCCCGCAGGAGCAGATCAGCGCGCTACTCGGACACGCCTACGAAAATCGGACCACGGCGGTCTACGCGAAATATGATCCAGCGTATCTGAGAGAAGCAGCCGCGATGCTGTCCACCATATGGGGGGAGATTCGCGCTGCTGCGGACCAGTGGTTTGCGGACCACATGCGGACCAAAGACGGAAATGGCCCTACTGTCGTTATTGACAGGAAAGGCCCAAAACCATAGGATTTATGCGGCTTTAAAATGGTGGGCGATGACGGGCTCGAACCGCCGACATTCTCGGTGTAAACGAGACGCTCTACCAACTGAGCTAATCGCCCCACGGGCGCGCCTTATGGGCGGCCGGTGTCCGCCTGTCTACGGCAATATGGCGGTGGGTCAAGCGCGGGCAGGGATGCGTCCGCCACGCTCACGCTCCTGCCCGTCGTGGCGAGGGACTTGGGACGGATCGCCATTCAAAAGATAGCGTGACGAAAATGGTGGTTTTTCGTGACCCGAAGTGCAGCCTGCTTACGGAAACTGAGTAGCGGAAGCGCAACAAACCGCCATTTGCAGGCCGTCAGAGCGAAATGTCGATCCGGGCTAATTTCCCAGCAATTTTCGGGTGGCGGCGAACCAGCGGGTCAGCGCGATGCTGGCCTCGTCGGACAGGGCGATGAAGACGCGCCGCCCGTCATGGGGATCGGCCTGGCGCACCACCAGCCCCCGTTCGGTCAGTGTCCGAAGCCAGCGCAGGGCTGTGGTCGGCGGCACGGCGGAGGCGATGCACAGGCTGGAAACCGACACGCGGTCATGGTCCAGCCGGGCGGCGAGCAGGTCCAGCAACATGTCCCAGGCGGGATCGGCGAACAGGTCGCCCGCCAGGAAGTCCGCCCGCATCCGCCGCGCGCGCAACATGTCGCGCACCATCGATGCCGTCAACGCGCTGTCGTCGTCCGGCGGCGATGACGGGCCCAGCGGCGGCAGGGCGGGCATGCCGATATAATCGCTGGACGTGTCGGAAATGCGCGGGCCGGTCAGGAAGGATGGCGGCGCGCTGCTGCGCTGCCCCCGCGTCAGCGCTTCCAGCGTCCGGGCGATTCGGCCGACTTCGTCGCTCAACTGCTGCAATCGGGCGCCTTCGCTTTCGCGCCCGATATCATGGAGCCGGGCCTGCGTCCCGCTGCGGTCGACCGCGACAACCAGCGCGGCGGCAAGGTCGGTGGCATCGGGCGCGTACAGCAATTGCGACCGTTCCCCCCGCAGCGTGGCGAAGGCCAGGTCGATATTGTCATGATCGGCGACGATGACCAGCCCCATCTGATTTTGCGTCGAGACGGTCTCCAGTTGGACTAGCAGCCGTTCGAGCACCGTGCCGGCACCCTCGCAGAACAGGAGGACGACGTCGCAACCGACCTGCATGTCCAGTCGCCACGCGGCCTGGTCAAGCGGTATCAGGTCGAGCAGGCGGAGATTGGCCGCTTCCGCCAGTGCCCGCGCGTCGTCACGCGTGCCCCGGTCGGCGACCAGCAGCAGCGCCGGGCGTTCGTCGCGTATGCCATAAGGCATGTCTATCATACGGGACGGGGAAAGGGGCTCGGGCATGGCATCGTCTCCTGGACCTCATTTGTTCCCCGGCTTACCGCAAAGCGGGCCAATGGACAGAGCGGTCTTTCACCGTATCGGAGGGAAAGGACCGAAGGAAAGGACGCGTGATCGGTGCTTCCTCCATTTTCACACCGATATGGTGGGGTGGGCGCGTCGGAAAGAAGGCTTTTTGGAGATGTCCGGTCAAATAGTCCGAAATGGATTCATTTCCGTGCGCGTTTCTGTTTTCGGCGATGGTTTCCGCCGTGGGGTGGCATCGGCCATGGGGCGGGAAGGCTCCGATCATGGCGCGGCGCGGCCATGTGCCGCCGCCTTTTTCCGTTAGGGCCTGTGTGACCGGGCCGGATGGCCCGCGCCGCCCGTGGCGTCGGGCGGGAACGCGGTCGGCGACACTAAGCAGGGCGCAGCAAAATGCCACCATATCCGACGCGTCATCCTGTCGATCAATCGGTCCCGTTCACGCGCGGTCAAGCTGCCCGGCCGTTCAGCGCCTTTTGCCGGCGCCGTTGCACGGATGATCCGATCCCCATAGCTTCGCGATATTTCGCGACCGTGCGCCGGGCGATATCCATGCCCCTGCCGCGCAACATGTCGACCAGCATGTCGTCGGACAGGATCGCGTCGGCGGTTTCGGCGCCGATCAGCGCCTTGATGTGACTTTTGACGGCCTGCGCCGATATCGATCCGTCGCCATCGGCGGTGGCGACGCCGCTGGTGAAGAAATATTTCAGTTCGAACAGACCGCGTGGGCAGGACAGATATTTGTTGGACGTGACACGGCTGACCGTGGATTCGTGCATGGCGATCGCGTCCGCGACGGCCTTCAGGGTCATCGGCTTCAAATGGGCCACGCCTTTGAGGAAGAAATCCTCCTGTTGCCGCACGATTTCACTGGTCACCTTGATCAGTGTCTTCTGTCGCTGGTCCAGCGCCTTCACCAGCCAGTTGGCGCTGGTCAGGCAGTCCGACAGCCATGCCTTCGCCGTCTTGTCCTGCGCGCCGCGGGTCAGTTCGACATAATAGGCGCGGTTGATCAGCACGCGCGGCAAGGTGGCCTCATTGACTTCGATCGCCCAGCCGTCGGCGGTGGGCGTGACGAACAGGTCGGGCGATACGGCGATCACCTGGTCGTCTGAAAAGCGCAGGCCGGGTTTGGGATCATAGCCGCGCAGTTCGCGGATCATGTCGGCCATGTCCTCCTCGTCCACGCCGCAGATCCGCCGCAGCTGCGGCAGGGCGCCCCGCGCCAGCAGATCGAGATTGGCGAGCAGGCGCGCCATGCACGGGTCATAGCGGTCCGCGTCCCGTGCCTGCAATGTCAGGCACTCGGCCAGCGTCCGCGCGCCAACGCCCGTGGGGTCGAACGTCTGGACGACGTCCAGTATCCGCTCGACAGCCTGAAGCGATACGCCAAGGCCGTGCGCCGTTTCCAGCAGATCGGCCTCCAGATAGCCGGCCGGGTCCATCTGCCCGATCAGCTGGCCCGCGATGATCAGGTCGATGCCCGACAACTGCGCGCGGGCCTGATCCATCAGATGCTCCTGCAGTCCGCCGCCGGGATTGGCGAAGCGGTCGAAATCGGGTGCTTCGCCGGTGCCGCTTCCACTGTTGTGCGTATCGATCGCGCCGGATCCGCCGCCCGCCAGCCGGTCGCCCGGTCCGTCATCGATGAAGGTTTCGGCGCGATGGTCGACGTCGAGCGGCGAATCGGCTTCCCCCATGCCCTGCCCGATCAGCTGGTCGACCGCGCCGGCCTCCGCCGACAGGGCCGGCTGTTCGATGGCGGCGTCCACCCCGGCGGCGGGCGTATCGGTCATGTCGCTGCCGGGGGCTTGCGCCTCCAGCAGCGGGTTTTTCTCCAGTTCCCCCGCGACGAACGCCTCGATCTCCAGGTTGCTCAGCGCCAGCAGGCGGATCGCCTGCTGCAACTGGGGCGTCATGACCAGCGACTGGCTCTGGCGCAGGTCGAGGCGGGGCGCGAGCGCCATCAGGCGGTCCCTCCGCCGTCCCGCCGGCACTGGGAGGGGGCGCCGCTCATGTCATAGCGAGAAATTCTCGCCCAGATAGAGCCGCCGGACGTCGGCATTGGCGACCAGTTCCACCGGACTGCCCGTGAAGAGCACCTGGCCGCCATAGATGATGCAGGCGCGATCGACGATTTCCAGCGTCTCGCGGACATTATGGTCGGTGATGAGGACGCCGATGCCGCGGGTCTTGAGCTGTTTCACCAGGTCGCGAATGTCGGCGATCGACAGCGGGTCGATGCCGGCGAACGGCTCGTCGAGCAGCACGATTGACGGATTGGCCGCCAGCGCGCGGGCGATTTCGCACCGTCGGCGTTCGCCGCCCGACAAGGCCATGGCCGCCGAATCGCGCAGGCGCGTCAGGCCGAATTCGTCCAGCAACTGTTCCAGTCGCGCGTCGCGGGCGGTGCGGTCAGGTTCGGCCAGTTCCAGCACGGCGCCGATATTCTGCGCGACCGTCATCCCCCGGAAGATCGATGTTTCCTGCGGCAGATAGCCAAGGCCGAGGATCGCCCGCCGATACATCGGCATGGCGGTGATATCCTGTCCGTCCAATACGATCCGGCCATGATCGGGACGCACCAGCCCCATGACCGAATAGAAGCAGGTGGTCTTGCCCGCGCCATTGGGGCCAAGCAGTCCGACGACCTCGCCTTTGCCCACCGTCAGCGACACGTCGGTCAGCACCGCCCGCTTGTCATAGCTTTTCGCGATGGAAATGACGGACAGGCCCTCGCCTATCTCCTGCGGGACCGGCGGGGTCGCGGGTGCCGTACGGCCCTTGATCGTCGCGTCATCCATAACATGTCCTTGCCGCAAACAGGGTTAACCAGCGGTAAAGTTCGCCGGGCGCTCTGCAATCTGGCAAGCTTTGTGCATGGGAAACCCGCCGGGGCAAGGGAAAAATCGTCCGGCCGCCGCGGCGGCCGGGCGAACGTTCGGGCTGCTCAGTCCTTGCGCTGGGGAACGGTGAAGGTGCCGGACACCCGGCCGCCGCCACTGCCGGACACGCCTGGCGCTCCGCCCGACGCCCGGCCGTCGACGGTCGACCGGCCGCTCGTGAGGTCGATCACCAGACGGCCCCCGGTCAGGCGGTTCGCCCCCTGCGTCAGCGACACATTGCCCAGCATGGTGATCAGCCGGCGGTTGAGGTCATAGATGCCGACATTGCCGCGCGCGACTTCATTGCCCCTCGTCACCACGACATTGCCCGACGCGTCGATGCGGTCTATTTCGATTCCGCCCGTCATGTCGCCGCCGCTGGTGCCGCCGCGCGCGTTCTGGCGATAGGCCACGGTCATGCGCGCCGCATTCAGTGTCAGGCCGGCCTGCACCACTTCGACATTGCCCGAAACGACCACCCGGTCGGCGCGATCCTGCACCTCGATCCGGTCGGCGGTGAAATTTACCGGCGCATTGCTGTCGTGATTCTTGAGAACCTGCGCGCTTGCCCCTGCGTTGCCGAGGGTCATCGCACCGGCCGTGCCCAGCAGGGCGAGACAGAGCAGGGGAACAGGCCGATTCATCAGTTCCGCCCTTTGAGGCCATTTTGCTCGATGCGCAAGCTGGCACGACCATTCAGGGTGACGGTCCGCGCCTCCATGTCCGCTTCCAGATGGTCGGCGCTGAACGTGCCGATCGGGATGCGCCCGTCGACGCGGCCAGCGCTCTGCATCCGCCGGGTCTTGAGGTCGATGCCGACGTCGCGAGTGGTCAGGCGATAACCGCCCGCCGCCTGGAACTGGACCGCGCCGTCGATCGCCACCCGTTCGTTGTCCATGTTGTACCGCCCCTTGCCGGCGTTGAGCACCGCCGGGCCGTCGGCCAGCAGGATGCGCGCGGACATGTCGTTGAGATCGACGACAGGCTCGCGGGAACTTTTCTGCACCGCCGATCCCGCGCGCAGGGAAAAGGGCTGTCCCTTGCTGTCCTCGCCGCGATACAGCGCTTCGGTCACGCGCATGCGTTCCCTGGCGACCTCCACCTTGTTCTTGTCGAGCAGGAAACTCACCTTGTCGCCGCCGGTGAAGGGCGCGATCGCCAGCAGCGCCGTCAGCACGCCGACAGCCATGGGCAGGTAGTTTTTGAGCATGGCGACCAGCCGGTCATGGCTGCCGCCGGGCCGCGCCCAGTGTCGGCGCGCATGACGTTGCTGATCGGCCTGGGTGGACATGGCGTGCGGCTCTTCGCTCTATCGTCTCATATATGCGCGAAAATATCGATTTCCGGCCAGCCCGCCAGATCCAGTTCTGCCCGGTGCGGCAGAAAGTCGAAACAGGCCTGGGCCAGCGCCATGCGGCCTTCCCGCACCAGCCGCTTGTCCAGTTCCTCCCGAAGAGCGTGAAGGTGGCGCACGTCCGACGCGGCATAGTCTTTCTGCGCGTCGGACAGATGCGGCCCGCCCCAGTCGGAACTTTGCTGCTGCTTGCTGATGTCCTGGCCCAGAAGCTCGCGCACCAGTTCCTTAAGGCCGTGGCGGTCGGTATAGGTGCGCACCAGCCGCGAGGCGATCTTGGTGCAATAGACCGGGGCCGCCACCACGCCCAGATAATGGCGGATCGCGGCGAGGTCGAAGCGCCCGAAATGATAGAGCTTCAGGCGTGCCGGGTCGGCCAGCACGGCCTTGAGCGTAGGCGCGGCATAATCGCTGCCCGGATTGAACCGGACCAGATGTTCGTCACCCCCTCCGTCGCTGATCTGCACCACGCACAGCCGGTCGCGGGGGGTGATGAGGCCCATGGTTTCTGTGTCGACGGCGATGGCCCCGGGGGCGAGGACGCCCTCGGGCAGGTCCTCTTCATGGAAATAAACGGTCATACCGTCCCTGTATGACCAAATGCATCGCAACTCAATCGAGCCTTTCACAGGCGCGATCTGTTTACGTGTGCGTGCGATTGTGGCGGCAATCGGGCGAAAATCGTTCGCGCTGCCCGGAAAAGTTGATATAGTGATTCTCAAACCGCAGTATGTGCGGTGGATTCTGCGTGTCATTCGCCCGACATGCCTGTCCGATGTATCTTTGGGCGAAGCGAAAGTGACTAACAGGGCATGAGTTTTGACAGAGGGCGCCGCGGCGGGCGCGGCAAGGATAAGCGCGACGGTTTCGGCGACGACAGTTTCTACGGTGGCGGCGGTGGCGGTGATCGCGGCGGCTTTGGCGGCGGCGGCGGCTTTGGTGGTGATCGCGGCGGCTTTGGCGGCGGTGGTGGCGGCTTCGGCGGTGATCGCGGCGGTTTTGGCGGTGGCAACCGGGGCGGCGGCTTTGGCGGCGGCGGCGGTGGTTTCGGCGGCGGTGGCGGCGGTGGTGGCCGCGGCATGCCCGCCCAGGTCGTTGGCGAAGGCACCGGCGTGGTCAAATTCTTCAATGGACAGAAGGGCTTCGGCTTCATCGTCCGTGACGACGGCGGCGAGGATGTGTTCGTGCATATCAGCGCTGTCGAGCAGGCCGGCCTGACCGGTCTGGCCGAAGGGCAGCAGTTGGGCTTCACGCTGGTCGATCGCGGCGGCAAGGTGTCGGCGACCGATCTCAAGATCGACGGCGAACCTCTGCCCGTGACCGATCGCGGCCCGCCGCGCGAACCGCGTGCCGGTGGTTTCGGCGGCGCCGATCGTGGCGGCCCGCAGCGGCAGCTGACCGGGGAACGTGCCAGTGGCACGGTGAAATTCTTCAACGCGATGAAGGGTTTCGGTTTCATCCAGCGCGACGATGGCCAGCCCGACGCGTTCGTGCACATCAGCGCGGTGGAACGGGCAGGCATGGTCGCCCTGAACGAAGGCGATCGGCTGGATTTCGAACTGGAGGTGGATCGCCGGGGCAAATATGCCGCTGTGAATCTTCAGTCGAAGGCCGAATAACCGGCTTTCCCTATAGGTGTGATGGCAAGGCGCCCGCGTGGAATTCCGCGCGGGCGTCTTTTTGTTTGCAGGGCTGGCGGCCCGTGGCGTGCAAGGCACGCGTGCCGTTCCTGTGATTTCAAGGATGCGGGCCGCGGGGGACCTGGGCATGGGGGATCGGGTCGGGGTGGACGGACAGTCCGGCGAGGCCATTAATGCATATCGGGCCGATTCGCATGATTCGTCCGGGGTGCACGCAGCTTGCTGTTCTGGTCCTCTGTCGTCCGAACGACGATCCGCGCCCGTTCAGAACAGCCGGGTCAGTCCGTAAAAGGCCGCGCCGATGACCGCCGCGGCCGGGAGCGTCACGACCCAGGCGACGACGATACCGGACGCCACGTTCCAGCGCACGGCCGACAGCCGCCGCGATGCGCCCACGCCGACGATCGCGCCGGTGATGGTGTGGGTGGTGGACACCGGCACGCCCAGATGCGTCGCCATGAACAGGGTGATCGCCCCGCCTGTTTCCGCGCAAAACCCCTGCGCCGGGTTCAGCCGGGTGATTTTCGCGCCCATTGTATGCACGATCTTCCAGCCCCCCAGCAGCGTGCCGAGGGCCATCGCCGCCTGACAGGACAGGACCACCCAGAAAGGCACATGGAATCCGCCCGACATCATGCCCTGCGAATAGAGCAGGACCGCGATGATCCCCATCGTCTTCTGGGCGTCGTTGCCGCCATGCCCCAGCGAATAGAGCGCGGCTGAAATCAGTTGCAGCTTGCGGAAGACACGGTCGCCGCCCTGCGGCGTAGACCGCCGGAACAGCCAGGAAATGAGAAGCACCAGAAACAGGGCAAGGAACAGGCCGATGGCCGGCGACAGGACGATCGCCGCGCTGATCTTGAACACGCCGGTCCACAGGATGGCGGACGCCCCCGCCTTGGCCGCGCCCGCCCCCAGCAGGCCCCCGATCAGCGCGTGGCTGCTGCTGGATGGGATACCCAGCGCCCAGGTGATGATGTTCCAGCTGATCGCGCCCATCAGCGCGCCGAAAATGACCCCCGGATCGATGATATCGGCGCTGACGATCCCGCTGCCCACGGTTTGCGCGACATGCAGGCCGAAAAACAGGAAAGCGATGAAGTTGAAGAAGGCGGCCCACGCCACCGCATAGTGCGGCTTGAGCACACGCGTCGATACGATGGTCGCGATCGAATTGGCCGCGTCGTGCAGGCCGTTGAGAAAGTCGAAGGCCAGTGCGATGGCGATCAGACCGACGAGCAGCGGAAAAGCGAGAAGGGCGTCCATGCTGAACGGGGGATTCCATGTCCTGAAGACCCGTCCGCCTGAAACGAACGGAGAAGAGCGGGTGGCGGTTCAGGCGTGGTCGATCACCAGCCCGCTGATCTCGTTGGCGACATCCTCGAACCGGTCCGTCACCTTCTCCAGATGGGTGTAGATTTCCTTGCCTACGACGAAATCCATCGCGTTGCCCGTTCGCGCGCTCTGGTACAGCGCCTTGAGGCCGGATTCATGGACCATATCGGCATGGCCTTCCAGCGTGACCAGCCGTTCGGTCAGTTCATGCAGGCGGCCGGCATTGATGTTGAGCGAGCGCAGCAACGGGATGGCTTCGGCGGTGATCCGCGCGCATTCCACGATCAGGGCGCTCATATCCTGCATCTGCGGAGGGAAATCCGTCACCTCGAACAGGGCGATGGCCTTCGCGGTCTGGTTCATCTGGTCGATGGCGTCGTCCATTGCGCCGATCAGGCCGGTGATGGCGCTGCGGTCGAACGGCGTAACGAAAATGCGCCGTACATCCTGCAACACGTCGCGGATGATATCGTCCGCTTCATGTTCGCGGCTGGAAATCTCCTGAATATGGGCGGCCATGTCGGGCCCGCCCTTCAACAGTCGCGCAAGCGCGTCGGCACCGGCCACCAGCATGTCGGCATGGTCTTCAAACTGTTCGAAGAACCGGCCCTGTTTCGGCATCAACGCATGAAACCAGCTTAGCATCCCGGTCCTTTCCCGTCGTCTGTCGCTCAGCCACAGCATGCCACGGGCGAACCACCCCGGAACGGCGGGCGGTTCGCGAAAGGCGGCGATGATCGATTGCAGGTCCGGCTCGTCGACGGCTCTGGCGGCTTCCGCGACCGGGAACCAGCGCAGTTCGCGCTGACCCTGTTCGGGCCACTGGCTCTGCTGGCCGGTCACGGCCAGCGGAAAAACCTCCACCATGGCTTCGCGCGATCCGCCCTTGCGGCGCCGTTTGTCGTATCGATAGCGGCCAAGCGGCGCGGGGCAGGCTATGCCGTGGATGCCCGCTTCCTCGAATGCTTCCTGTTCCGCCGCGCGATGCCCCGCCAGTCCCTTGATCCGATTGCCCTTGGGGATGACCCAGCGGCGCGTGTCGCGTGAGGTGATGAGCAGGATGCGCATCGATCCGTCCGCACGGGTTTCATAGGGCAGGGCCGCGATCTGATGCATGGTCGAGCGGCCGGCGCCCCGCCTGGCCCGGCCATCAGATTTTGGTCCCATGCTTTTCATCCACCTATTGTAAGAAAAACTTAACAATAGGCAATCGGCAACGCCGTTCCGCCGGGCTGCGCTGGCGTCGCCCTATAGGAAGAGATAATCGGCCAGCGCTTCGACCGCCATGCCGCCGCGGGCGTCGGGTCGGACGGCCTGGCGCACCTCTATGGCGGGCAGGGGCATGTTGAGTGCTATACGGCGGATGCCCGGCATTCTGCCAAGATCGCGGGCGAGCGGGCCAAAGGCGGGAAACAGCCCCGACCCGTCGCGCAGCGCGGTCAAAATGGTGAACATATTGTCTGTTTCGATCAGTGGCCGGTCGCCGGACAGGCCGGCGCGGGACAGCGCGTCCTCGCTGATCCGTCGCAGCCCGTTGCGCGGTTCCATCGACAGCATCGGCGTGCGTACGATCTGGTCGTGCGACACCGTGTCCGCCCTGGCCAGGGGATGGCCCTCGCTGGCATACAGGTTCAGCTGTTCTGACCAGGCGTAGCGGGACTCGATACCGCGAGGCGTGTCCATCGCATAGAAATAGGCGATGTCGGCCGCCCCGCGCGCAAAGGCGCCGATCGCGTCCTCCACCAGATGGACACGCAAATCCACGGTGATGGCGATATCCTCATTGGCGTCCTCGAACGCGGTGAGCGCCTCCTGCAAATGGCCGAATACGGGTGCGGGCGCCGCCAGGACGATCGGCGCGCGCGTGCAGGACATGGCGGTGACGGTGGTGGCCGCGGGCATCGGTTCGGGCGCTGGTGTCGGCGTTGCGGGTGGCGAGGCGTCGGCGTCCCACATGTCCGAGTCGCCCCGGGACAGAAGGGTCAATGCCTGTGCGGTCCTGCGGCCCGCCGGGGTCAGCCGCGTCTCGTCGCCATGCTGGTCGAACAGGCGATAGCCCAGACGCAGTTCGAGCGACGCCAGGTCGCGTTCCACCTCTTCCCGCGGCAGGCCGGCGTCACGCGCGCAACGCGCGATGCTGCCCGACGCGACCATCTGCGCGAATATATCAAGCTGGCGCAGGGACAGGCTGGTCATGGGGGCGGTGATACCGCAAATCGGGGCGGTGGGTAAGCGTCCTTGGCGCGACGAAACAGGGTCGCCGGGCCAGCCTGTCCGCCAAGGTTGACGCGCTGTCCATGTCATGGCAGTGCGACGGACGCATCAGGCGCGATGCGGGTATAGCTCAATGGTAGAGCACTAGCCTTCCAAGCTTGTGATGCGGGTTCGATCCCCGCTACCCGCTCCAGCTTCCATTCCGCCGATTGTCCCGTTCGCCCACCTTTTTCCCCGAAGTCCGCTGTCCGGCGCGCCGGCGCTTGAATCGCGTGCGGCGATGGAGAAGGAACGGCGCCGATCGCCGGTGACGGTTGCGCTTCCCGGTCGCGGCTGATACCGGCGCGCACATATACGCGCCGATCAGGGAAAGGCCTCATCGCACCATGTCCGACACCGTTAACCGCATCGTCCTCGCCTTTTCCGGCGGCCTCGACACTAGCGTTATCCTGAAGTGGCTGCAACAAAGCTATAATTGCGAGGTCGTGACCTTCACCGCCGATCTGGGGCAGGGCGAGGAACTGGAGCCCGCACGTCAGAAGGCGCGGCTGATGGGAGTACGTGAAGAGCATATCTTCATCGACGATCTGCGCGAGGAATTCGTGAAGGACTATGTCTTTCCGATGATGCGCGGCAATGCGCTGTATGAGGGGGTGTATCTGCTGGGCACGTCCATCGCCCGCCCGCTGATCGCCAAGCGGCAGATCGAGATCGCGCGTCAGGTCGGCGCCGACGCCGTATCCCATGGCGCGACCGGCAAGGGTAATGATCAGGTGCGGTTCGAGCTGGGCTATTATGCGCTTCAGCCCGATATCACGGTCATTGCGCCATGGCGCGAATGGGACCTGACCAGCCGCACGAAGCTGATTGAATTCGCCGAAAAGCACCAGATTCCGATTCCGCGCGACAAGCGCGGGGAAAGCCCCTTTTCGACCGATGCGAACATGCTGCACACGTCGTCCGAGGGCAAGGTGCTGGAAGATCCGTGGGAGGAAGTGCCCGATTATGTCTATTCGCGCACGGTAAACCCGGAGGACGCGCCGGACGCGCCTGAATATATCACCGTCGATTTTGAACGTGGCGACGGCGTCGCCATCAATGGCGTGGGGATGAGCCCGGCGACCCTGCTCGAAACGCTCAACGACTATGGGCGCAAGCATGGGATCGGCCGGCTCGACCTCGTCGAAAACCGTTTCGTCGGCATGAAATCGCGCGGCATGTACGAAACGCCGGGCGGCACCATCTATCATGTGGCGCACCGGGGCATCGAGCAACTGACGCTCGATCGCGGTGCCGCGCATCTCAAGGACGAGCTCGCGCCGCGCTATGCCGAGCTGATCTATAACGGCTTCTGGTTCTCGCCCGAGCGTGAGATGTTGCAGGCGGCGATCGACCACAGTCAGGAAAAGGTGACCGGCACCGTCCGTCTCAAACTGTACAAGGGCAGCGTCAATGTGGTCGGCCGCAAATCGCCCCACAGCCTGTACAGCGAGAAGGTCGTGACTTTCGAGGATGATGCGGGCGCCTATGACCAGCGCGATGCGGCCGGGTTCATCAAACTGAACGCCCTGCGCCTGCGGTTGCTGGGCCGGCGCGACCGTTAGGGCTGATCGGCATTCAGCTCTGACGGCCAGCGCCTGACGTCTTTTCGCACTTCGGCTATGCATATGCCATTGGCATGCCGCGCTTGGGGGCCTGAAAATCCGCTGGTTTCGGCGCGTCATATCCTGAATGTCGATACGATGGGGGCCGTCAGGAGGGGCGCGGCCTTCGGGTCGCGCCTTCAGCCGCGATACAAATTGCGACATATTCCCGCATACCATGACATAGTTGCGGCACATGTCCTCCCGATAAGGGTTGTCAGAGATGGCACGGGCCATCCATGATAAATGCCTGGAAGGGAAAGACTGATGCTACGCAAATTCTTCACCACCGTCGCGGCCGGATCGTTGTTCGTGGGTGGTCTGACGGCGTCCCACATCGCCTTCGCGCAGCCGGACGGCGCCGAAGGGCCGGGCCGTCATGGCGCGCGCGGCGGCATGATGATGAAGGCCTATGCCGACAAGGACGGCACGCTCACCAAAGCGGCGCTGACCGCCGCGTTGGAGGCGCGCTTCGCCCGGATGGACGTCGACAAGGACGGCACGCTGACGCAGGCCGACCGTGACGCGATGCGGGCGCAACGGCTCGATGCCCGTTTTGCCGCGCTCGACACCGACAAGGACGGCCAGATCAGCAAGGCTGAATTCACCGCGCGGCCCGCACCTGCGCAACCAGATGGCGCGCGCGCTGAAAAGCCCGGCGGCCGTGACGGCCGGCATTGGGGCGGACGCCACCATCATGGGCCGGGCAAGGGCATGGCGACCGGCGGCTGGCGCGGCGGTGCCGGCAAGGACGGTGTGCTGACCAAGGCGGAGTTCATGGCCGGCCCCATCGCGCTGTTCGACAAGGCCGACGCCGACAAGGACGGCAAGGTCACCGCCGAGGAGATGAAGGCCGCGCGCGACGCGATGCGCCAGCAATGGCGGGAGCGCAAGGGCCGGCCGGCGCAGCCCGCCGGCTGACCGCGGCTGACGGGCGGCTGGAAGACGCTTCCGTGTTCTGAACCAGCCGCCGACGGAAAAGGGGCGAAGCGCAAGTGTCGCGACGCTTCGTCCCTTCGCCCTTTCCCCGCCGCCCACTCCGTAACGGACTGCCGATATGACCGATAAACCCCATCTTCTGCTTGTCGATGACGAGCGTTCCATTCGCGAGCCGCTGGCGCATTATCTGGGCCGCAACGGCTTTCGTGTCACATCCGTCGAAAATGCGGCGGAGGCGCGGCTGCGGCTCGGCGCCAATGCGATCGACATGGTGGTGCTCGACATCATGATGCCCGGCGAGGACGGTTTGTCGCTGTGCCGCCATATCCGGGAGACGAGCGAGATCCCGGTGATCCTGCTGACCGCGAAATCGGAGGAGACCGACCGGATCGTCGGTCTGGAGATGGGCGCCGACGATTATGTGCTCAAACCTTTTTCCCCGCGCGAACTGGTCGCGCGGATCAAGGTGATCTTTCGCCGGGTCGCCACCGGCGGACAGCGGGTGAGCGCGTCCGACGGCGCGACCTATGCCTTTGCCGGGTGGCTGCTCAAATCGCAGGAGCGCACGCTGGTCGACGGCGAGGGCGTGTCGTTGCCGCTGTCGACTGCCGAATATAATCTGATGCTGGCTTTTGCGACCCGGCCCAATCAGGTGCTGAGCCGGGACCAGTTGCTCGACATCACCCAGGGACGGGAAGCCAACCCCTTCGACCGCGCGATCGACAATCAGATCAGCCGGCTGCGCAAGAAGATCGAGCCCGACCCCAAGGCGCCCACGCTGATCAAGACCGTCTGGGGCGGCGGCTATATGCTGTCGGCGGAAGTGCGCAAGCTGTGAGGCGGGTGCGCCTGTGGCCGCAGAGTCTGGTCGGCCAGATCATCGTTCTGGTAGCCATTGCGCTGTTCGTGGCGCAGGCGATCAATTTCGCGCTGTTGCTGGCGGAACGCAACCGGCTGCAACTGACCGGCGCCACGGCGCCGGCCGTCTATCGGATCGTCGATGCGCTGGATGTCCGGTCGGACCGGCGCCGCGGTGGCCATGACGGCGCGCCGCGCCGCGCCCGTTTCGTCGACAGCCGCCCGCTGCTGACCGGCGCGCCCCGACCCGATGTCGAAGAACGCGCCGCCGCGATGTTCGCGGATATCGGCCTGCCGGTGCGGACAATCGCCGTGACGCAGGACAGCCAGCCGCTGCCGCCGCGCCGCTGGGACACTGCCCGTTCGCGCGCCGGCGGTGATGAACCGGACCGGCGCCGGGTCAGTCGACTGACCATGGCGGTCGAATATGAACCGGGCAGATGGGTTGTCACCGAAGCCCGTACCGTGGATCGCACGCCACGCTTCGGCGGCTGGCTGGTCGGGCAGACGATCGTCCTCTATGTCATCGTGCTGCTGCCGCTGCTGTGGATTGGCCGGCGCATGGCGCGGCCGATGCAGCAACTGACCGCGTCGGCGCACCAGTTCGCGCGCACCGGATCGGCCGATCCGGTCGAGGAACGCGGGCCGGGCGATGTGCGCGACCTGACCACCGCGTTCAATGCCATGCGGTCGCGCATTATCGCGATGCTGGAGGAAAAGGATCGCATGCTGGGCGCGATCGGCCATGACCTCCGCACGCCGCTCGCCTCGCTGCGGGTGCGGGCCGAATCGGTCGATGATGATGTGGAACGGGCCCGCATGTCGGAAACGATCGACGAGATGAACCGGATGCTGGAGGATATCCTGTCCCTCGCGCGCGCGGGGCGCAGCAGTGAGCCGGTGCAGAAAGTCGATCTTGCCTCGCTGGCCAACGCGGTGGTCGAGGATTTCATCGAACTGGACGCGCCTGTCGATCTGGCCGAAACCGGCCGGGCGGTCGCGCTGGTGCGGCCCCGGCAG